>JBOGIW010000284.1:0-4931 GCA_050748045.1 Vicinamibacterales bacterium | reverse complement strand
GCGGCGCACTTCATGGAGGCCGTCGCGCGGCTGAAGCCCGGCCGAACGCCCGAGGATGCCGCCGGCGAGCTCGGGGCGCTGATGAGCCGGCTCGGCAAGGAGAACCCGTCGACCAACAGAGGCTGGGGCGCGCGGCCCGTGCCGCTCCTCGACGACATGCTCGGGTACTACCGGCCGGCCCTCTTCGTGCTCCTCGGCGCCGTCGGTCTCCTGCTCCTCACGGCGTGCATCAACGTGGCGAGCCTGCTGCTGGCGCGCGCGGGCGTGCGCGGCCGCGAGATGGCGATCCGCGCGGCGCTCGGCGCGTCGCGCGCCCGCCTCGTGCGCCAGATGCTCGTCGAAAGCCTCCTGCTCGCGTCGGCAGGCACGATCGCGGGCACGGTCGGCGCCGTCGCGCTCGTGCGCGTGGCCATCGCCGCGATGCCGGTCGCCATTCCCCGGCTCGACGAGGTCGGGGTGGACCTCCGTCTCCTCGGCTTCGCGATCGTCGTGGCGGCGGGCACGGCGCTCCTCTTCGGCGTCGTGCCGGCGATCGTGGTGTCGCGCACGCGCGCCGCCGACGCGCTCAACGAGAGCAGCCGCAGCGCCACGAGCGCGCACAGCCACTACTGGAACCGCACGCTCGTCGTCGCGCAAGTCGCGCTGGCGAGCACGGTGCTCGTCGCCTCGGCGCTCCTCGTGCAGAGCGTGAGCCGGATGATGACGGCGCCGACCGGCATCGTCTCCGATCGGGTCTTGACGACGAGCCTGCAGCTTCCCGGCATCACGTCGAAGAACTGGGCGGACGCGGAGCAGTTCTACGCGACCCTCCTCGATCGCATCCGGCGGCAGCCCGGCGTCGTGGCGGCCGGCGCATCGAACTTCCTGCCGCTGCAGGCCGGCTGGCGGATCTCGTTCAACGTCGAAGGCCGCCCGCCGGCGCGCCAGGGCGAAGAGATGATGGCGCAGACGCACAGTGTCAGCGACGGCTACGTGGAGGCGCTCGGCGCGCGGCTCGTCTCGGGCCGGCTCTTCACGCCGCACGACGGCCCGAAGGGCCAGCCGGTTGTCGTGGTCAACCAGACGTTCGCCCGGCGCTACTTCCCTGGCGAGGATCCGCTCGGCCGCAGGCTCACGGGTCTCGCCGGGGCCATCGGGCCGCTCGGGCGCAACCTGATGCTGCGCGGCGCCCCCTTCACCATCGTCGGCGTCGTCGGCGACATCCAGCAGGCGCCGATCGGTCAGCCGATGGAGCCGGCGATCTATCATTCGTCGCGGCAGTTTCCCTTCAGCGCGATGAGCCTCGTGCTGCGGGGACCCGATACGGCGGCGCTGGCCGCGGCCGTGCGCACGGCCGTGCGGCAGACGAATCCCGCGCTCGCGCTCGGCGACACGCGGACGATGGACGAGCGGATGCGCGAGGCGACGGCGGAGCCGCGGCTGCTGATGTTCGTCCTCTCGGCGTTTGCCGTCCTGACGGGAGTGCTCGCGGCAGTGGGGGTCTATGGGCTGCTGACCTGGGTGGTGAACGAGCGCCGCCGGGAGCTGGCGATCCGTCTCGCGCTCGGCGCGCGCCCCGCGACGCTGGCGCAGCGCGTCACGCTGCAAGGCGTCACACTCGTGGCGATCGGCGTCGCCATCGGCCTTGCGGGATCCCGCGCCGCCGGAGCGCTGCTGCAGGCCGTGTTGTTCCAGACGGGCGTCGGCGACCCGGCGGCCGTGGCCGGCTCAACCGCGCTGCTGCTCGGCGCGGCGCTGGCCGCCTGCGTGCGGCCTGCGTGGAGAGCCGCCCGCGTCGAGCCGCTCGAGGGGCTGCGACACACGTAGCAGTTCTGGGTTCCGGGTTCCGGGTTCTTGTTCCGGGTTCTGTTCTGGGTTCCGGTTCCGTGTTTCCGGTTCTGGATTCTGGTTCCGTGTTCCAGGTTCTGGGTTCCGGTTCGGTGTTCCAGGTTTACGGTTCAGAACGGAACCGCGAACGCCGAACGCCGAACGCCGAACCGAACTCCGAACAGGAACCCGGAACCCGGAACCTGGAACGTGGAACTGCCAGCCGTCGATCAGCCATCGAGCCGAAACGAGCACATCACCTGATCGTGCGGCGCCGCCATGCCGCCGACCGACGCGTAGAGGCGCATCGCCGCCGGGTTCGGTCAGTCGGTGAGCACCCACGCCTCGCCACAGCCGAGCTCGCGGGCGCGCTCGAAGAGTGCGCCGAGCACGGCGCTGGCGAGGCCCTGCCGTTGAGGCGTCGGCGCCACGCCGATTTCGTCGACGAACAGCTCCGGCACCGGCTTGTCCGGGTGATGATAGTGCACCCCCGACGCGAATCCGACGACGACGCCCGCGTCGATCGCGACGGCGAGATGGAGCCGCGGATCGCGGAGGAACGACCTCGCCCCGGCGGCGTCGATCGGACAGCCGAAGACGTCCGGCGCCACCTTCGCGAGCACCGCCTCCTCGCCCGCGCGCAGGATCCTGATCTCGATCGACACGTCAGATCATCCGTCCGGCGCGTCGCAGGAAGCTGCCGGCGCCCGCCTTGCCGGTGAACCTCCCCCGATCGACGATCACGCGCCCGCGCGAGAGCACGGTCTCGGTCGCGCCCGTGACCTCGCGTCCTTCGTACGGGTTGTAGTCCACGTTCATGTGGTGCGTCTTCTTCGAGATCTTCCAGGTCTTCGACGGATCGAAGACGACGATGTCGGCGTCCGATCCCGGGGCGATCGTCCCCTTCTTCGGGAACATGCCGAAGATCTTCGCCGGCGACGTCGAGGTCAGCTCCACGAAGCGGTTCAGCGAGATGCGGCCCGTCTTGACGCCGCCGTCGTAGACGAGCGTCATGCGTGTCTCGATGCCGGGCGCGCCGTTCGGGATCTTCGAGAAGTCCCCCTGGCCGAGCGTCTTCTGCTCCTTCATGCAGAACGGGCAGTGGTCGGTCGAGACGGCCTGGAGGTCGTTGAACGCCAGGCCGCGCCAGAGCCGATCCTGTCCTTCCTTTGGGCGCAGCGGCGGGCTCATCACGTACTTCGCGCCCTCGAAGCCGGGCTCCTCGTAGTTGTCGTACGACAGGAACAGGTACTGCGGGCACGTCTCGGCGAACGCCGGCAGGCCCCGGTCGCGCGCCTCGGTCACCATCTCCAGCGCCTCCGGGGCCGAGAGGTGCACGATGTAGATCGGCACGTCCGCCATCTCCGCCATCGCGATCGCCCGGTGTGTCGCCTCCGCCTCGGCGCGCGCCGGCCGGGTGAGGGCGTGGTACTTCGGCGCGGTCTTCCCCTCGGCGAGCGCCTTCTGGACGAGCACGTCGATGACGCCGCCGTTCTCCGCGTGCATGCAGATCGTGCCGCCGTTCTGTCCCGTTCTCAGCAGCGCGCGGAAGATCGACGCGTCGTCCAGCATGAAGACGCCGGGATAGGCCATGAACAGCTTGAACGAGGTCACGCCCTCGCGCACGAGCGCATCCATCTCCGCCTCGACCTGCGGGCCGAGATCCGTGATGATCATGTGGAAGCCGTAATCGATGGCGGCGCGCCCCTCGGCCTTGCGCATCCAGGTCTCCCAGGCATGCTGCAGCGTCTGCCCCTTATACTGGATGGCAAAGTCCACGATCGACGTCGTGCCGCCGAAGGCGGCCGCGATCGTCCCGGTCTCGAAGTCGTCGGCCGACTTCGTGCCGCCGAACGGCATGTCGAGGTGGGTGTGGCAGTCGATGCCGCCCGGCAGCACGTACTTGCCCGCGGCGTCGATGATCCGATCCGCAGACACCTTCAGGCTGGTCCCAATCGTGGTGATACGCTCGCCCTCGATCAGCACGTCGCCCTGGTAGATGTCGGAGGCGGTGACGATGGTGCCGCCGGTGATCAGGATTCTCATTCGCCCTCCGCGGGCATTATAGAATCTGCCCTATGGGATCAGGCGATGTGATCGCGAACCTGCGCGCGCTCGCGGATCGGACGTCGACGTCGAGCGGGGCGCAGCGGGTGGCCTGGGGACCGATCTGGCGCGAGGCGCGCGAGTGGTTCGGCGACAAGGTCGCGAAGATCGGGCTGGAGGTCTCCACCGACGCCGCCGGCAACAACTGGGTCACGCTGCCGGGCGCGTCGCCGAAAACGGTCATCGTCGGCGGCCACCTCGACTCGGTTCCGAACGGCGGATGGCTGGACGGCGCGCTCGGCGCGCTGGCCGGCCTCGAGGCGCTGCGCATGCTCGCCGGCACCAGCCTGCCGGTGACGCTCACGGTCGTGGACTGGGCCGACGAGGAAGGGGCGCGCTTCGGGCGGAGCCTGCTGGGGTCGTCCGCGGCCGGCGGCAGCCTCGTCGTCGACGAGGTCCGCGAGCTCACCGACAAGCAGGGCATCAGGCTCGAGGACGCCCTGCGCGACAACGGCGTCGACCTCGACGGCATGCTCGACGCGCACCATGCGCTGAAGGCGATGGACGCGCGGGCCTACCTGGAGCTGCACATCGAGCAGGGCCCCGTGCTCGAGTCGATGAACCGGCCGGCGGGGGTCGTCCTCGGCACGTTCGGGGTGGAGCGGCACCTGCTGCGCTTCATCGGCCAGGCCGCGCACTCCGGCTCGACGCCGATCCCGATGCGGCGCGACGCGTTCCTCGCCGCGGCGGAGACGGCGCTCGCCTGCCGCGAGATCGCCACGCGGCACTCGGCGCCCGGCGCGGGGGTCGTCTGCACGTGCGGCGTCGTGAAGGTCGAGCCCGGCATCGTCACGGCGGTGCCCGGCGTCTGCGAGATGTCGCTCGACCAGCGCGCGCTCGACGGGCCCGTGCTCGCCCGGATGCTCGACGAGGCGCGCCAGGCGGCAGAGACCGCGGCACGCGCCAACCGCGTCGCCGTCGAATGGCACCGCCTCTGGCGGATCGAGCCGCGACCGTTCGATCCGCGGCTCGTCGAGCTGTGCGCGGAAGCCGTGCAGGAAGTCACCGGCGATGCGCCG
>JBOGIW010000283.1:0-7436 GCA_050748045.1 Vicinamibacterales bacterium | reverse complement strand
CGCCAACTCAGCGCAGGCACGCGGCGGCCCTCGTGCCCGCACGCGGGCACGCCAGCGGCGATGGCTTCCTCGAGCGATACCCGGAGAATCCGATGATCGGACGCACCGCTGTTCCGAGAGCGCGCTGGATGGCGCGTGTGCTGCTGGTAGCGCTCGCCGGCAGCGCACTGCTGGGCTCGTTCGTCTACACCTCTGTCCGCCAGCCGGCGCCCGCGCCGGCCTCGATCTTTGACGCCCTGCAGTTCCGCGGCATCGGGCCCGCCGTGATGTCGGGCCGGATCAACGACCTGGCGGTGTACGAGCCCAACCCCGCCGTCTTCTATGTGGCCACCGCGACGGGTGCCTTGTGGAAGACCGTGAACAACGCCATCACATGGGAGGTGTTGTTCGATGACGAGCCCGATGTCGTGTCGATCGGCGCGGTCGCCATTCAATCCGACAATCCCGACGTGGTTTGGGTGGGCACCGGCGAAGCGAACAACCGCCAGAGCTCCTCGTGGGGGAAGGGCGTCTACAAGTCGACCGACGGCGGCACCACGTGGCGCCACCTGGGTCTCGCCGGCTCACGGCACATCGGCCGCATCGTCGTCGATCGGCGTGACGCGAACGTCGTGTGGGTCGCCGCGCTCGGCAGCCTCTGGGGTCCAGGCCGCGAGCGCGGCGTGTTCAAGTCGACCGATGGCGGCACGACGTGGAAGCAGGTGCTGTTCGTGGACGAGGATACCGGCGCCACGGACCTGGTGATCGACCCGTCCGACGCTCGCGTGCTGTATGCCGCCACGTATCAACGCCGTCGCTCGCCCTGGGGCTTCAACGGCGGAGGTCCTGGCAGCGGCATCTACGGATCGCGCGATGGCGGGGACACCTGGACGCGGCTGACCGCCGGGCTTCCCGAGGGCCCGATGGGCCGCATCGGCCTCGACATCTACCGGAAGAATCCCCGTCACGTCTATGCGCTCGTCGAGCACGAGCGCGAGGGGGGCCTCTACCGCTCGGACGATGCCGGTGCGAGCTGGGCCCGCATCAGCCGCACGAATCCGCGTCCGATGTACTTCAGCCTCGTGCGGGTGGATCCGGAGGACGAGCGGCGCGTGTACGTCGGAGGCGTCGGCCTGGAGATCTCCGACGACGGCGGCAGGACGTTCAGGCCGCACTACGGCATGCACGTCGATCACCACGCGTTCTGGATCAATCCAAGGAACACAGGCCACATCATCGACGGCAACGACGGCGGGATCGCGATCTCCTACGACCGCGGCGCACATTGGGCCTCGGTCGACAACATGGATCTGGGTCAGTTCTATCACGTCGGCGTCGACATGGACACGCCGTATCGGGTCTACGGGGGCTTACAGGACAACATGGCGTGGGGCGGTTCGAGTGCCACTCGCAGCCGTCTGGGTATTGGCAATGGCGAGTGGGTCCAGGTCGGCGAGTACGACGGGATGGTCGCGCTGGCGGATCCGACCGATTCGAACGTCCTCTACATCGAAGCGCCCGCCGGCCGATTGCTGCGAGTCGATCGTGCGACCAACGAGCGCAAGACGATCACCGCTCAGGTGCCGAAGGTGCCGCGTTCCCGCGCGAACTGGAATGCGCCGCTCCTCGTCTCGCCGCACGATCCGGCCACGCTGCTCGCGGGCACCGAGCGTGTGTATCGCTCGACCGACCGCGGTCACTCCTGGGAAGCGATCAGCCCGGACCTGACGGCAGGCATCGATCGCGATGCGCTCACGCTGATGGGTGTGGCCAACCGCGACATCCGGCTGTCGAGAAACGACGGCGTGAGCGCGTACTCCACGCTGACCTCGATCGACGAGTCTCCGCTGACGGCCGGACTGCTCTATGTGGGCGCCGACGACGGCTCCGTGCAGATGTCTCGAGACGGTGGAGCCCATTGGACGCGTCTTGACGGGAGGTTCCCGGGAGTGCCGACGCAGACACCGGTGAGCGCCGTGGTCGCGTCCAGATTCGAGGCCGGCACCGCGTACGTGGCGTTCGATGGCCATGCCAACGACGACTACCGGCCGTACGTGTACAAAACGACCGATCATGGCGCGACGTGGACGTCCCTCGCTGCGACGCTCCCGGCCGGGCACGTGGTGAGGTGCCTGACGCAGGACACGAAGAACCAGGACGTGCTGTACCTCGGAAGCGAGATGGGGCTCTTCGTGTCCATCGACGCCGGAGAGCGCTGGCAGCGCGTCAGGAGCAACCTTCCGACCGTGCCGATCTACCAGATCGTGCTCCACCCTCGAGAGAACGATCTCATTCTCGCCACGCACGGGCGCAGCATCTGGATCCTCGATGATGCCACGCCGATCCAGCGGGCGGCCGAATCGCTGGCGCAGGCGGCGTATCTCTTCGACCCGCGCAAGGCGACGCAGTTCCGGCTCGCGGAAGACCAGCAGTACTGGGGCGAGCAGCGGTTCTTCGGGCAGAACCCGGCGTTCGGCGCCGGCATCAGCTACTACCTGCGGGTGGCGCCGCGCTCGATCGAAGTGCTCGTTCGCGATGCCGCCGGCGAGGTCGTTCGTCGCTTCGACGACAAGGCGCTTGCGAATCGGAAGGCGGCGGGGATCAATCGCATCCACTGGGACCTGCGCTATCAGCCGCACACGGCGCCGCTCGTCCCGGTGACCCCGGTCTCCAGCCTCTTCATCGGCAATGGGATCGACGGGCCGTTCGTCCCGCCCGGTGAGTACAGCGTGACGCTCGTCATCGACGGGCATGACGCGGGCACGCGGCGTCTCGACGTCGCCGGCGATCCCCTGATCAGGCTCACAGACGCCGAACGCCAGACGTTTCAGCGGATGGCGCGGCAACTTTACGATATGCACGACAGGGCGCTGCAGATCGACGCGACGCTGCGGCAACTGTCAGATCGGCTCGAGGCCACCAAAGGGCTTGCCGCAGCCCAGGTCGCCGGCATGACGCAGGGCCTGCAGGAGATCCGGGCGCGATTCGCTCCAGGCGGGCGCGGAGGTGGCGGGCTTCGCGCCCGAATCGGCGTGCTCGAGAGCCAGGTCCTGGCGTCGACATCGGTTCCGACCGGGGCTCAGCAGGCGGCGCTGGAGGAGACGAATGCCGATCTGACCGCCTTGATCGAGTCGGTCAATCGGATCATCGCGCAGGTGCCTGCCAGTGTCGGGACGGACGGCAAGAGGCCACCGATTGCTCCCTTGAGATCGGTCGGGTCGAGGGAGCGGTAGCGCGAACAGTCGGGCCGGCGGGACATCGGCGCGTTCGACGCACGGGGATGGGATGTAGTCGCACACAGGAGCGAGGCATGCGGAATCGATATCGCGCTCGACTGGCGGGACCTCTGGCCGCCCTTCTGATGCTCGGCGTTGTTGCCGTGGGCGCCCAGGCGCCGAAGCAGGGACCGGCGCGGCTGGCGCTCGTCGGCGGCATGCTGCTGGACGGCTATGAAGTCCCGCCGCTGCACCATGCGGCCATTCTCATCGAAGGCAACAAGATCGTCTGGGTTGGCCGCGCGGCCGATGCCAGGATCCCGCCCGACGCGACAGTCGTCGACACGCGCGGCCGCGTGATGATGCCGGGGCTGGTCGAGCTGCATTCGCACCTGATGCACATCGGGCACGGCTTGTATCCGCGCTGGTGGGCGTGGGTCGCGGAACGGGGCGTCCTGGAACGCATCATGGAGATCTCGGCGAAGCAGTTCCTGATGGCCGGGATTACCTCGCTCGTCGACCTCGGCGGGCCGCTCAAGGAAAGCCTGCGCGTCCGTGATCGGGTCGCACGCCACGAGATCCCGGGACCACGGCTGTGGATGAGCGGTCCGTGGATCAGGAGGACCGGCGGGGCCGGCAGCCAGGAGCCGTTCACATTTGCGTGGAAGGATCCGGTTCGCACGCCCGAGCAGGCCGCGCAGTACACCGAGGAGCTTGCCGCGGCAGGCGTCGACGTCATCAAGGCGCACGCCGGCCTGACGCGCGAGGATCTGCGCGCCATCGTGACCGTGGCGCGGCGGCACAACCTCAAGGTCCACGCGCACGTCTACGACGAGCCGGACGTGCGCAACGCGCTCGAGACCGGCGTCGATGTGCTCACCCACGTCGGCTCGGCCGGACGGACGCCGCCCTACAGCGCCGAGCTGATTCGCGACATCGTGAACGCCGGGCGCCCGGTTGTCGTCACCGCCACCCATCGCTCGTGGATCTTCCCCGCCACCGTGGACTTCCCGGAGCGGCTGCAGGATCCGCAGCTCAAGGCAGACTTCGCCTCCGTGCCGGGCCTCTGGGAGGAAATGCAGGGCTCGTTCACGAACTGGCATACGCTCCCGTACTTCCGGACGGTCGATCGTGAAAGGTCCCTGCGGGAGCGTGGGCTCAAGCAGTTCATCGAGGCGGGCGCCGTGATGGGCATCGGCGTGGACGGGGGCACGCCGCTGAACTTCAACACCGAATCGGTCTGGCGGGAGATCACGGCGCACGTGGAGATGGGCATGGCACCCGAGGCGGCGATCTCGGCGGCGACGCGCATCGGGGCGCGCATTCTCGGGCGCGCCCAGGATCTCGGCACCATCGAACCGGGCAAGCTGGCCGACGTCATCGTCGTGCGGGGGAACCCGCTCTTCAACATCACCGCGCTCGCGGATGTCGAAGTGGTGGTCAAGGACGGCGTGATATTCAAAGGGGGACCGGCGAACCGGGAAGGAGCGCCGACGGCGCGTTGAGAGTCACGCACTGTCGCGACGTTTCCTGGCTCGCCGCGTTCCCGCAGCCACCTTGTGTCTCCCTGCCGTGCTCGCCCTGCGTCGTTCAGGGCCCTTCGCCGCCTGGGAGCTCCGTGCCCGTGTGGTTTCCCGATCGACCGACAACGGAAGCGCCGTCGAATACTTCACCTGCTTCAGGGCGAAGCTCGATTTGATGCCCGAGACCCCCTCGATTCGCGTGAGCGATTCCATCAGGAAGCGCTCGTACGCGCCCACGTCCGGCACGATGACTCGCAGGAGGTAGTCCGAATCGCCCGTCATCAGGTAGCACTCGAGCACCTCCGGCCTTGGCAGGATGGCGTGCTGAAAGAGCTCCAAACGTCCCTCGACCTGGAGATCGAGCCGAATCTGCACGAACACGGTGACGCCGAGGTTGATGGCCAGCGGGTCGAGAAGCGCGGCGTACTTTCGGATGACCTGCGACCGCTCGAGGGCTCGCACCCTCCGCAGGCATGGTGCCGGTGACAATCCGACGCGATCGGCGAGCTCGACGTTGCTGAGCCGCGCGTTCTCCTGGAGGTGACGGAGTATGCGGCGGTCGATTTCGTCGAGCGTTTGACTTGACATGGCCGTTCCTCCCCCGAACCACCTCTCACATGATCGGTATTCTAGAAGACAACCGGAGCCGCGGCTGCCACGGTGATGGGGCTCGTGCCTACGCGCCGTGTGCCTGTCGCGCGGAGACGACCCGCAGCTCCGGCGTGGCGGAGGCGGAGACCAGCCGGGGTGGGGCGGGCGTCCTGACGCTGATGGCGGAGGCGCGGCAGGCCGTGAGCATGCGCGCGAGGTGCGGCGCGACCATCTGCAGCATCCGGCCCTGCGCGTCGGTGAATGTCACCGGCGCGTCGGCGTAGATGGTGAGCACGCCGACGAGCGCATCGCCATCGACGAGCGGAGTGCTCACGCAGCTCCGGCGGGCGTCGGGCACGAGATCCGCCAGATCGAGCGCCGCGTCCGAGTTGACGATGGTGTGGCGATTGGCCGCCACCCAGCCGGTGAGCTTCTGGCTCATGCGAATGACGGCGCCGCGCAGCGCTCCGGCCAGCGGACCTGCGGCGTGTTCCACGACCAGTTCCTCGCCTCCATCCCGCAGGAGGTACATGGCGCATGTGCCGTCGGGGAGCACTCGGCGCAGTTGCGCGCTGGCGAGCGACAGGACGTCGGAGAACGACGAGCCGGCCGTGACCACGCGGGCGAGGCTGACGAACGCGAGGAGCTCGTCGGGCGCGTCGGAACGGAGATCCGGCGGGGGCGCCGGGGGAGCGGGCGTCCCCGCCGGAGACGCAGCAGCACGGCTGATCTGCGCCAGGGCTTCCCGATGCGGCGCCGGCGGGAACGAGCGCTGCGCGATCTCGGGCAGCACCCGCACGAACGCATCCACCACCAACGGGTCGTACATCGTTCCGCGACGCTCGGTCAGGATGGCAATGGCCGCCTCGTCGCTGAGCGCGCGGCGATAGGGACGGTCCGAGGTGAGCGCGTCGAAGCAGTCGACGACCGACAGGATGCGCGCGCCGATCGGGATGTCGGTGCCCTTCACGCCGCGCGGATACCCGGTGCCGTCCCAGCTCTCGTGGTGGCAGCGCACGATAGGCACCACGGGGTAGGGGAACTCGATCGCCGACAGGATGTCGGCGCCGGCGTCGACGTGCAGCTTCATCCGGTCGAACTCGGTCGGCGTCAGCTTGCCCGGCTTGTTGAGGATGTGCTCCGGCACGGCGAGCTTCCCGGTGTCGTGCAGGAGCGCCGCGGCTTCGATGGCCTTGATCGTCGAGTCGTCGCTGACGCCGAGCGCCCGCGCCAGCCCGACCGCGTAGATCTGCACGCGGCGGATGTGGTCGTGCGTCACCCCGTCCTTGGCTTCGATGGCGGTGGCCAGCGTTTCGACGGTCGACAGATACAGCCGATCGACCTTCGCCACGTGCTGCTGCGCGTCGTCGAGACGTCCCAGCCAGGACCGAATCGTGAGATGGAAGATGAAGACGAGCGGCAGCAGCGCCGCCGCCGCCGTCAGGCCGGCGTAGCGCGTGACCATGACCATGCAGAACGACGCCGATGCCGCCGCCGCGTAGTTGGCGTACAGCATGGCAATCCGCTTCCACACGTCGAAGGCGCGGGATCCGGCCTCGAGCGACACGGCCACGGCAATCAGCCACGAGTTGAGGAGGAACCAGACCGCCGTCGTCGCGGCGAGCGGGAGAATCAGCAAGCCGAACGACGCGTCCTCGAACGCGAGGGGCTGCACGCCCGCCAGGAGGAAGAACGCATGGGTCGCGACCCACAGCGACAACGGAGGACCCGTGGCGTTGAAGAGGAGGCGCCCCCACCCGTACTTGCGCCGCCACGACAGGATGGCGCTGTCCACGGCCATCCCCACCGTCGCCGGGGCGGGACCGAAGAGCACCGCCAGCGCCAGGAAGAACGTGTCGGAGACCGACACCCGCACGTCCACGCCGGGAATCTTCAACGAGTAGGTGCCCGCCAGCACCCCGGCCGCGGCAATGAGCGACCACTCGAACGGGCGCGGCGTGAAAGGCAGCGCCCACATCGACACGCCGATCGACGCGGCGCCGGCCGTGGCCACCGATCCGACGTACCAGCGCAGGGCCGGCGTCAGTGCCGGCGGCCGACGCGCGTCGGGCGCGGGATGGTGGCTCATCGATCCGGATCGCCCTCGACGACTGAATCACCCCAGACC
>JBOGIW010000282.1:0-12307 GCA_050748045.1 Vicinamibacterales bacterium | reverse complement strand
CATGAGGTCTTGCGCGATCCTGAGAATGGCGAACGGCCGCGACTTGCCAATGACGCGAATGACATCCGGGTGCGCCGCGGGGGCGGCCGACGCGGCACACACCGCTGCGTGGAGCAACCATTTGTCGGTTTCGTTGGTGGCGCAGCGCGCGGCCACGAAGCCCACGACGAAGCCGGCGCCAAAAACGCGCAGGACTGAGGTGCTGCTCCGGGCCCCGACGTGGGCGGCAGGATCGATGAACACCCACGCCAGTGCGAATGCGGCGGCCGCGCCGATTCCGGCGTTCACAAGCAGTCCGAGGCACACCGTCGGCCGGCGCGTCCAGTCAGGGTTGCACCGGATCCGAGCGGGTAGGACGCGCATGTTGTCGGAAAGCGCCGCGTTCAGCACTCCGCCGGCTCCGCCGAGCACGAGCAACGCCATGGTCAAGGCAGACATCGCGACCTGCTGTGGAGAGAACGCACACAGGGGCCATTCGTACACGGCCACGAGCTGCACGAGTTTCGCAAACACTGTGCATCCTCGCGCGGTTCTGCTTGACTCACGTGCCGCGCGCGTTCTCCCAGTCCGGGCGCAGGTAACGGCTGCCCTGCTGCATCACCTGCGGTCCGCCGAGGAGGAACTGCGCCTCCGGCTTCTCGGACCGCAGCCGGCTCAGTACCCGGCGCACGAGGCCCGCGTTCCAGACGTAGCAGGAGAATCCGTACACGTCGCCGTCGCTGCGCTCGAGGGTCGCGATCACTCGCCGAGCTCCGACTTCACCGGCAGCGAGACCTTCTCGAACGAGTACTGCGCCGCAAGCTCGGGATCCTTGCGGCAGTACGCCTCCATGTACCCGGAGGCGAGCGGCACCACGCCGGAAAACACGGGGAACTCGACAAAGACGATTCGCTTTCTGGTCATGGTCAATCCCTTTCGCCCGACGAAGGCGGCCTCGCGTGGAGCGGCGCACGTCAGGAGGCGACCGGCCGGCGGGGCCGCGCCTCCGCTTCGGCCGTCCGGACGTCACGGCGGCTCGCCTCGATGAAGGACGCCAGCAGGAATCGAACCGCGCCGTTGTCGGCGGAGACGAAGCGTTGTCCGCGCACGAACTCGTGCACCGAGTGACGTCGCTCCTGAAAGCTCGGACCTGCCCGCCTCACGAACGCCTTCAGCGTGCGCCGGTCGTCGATGTCCAGCAGCACCTGCGGATGACATTCCTCGATCGAGGCCCAGAAGAGCGCGCGCAAGGCGCGGACGAAGTCGCGCGCTTCGTGCGGTTGAAGTCCGACGATGCGACAGGCCTCGCACAGGCTCGAGTAACTGAGACCCGCGAGCGACGCCCACTCCGACAGCGTCCTCAGATCGTGATCGGCCCGGCACGCCTTGATCGCGAGGGTGGACCAGCGGTGAACCGTCGACTTCGGGGGGTCGTCCACCGGGGGCAGCGTCCAGCGCGGCTCGCTCGGTGAATCGGCTCCGGACCGCCTCGTCGGCCAGTGAGGGTCGCGCGCATCGCTCGCGGGGCGATGGAAGGGGACATTCACCAAGCTGCGGGCTGGAGTCATGTGTACCCCGACATGGCGAAGAATCCGCGGCTGACCACCCGCCGGTCCGTGGTGCGTCCGGGTCGACGCGCTCGGCACACGCCGAGAGCTTCGCCCTATGAGTCCCGCCCGGACCGCTTCGAGGGGGTCGAACGCGCGAGCGCCTGCATCGGACCGGCGTGGACGTGAGCCACGCCGGTGAGGAGTCGCGACCAGCGCCGGCGTGCCCGCCGGAGTGGCCGCTCAGATTCACGTGCCCGCCGGCGGCGCCCTCGGACCGTGCCGAATCGTCCGCCGTGAACGGGCATTGCGCACGGGCGCTTGCGGAGTCTCGTCGGTGACGGTCCACATCGCCGTCACCATCTGGCATGAACGATATGCAGGGCGTGGCAGGCGATCAAGTGATTCTTCGCGGAAAACATGGAGTAATTTGTGCCCGCCCTGAATGGCTTGCACCGTCGTCGACGACGTTCAGCCGCTCAGGGGAATGCTGCTCTGATGTCGGCGGCGGGAACTTCCACCTTGACGGCTTGTTGAATCAAGTCGACCGAGAGGACCACCGTCGCCGACCGCGCGTCTTTCCGCAGCAGCCGGCCCATGACGCCGCGCAGCGGCCCGTCGACGACTTCGACGAGCGTCCCTTCGACGATGAGCGGACACGGATCGCACTTCCACTCGTGCGTCACGAGCAGGCGGAGACTGTTCACTTCGCGATCCGAGATGACGGCCGGCCTGCCGTCGAACCGGACGATGTTCAAGACACCGGCGCACGTCAGCACGGGGAGTGTGCCGCTCGATGGATCGAATCGGGCAAAGCAGTACCCGGGAAATAGCGGCCATTCGACCTTCTTGCGGCGGTCCTTCCAGCGGCTCCATCGAGAGACAGTCGGAAGGAACACCTCGATGTGCTTGTGCATCAACTGCGACTGGACGACCTTCTCGTGCCGGACCCGTGTCCAGACCGCGTACCAGGCAGTACTGTCCTCAGCGTGCTCACCTGCCGTCATCTTCGCCACACCGTTTCAATGCCGGTCCACCCTTCCGCTTCGCCATCGCTCGTCTGACTTCGAGCAGCAGGGTTGGATCGGTCACGAGGGTCTGCCGATCCAGGAACTCTCCCGCGTTCGTGGGAAACTGATTCGGTCCGCCGAACCCCGACAGCGCCAACAATCCGCTCAGGGTCCGGCGGTCGACGACGTCGAGCACGTTCGCCAGACTCTGACGGTCGGCCGCGCCGTGGCAGACTGCGCGCAGCAGCCGGCCGAAGACCAGAGATCGTCGGGGCGCGAGACCGGCGGCGCGGCACCAACTCCGGAGCGCACGCGGCGAGACGCCGACGAAGCCGCCCCATCGAACGAAGGTGCGAGGGTCGTGAGGCGAGTCGATAAGCTGCACCACGACTCGCGACCATCGCGCGGCTGCATGCGCTTCCAGCAAGACCGCGCCATCGGCTGCCGGGCCCGGCGGCCACCGTTCGCCGGCCGCCAGGGCGCCGTGCACGACGTGCAGAAGCCCATCGTCGGATACCGGCTTGCCGACGACGTCCACGACGCCGATCCGAATCGCCTCGACGGCGTCCTTGACACTGTCGAATCCGGTGACAATCACGGCCGGCCGGCCGGCAGCCTTCGATGGCGCCTGGCGGAGAATCTCGATGCGGGAGCCTCCGGGGAGCCGAAGATCGATCACCATCAGCTCGATCGGCCCGTGCATCAGACCCCGCAGGCTTTGCGCGTCAGATGAGACGGTCGAGACCGCATAGCCAGCTCGATGCAAGGCCTTCCGCAACCGGTCGGCCATCGCCGTGTTGTCGTCCAGCCGCAAGATCTCAGGCATGAGCGTTGTCACCGGGTGCGTCAGGTTGAGCGGCATTCGCCGGCCGTCGAGAGTGCGAGAGCCCGCGGCTACGGCTGGTCCTCGTCCGGCTCGAACTCGAACTGCGGCTCGGTGATTCCGTAGGGGCCGTCCCAACCAATGCCGGGAGGCCCGAGCACGACGTCAACGGCCCGGCCGATGACCGTCAGTCGAGGCGCCTCGTATGCTGTCTCGATCGCTGCCGCCAACGTGACGCGCGCGTGTGTGACGCTCATGTCTCTCCTCCTGCGAAAATGACGTTCTGATCTTGTCGCCGTGACTCATGCGGTTCGGAGAACGCCTTCAGGTTGTGCTTCTCGTGCGGTACAACGAAGCCAGTGTTCGAGCAGGATGATCTGGCGGAGCTGTGGCTCGTTGCAGGCAAGCCCCTGCGTGAGTCTTTCCAGCCGGGACACGAGGCCCGGCCGATCGATCCACCCTCGCTCCACGACGTGCAGGACGCGCGCATTCAGGAGGCGCAGGGCCAGCGGCCTGAGCGCCTCGTTCCACGGAGCGCCGAACAAGCTCTTCGATCGCCGCGCCTGGAGCTTCGGCGGCCAGGAGGGGCCAAGGGCGCGACGCATCAGCCGGCGCGGCTGGCCGGGCCGACAGAGCACGTCGGCCGGCATGCTCATGAGAAACTCCACGAGCGGCCTGTGCGCGAACGGGTGCGTGTAGTCGAGGCCTCGCAGTGCCGACGGCAACTGCAGCGTCCGCAGATCGCGCATCCTGGCGAGCGCCTGGAAGTGCTTGCGCCGTTCCGGGGGCGCCAGCATCCAGTCTCTCGACCACGCGTCGTGCGCGTCGCCTCGGCCCATCCGCTTCCAGAAGCGCTCGTCGATGGAGATCTCCGCCCGCGCGGGCGACGAGACCCCCTCGCCGGCGCACAGGGCGCGCGGCTCACCACCGGCACCGAGCATCGTGCGGACCGCTTGCCAGAGGATCCAGGTCATCGGCACCCTGAGCACCTTGCTCCACGCGAGCGCCTGGGCGCAGGTCTCGCCGATGCGGCCGCGGCGCAGGGACGCCGCAACCTGTACGCTGTCGTCGAACCAGTTGCCCATGACGAGGTCGCCGCTCTGGCCGGTCAGGAATACCTTCGCGCCACTCCGGCGGGCCACCATCGCCGCCGACTCGTGCAGCGGCACCCAGGCTTCCGGCCTGGCCGTCCCGACATGGGCTTCGGAGACAAGCGGATGTTCGTGCGTCGAGAGGTGCACGCCGTCGATGCCGCAGAACGTTTCGACCTCACGCATGAACGGCACGTCGGTGGACTCACGGTGCACGTAGCTGACCGTCGTCAGGCGCGGCGCGGGCACGGCACCGGTCCGAATCAGATGGTTGGCCATGCACACGACGGATGAGGAATCGAGGCCGCCGCTCAGCTCCGCCACCACCGGGCCGTCGGTCTGGAGCCTCACAGTCACGGCGTCCCGGAACAGCGCGCGCACCTCCTCGTCGTAGCGACGCTCGTCGTGGTACCGGATCGAGTCCCCCGCAGGCGGCGTCCAGAAGCTGCGCACGGTGACCTCCGTGGCCGTTACGCTGACCGCGTGACCGGCAGGCACGGAGAAGATCCCCGCGTAGGGCGTCCGGTTCGCGCATCCACCGGTCGTCAGGAACCCGCCGATGTACCCCTCGTCGAGCGCGCTGATGCCGGTGGCGGCCACGAGGGCTTCGAGGCGGGTCGACCAGAAGACCTTGCCGGGACGCGCGTGGTAATAGAGGGGCCGCACGCCCGCGTAGTCGCTCGCCAGGACCACGGCGCGAGCGGGCGCATCGTGAATGACCGCGCTCCAGTCACCGACGATGTCGCGCAACCCGGCGATGCCCGAGCGCTGATACGCGGCGAGCGCGAGCGCCGCATCGCACGTCGTGGCGGAGAGCGGTTTCGCGAGCCGCCAGGCGAGGTCGCCGCCATTGTCGAGGCGGCCGTCCCAGGCCACCAGCCGCGATCCGGTCGCGCGATCGTCCGAGCCTTCGGACCACATGAACTCGCCGGCACGCTCCATCATGGCCCTCCCTCTACATCGTGTGAAGGATCTGCAGCCGCTTCAGATACTCCGGAGAGTCGTTCACCACCCGGCCGCCGACGTCAACCCAGGCGTGCGAATAGAAGGGCACGGGGCGGTACCCGATCACCAGACGGGCCGCGACACCGCGCCTGCGAAGCAGCCGGGCGGCACAGGCCGACCGCTGCAGGCAGAGCACCGGCTTGCAATACAGGCAGCTCGCCAGGGCAACCGCCTCGCACACGGCCTCTTCGCTTCCGGCCCTCGCCGGCCGGTCGCGGACCGGCTGGCTGACGAGCTGCCGCTCGATACCGGCAAACCCGTACCAGGCGTGTATCACGTCGAAGCGGGCCAACTCGTACAGCGCGCGCACGATCAGCCAGGCCGTGACGACCGCGTTCGCCGGTGCGTTGCTGTGGCTCATCACATCCTCCGCGGGCAGTGCGTGCCGCTCATCGATCGGATCGCACTGTAGGAGCGGCGTGCGTGTCGCGCGTCATCCATTCGAGGAGCGCCGCCGTACTACGAAAGTGATGAGTCCGCTGTCGTGGCGAGGCGGCCGCCGCCGGCGAGGCAGGTTTTACCGAATCGGAGGCGACGTGCGTGGCGGGATGACGACTTCCTGCCGGCCGAAGAGGTACGCGTCGATCGAGTACGCGCCCGGGCCGAGCAGCGCGAGGCTGGAGGCGATGGCCGCGTCGATGACACCCGACGACCAGAACGCGCCGGTCGTGAGCTCCGGCGCGAGCGACAGGATTCGAAATCCGGACAGGCTGGCCAGCACGACGGCGAGCAGGGTGAGCACCACCGGTGTGAGAAACCCCGCGACGACCAGCGCCCCAGCGAGCGCCAGCGCCGACTCGACTATCAGCTCGACAGGGTTCGAGATCCTCCGCTCGGCCGCGAAAGCGACCCGCGCGCTTCCCTCGGTGATCAGGTGGCAGGCCAGCACCAGGCGGAGGATGAGGAGACCCAAACCCGGAGGTCCCGACGGAAAACTGGAAAAGAGGCGCTGCAAAGCGGGTTTAAGGTACTTGGGAACGACCGGCTCCACATGCGGCTTGTGGGGCATTGATCCGTACTACTTTCGTGTAGGAAGCTCGACCGCAGGATGTGCCAGGGCTTGCACACAAAACTGACCGCAGGGCATCTCGGCGGCGCGCGGCGCCGGCGGCCGCGCTAATCTTCCGGGGCACGCCGTGTCGAGCCTAGATCTGGATGATCCCGCGGCGGACCGCGATCACGACAGCGTCCGTACGGTCGTTGGCGCCAAGCTTCTCCATGATGTGCTTGACGTGAACCTTCACCGTGTCTTCGCTGATTGACAATGCGTCCGCGACGTCCCGGTTTCGATTGCCTGCAGCGACGAGCTGGAGGATCTGCACCTCGCGAGCCGTGAGGGAGTCTTCGATCATGTACTCGGCGAGATGTGATGCCACGTCGGGCGGGACGCACTTCTTTCCGGCATGCACCTGGCGGATCGCCACGACGATGTCTCGCGGCGGTATGCTCTTCAGCAGGAAGCCCCGCGCGCCCATTTCGAGGGCGCGCCTGATCTCGACGTCCCCCTGAAACGTCGACAGCATGATGATACGCGCGTTCGGGAACTCGGCGCGGATCGCAATCAGCACGTCGGTGCCGTTCATATCCGGGAGACGCAGGTCCAGCAGCGTGATATCGGGCCGGCAGTGGCGATATTGGCGGATGGCGTCGCGGCCGTCGCTTGCCTGCCCCACCATCTGCATATCCGGTTGAGCGCCAATGACCGTGGCGATGCCTTCTCGCAGCAACGGATGGTCGTCAACGTGCAGGATCCGGATGCGAGTGTCTTCGTTCATCGTCGTCGTGTTCCTTCTCAGTACCCCCGCACTGGCACTGAATCCCATGCTGCGTATCGGCCAGTACGCGCACACGGCCTGGACGCTTCGGAACGACGCGCTCAAAGGATATCCCCGGTCGATCGCCCAGACCGTTGACGGCTACCTCTGGCTGGGCACCGAGCTCGGCATCGTGCGCTTCGATGGAACCCGGTTCGTCCCGTGGCAGCCGCCGTCCGGCGCCAGTCTCCCGAGCGACTCCGTCGTCAGGCTGATCGGCACGCGCGATGGAGGATTGTGGATCGGTACGCAGCAAGGGCTTGCATGCTGGAAGAACGGCACCCTCACGCACCATGACGCCCTGGCCGGCGATTACGTGTCCGCGCTGCTGGAGGCTCGTGACGGTACGGTCTGGGTGGGGACGAGCGCGGGGCTGACGGGCACCGCCAAGCTCTGCGCGATTCGGAGCGGCCGCGCCGACTGCGCGGGAGCTGACGCCGGGCTGGGACGCTTTGTCGCGTCCCTGTACGAAGACGCGTCCGGCACCCTGTGGGTCGGAGCCGCAACCGGACTCTGGCGATGGAAGCCCGGACCTCCGACGATCTATCGCACGACGAGCCTGTTCCCCGAGCTGCACGCGATTGCCGGCGGCGACGACGGAACCGTGCTGGTGGCGACCACGAGCGAGATTCGAGAGCTCTCGAACGGAGCCCTGACGCGCTATCCCCTTCAGGCCGCAGGCCAGCTCAGACCATTGGCGCTTCTCCGCGATCGCGACGGCGGCTTGTGGATCGGTACGCAGGATCAGGGCGTGCTGCGCACCTACCGGGGACGCACGGATCGGTTCACGCGCGCCGACGGCTCGTCCATCAGCTTCGTGACGGCGCTCTTCGAAGATCGTGAAGGCAACGTGTGGGTGGCGAGCCTCAAGGGGCTCGACCAGTTTCGCGAGCTCGTCGTCACGACCATCTCGGCGAGGGAAGGCCTGTCGAGCGACAGCGTGGCGTCGGTGCTCTCGGCCCGCGATGGCAGCGTCTGGCTTGGCACCGGCAACGGGCTGGATCGCTGGAAGGCCGGGCGGATCGCGAGGCATCGCACGCCGCTCGGCGCACTGAACGGCGGAATCGGCTCGCTCTTCGAGGATGCGCGCGGACGGCTCTGGGCGTCCTCCCACGGCGGGATAGGGTTCCTGCACGCCGGCCGAGCGACGGCGGTCGGCGCCATCGGCCGTGGATACGTGCAGGCGATCGCCGAGGACGCCCCTGACAGCCTGTGGATCAGCGACCAGGAGCGCGGCCTCGTCCACCTGCGCGGCAGCCAGGTCGTCGAGCTGATCCCGTGGACGAGGTTTGGAGGCAGGAACGCGCGCACCCTCGCGGCCAATCCTGGCGGCGGTCTCTGGCTGGGGTTCTTCCAGGGAGGCGTCGCCCTGCTCAGCGATGGTGCCGTGCGCGTGGCGTACGACGCGGCCGATGGGCTGGGACGCGGTCAGGTCACCTCCCTTCACATCGATCGACACGGCGCTCTGTGGGCTGCGACGGAAGGAGGGTTGAGCCGCCTCCAGGACGGTCGCATCACGACGCTGACGAGAAAGAACGGCTTGCCGTGCGAGACCGTGCACTGGGTCATCGAAGATGACAGCCGGGCGCTGTGGCTGTACACGGCGTGCGGCCTCGTCCGTGTCGTGCAGTCCGAAGTGGAGGCCTGGACGGGCGATCCGGCGCGAACCGTGGCGCTCAGCATCTACGACGAAACCGACGGCGTGTGGGTTCGTTCCACGCTTGGATCGTACGGGCCGAAGGTTGCCAAGTCGGCCGACGGTCGCCTGTGGTTCGCCACCTACAGCGGGGCAGGTGTCATCGATCCGGCCAGGCTTCCGTTCAATGCATCCGTCCCGCCAGTGCACATCGAACAGGTGACCGCCGACCGCCAGACGCTCGATGCGGCGACGCGCGTGCGGCTGCCCGCCGGGCTGCGCGACCTGCGAATCATGTACACGGCAACGAGCCTGGTCGCGCCCGAGAAGGTTCGCTTCCGCTACAGGCTGGAAGGCCGCGATCGGGATTGGGTCGATGCCGGGGGCCGGCGAGAAGCCTTCTATACCGACCTGCCGCCGAAGTCGTATCGCTTCCGCGTGATCGCCGCCAACAACGATGGTGTGTGGAATGACGAGGGCGCCGTCTGGGATTTCTCGATTCAGCCGACGCTGTACCAGACGATGGTCTTCAAGGTCGGTGCGGCAGTGCTCGCGCTCGTGGTGTTGTGGGCGTCGTACCTGGTTCGCGTCCGTCGGCTGGCCGCCGAGATGCACGTGCGGTTCGAGGAGCGCCTGACCGAGCGCACGCGCATGGCGCAGGAGCTGCACGACACGTTCCTGCAAGGATTCCTGAGCACATCCATGCAGCTGCACATCCTGGCCGACGAGCTCTCCGACACTCCGGCCCGCTCCAAGCTGGAGCGCATCCTGGGACGGCTCAGAACCGTGATGGAGGAAGGCCGGCTCACCGTCTTCGGTCTGCGGGCGCCGACGGGCATCGACGATCTGGAGCACGCGCTGGCGCGCGACGGAGCGGACCTCAGAGGCGACCAGCCCGTGGACCTTCGCGTCATGGTCGAAGGCAAGCGCCAGCCGATCCGCCCGCTCATTCGCGACGAGATTTACCGGATCTGCCGGGAAGCGCTGGCCAACGCGTTCCGCCACGCACGGGCGACGCGGGTTGAGGTGGCGTTCGAATACGATGCGGCCCATCTTCGCGTCCACGTCCGCGACGACGGCTGCGGCATCCGGCAGGAGGTCATCGACGAGGGACTGGAAGGCCACCTGGGCATCCACGGCATGCGGCAGCGGGCGGAGCGCATCGGCGCGACGCTGAAGCTCTGGAGTCGAGCCGCCGGCGGTACGGAGGTCGAGCTCGTCGTACCCGCACACGTGGTGTTCCAGCCGGAAACAGCCGTCAGGGACGACGGGGGTCCGTCCGTATCACCGATATGACGTAGGGCGGTCATCTACTGCTGGGTGCTCGTCGCCGGCGTCCGCGAGGGAGGACCGTTGAGGAGCGCATTGAACACGAGCTTGAACGTCCCGTGCGTCTGGTCACGGTGTTGCGGGCGGAAGCCGATGAGCACCACCGTGCCGTCGCCGTGCTTCACCGCGACGGCCGCCGCCTTGTTCGCGATCACCGGCTCGCCCAGGAGCCACCCGCTCTGGAGGATGTCGCGCTCCACGTAGGTTGCGACGATCTCGACGTCCTGGCTGGTCTGCATCGACGTGACTTCGTACGCCTGGCATCCGGCCATGAAGAGCGCGAGCCCGTCGGCCGGCATGCCGTAGGCCAGGGGATGCTGGGTGTCGTAGCGCACGCGGAGCGTCGAGCCCGGCGCCCAGAATTCCTTCGCGGGCAGTCCGGCCACCACGTTGCGGAGCGGCAGGTCGAAGCGCTGAATCGGGAGATCGCCGGCCTGGCCGAACGTGAGGAGTGTTCCGCCTTTCTGCACGAACGCCTGCAGCGCCTTGACACCCTCGGCGCCGAAGCCGCTGCGATAGTCGGGCGGCGTGTTGTCCTGTCGGGCGCCCTGACCGCCGTCTCCCGCGCCTGCCCCGCCCGTGCCGGTCCTTTCCGGGCGCTCGCCGGTCATCGCGGCCACCGTGTCGGACGGCAGGACGATGACGTCGTAGCTCTCGTGGAGATCGCCCTTCTTGATCGCGGCGTCCATGATCGAGGTGAACGGCACGTCGAACTGCTCGAACATCAGGCGCGTCCAGCCTTCGTCCATGTTGCCGCCGCCGTAGCGCTGATACATCGCGAGCCGCGGCTTCCGAATCTCGTAGGCGCTCGAAGGCGGCCGGGCGGCGAGTGCCGCGAAGTCCACGCCCGTCTGCCTGGCGACGGCGGCGACGGCCGCGCCCGCGCCTGGGGCGACGAGGAAGTCGCCCGCGGCGAGGCCGGCATCCTTCGGCGCGCGCCGCACCGCAACGCCTTTCTGGAGCAGCAGGTAGACGGCGCGAAAGCTGTCGTTCAGCGTGCCGTCGAGCACGTAGCCGTTCGGCGCGTTCGCCGCGACGGTCCCGGCGAGCGGCACGTGGGCGGTCAGCCTGGCCAGATCCGCCGTGATGGTCTCGGCGCTCGGGTCGCCGCGCACGCCCATGAACTCGGCGAAGGTGTCGGTGGCCATGTCGTACGGCCGGATCGGGTTGCCTTCGCGATCGCGCGTGTACGAGTTGTCGGGGTAGCGCGTGCGGCCGAGCATCCATCGCACGAGACCCATCTTGGGCTGCGCCATGGTCACGACGAACGAGCCGGGCCCGTACACCCGGCCGTCGGCGATGAACTGCGCCCTGGCCTGATGGACCTCGACGCCGGAGTCGAGCAGCATGTTGACCAGCTTCCTGGCCGTGAGCGGATCGTGCTGCGCCGCCGGAATGACATAGGCCTTGATCGGGCCCGCCGCCCCACGCGCGACCTGGCGCGTGCCCTTCAGGTACATGTTCCACAGCACGGTCTCGCGGTTTCTCGCCGCGAGATCCACGGTGGCCCATGCGGCGATCGTCTGTTGTTCCACGATGTCGCGTACGCGCCACCAGCCGCCCCGCCACAGGCTGGGCATGGTGGTCTGCGATTCGTACACCGGCAGGCCGCGCGCGCCGCCACGCAGTTGATCCGGGTGGAGGAACATGGGCGTCGCCAACCGCGCGCTCGCCGATTCGGTGAGCATGCCGGCGATATTGTGAAACGGGGTGATCCAATGGAAGCCCATGTGGCCCCAGCCCGAGTAGATCGCCGCGCCGATCACGCCCGTCTTGCCCGCCGCTTCGAGACGGTTGCCCATGTGCGCGCCCCACCAGGCCATCTCCCGCCAGACCAGCGGATCGGCGTCCGGCCGAATCGGCTCGGCGTAGGGCGGGATGTAGAGCCGCGCGTTGCCGCTGCCCATCTGGTGGTGATCCACGTACGCCTGCGGGACCCACTCGCGGTACATCAGCCTGCCGAGATGCTGCGACTCGGGGAGGTTCAGCGCAAACCCGTCGCGGTTGTTGTCGTGGCCGGAGTACTTCTGGTAGAGCCACGGCAGTCCGGCCGCTTCGTGCGGTGTCCCGACG
>JBOGIW010000281.1:0-19038 GCA_050748045.1 Vicinamibacterales bacterium | reverse complement strand
GCTGCTCGTCGGCGCGCGCCTGGCCGATGGCGGCCTCGAACACGGCGACGCGGCTGCGGCTCGCATCGAGCGTGTCCATCGGGAGGATCTCTTCGTGCGCGAGGCGCTCGTTGACGCCCACCTGGCGGCGCGCTTCCGCGAGGTCGGCCTCGGCGCGGCGGACCGCGGCCCGTGCCGACGCAATCTGCGCCTGCGCCTGCTGCACCTGCGCACGCGACCGGGCCACCTGCGCCTCGTAGTCCTCGCTCTCGAGCCGCGCCAGGACGTCGTGCTCGCGGACGCGGCTCCCTTCCTCGACGCGCAGGTCGGCCAGACGGCCCTGGATCTTCGCCGAGACGACGGCCTTGCGCCGCGCGACCACGTAGCCCGACGCCGTGAGCACCGGCGAGCCGGCCTGTCCGGCCGCTCCCGGCTCGAGTGTCGCCTGCGTCGGCTCGACCTCGGCGGCGGCAAACGCCGTCCGCGCCCGCCACGCAAGCGTGCCACCCACGACGGCGAGCACGACGACGGTGAGCACGATCCAGAGCCGAGACCGGGACGGCTCGGGCTCGGTGTCCAGGCGGAGCGAGGCCAGTTCGTTCTTCAGGTCGTTCACGCGTTCCCCCGATGCCTGACATTGTCCGTCGAAAGCGCCATGTCGTGCATGTGCCGAAGGTCATGACCATCCGGTGACGCGTGTCAGGCGGCCGGCGGCAGCCGGCCGGCCGTCCGATCTCAGCCGGCTGGCGCGTCCGGCGGGCCGTGGATCGGGTACGACACGCCACCGCCCGTGCCTGCTGCCCGACCGCCCCGGCTGCCGGCGCCGGACCCGTGTTGCTTACAGTCCGGCCCGGGCGAACTTGACCTTGAGCTCGGCCACGAGCGGCAGGTGGTCGGACGCCATGAGAGACAGACGTGTGCGCGGCAGTTCGAGTTTCACGACGTCCACCTGCCCCTCGTAGTAGATGTGATCGAGGTGTAACACGGGGAAGACGCCCGGATAGGTGCGGCGCCTGCGGAGGTGCGCGCGAAGGTCGATGCTCTGGAGCCGCTCGGAGAGCGTCTGGGTCGCCAGGCCTTTCATCCACTCGTTGAAGTCGCCCAGCACCACCTTCGGCACGCCGACGCGGTGATCGTGGACGATCGCGCTCAAGCGCCCCGCCTGGTACCGGCGCTCGAGCAGCGCCGTGCCGAGGTGCACGTTGTACAGATGGAGCGTATCGTCGCCGAACGCGATATCCACGCGGTGGCAGCCGCGCGGCTCGCACGTCTTCCAGGAGAGGTCGTACTGGGCATGGTGACGGATAGGAAAGCGGCTGAGCACCACGTTGCCGAACTGGGATCCGCGCCACTGGCGCGTCGGCGCCATGACCCATCCCATGCCGAGGAGCGCGCCGAGCTCCTCGGCGTGACCGGCGCTGGCCGGTCCGGCGCCGACGACTTCCTGCAGCGCGATGACGTCGGGCTCGATCGAGCGGATGACGTCGGCGACGCGGGCGGGGATGGTGCGGCCGTCGAGGCCCCGGCAGCGATGGATGTTGTAGGTGGCTACCCGGATGGTTCGAGTCATCCGCGTCGGGATTCGGGAATCGGGGAGTCGGTGAGAGCGTATGATAGACGCCGGATGCCGTCAAAGCGGGCGCTCGTGCTGGCGCTGCTGGCAAGCGCCGCGGCGGGCGCGTGCTCGACGCCGCCGGAACGGCTCACGATCGATGGACGGGCGATCGCGCTCTATAACGACAGCGGCGAGACGTGGTCGGGCGTCGAGATCTGGATCAACGATCACTACCGCGTGACCCGCGACCGGGTCGCGCCTGGCGAGCGGTTTGACGTGCCGCTCGAGACCTTCGTGGCCGGCTTCGGGCAGCGGTTCAGGCGCGACCAGCCGGTGACGGGGATCGAGGTGACGGCCACCGATGCCGGCGGTGACCCGGTGCGGATCGTGTGGGGCACTGGAAGACGGCGGTAGGCAACTCCCAACTCCCAACTCCCAATCCTCAACCCCTCGCCGCCTCGAGATCCTGTAATCTGAAGCCTGGAGCCTGACGCCCATGGCCACATTGAAGAGCGAGATCGAAGTCACCTGCCCGTGTTGCCATGCCGCGCTCGTCGTCGACACGAACCTGCGCCGCGTGGTGTCGCACACCGAGCCCGAGTCGGGCGACAAGCCGGAGCTGGACGACGCGCAGCGGATCCTGGCGGAGGCGCAAGCCCGCCGTGAAGCGCTCTTCGAGCAATCGTTCCAGGCGGAGAAGACGAAGGGCGACGCGCTGTCGAAGCGGTTCGAGGAAGCCTTGAAGCAAGCGCAGCGGGAGCCGATCACGAAGCCGACACGCGATTTCGATCTGGACTGATCATCCGCAATCCGCAATCCGCTCTCCGCTCTCTGCTCTCCGCTCTCCGCTCTCCGCTCTCTGCTCTCCGCTCTCTGCTCTCCGCAATCCGCTCTCCGCTCTCTGCTCTCCGCTCTCTGCTCTCCGCAATCCGCTCTCCGCAATCCGCTCTCCGCTCTCCGCTCTCCGCTCTTCGCATCCGCTCTTCGCATCCGCTCTCCGCTCTCCGCGCTCCGCGCTCCGCTCTCCGCGGATCACCGGCGCACGAGTCTCAGCGTGAGGGTCAGCGCGTCGCCGTCGCGCACGGTGACGCGTGTCGCGTCCCCGGCGAGCGTGTCGAGCACGGCCGGATCCTGCCATTCCCCCCCGCCCGCGGTGGCGTCGAGCCGCTCGACGGCGGCGAGGAAGTACTCGGCCGGCGGCAGCCCGGCGACCACGAAGGTGTCGTCGTGCGAGGGGCGCGCGAACGCCAGAAACCGTGAATGCGCGAACCACTTCGACCGGTCTGTGTGGAACACGGCGACGGTGTAGTCGCTGAGGGGCGTGGAGCCGTCGCCCGTCACGCTCCCGGAGATCGTCGCGCCCGTCGTGGCGATCACGATGCGTGCGCCGTAATGCGCGTATCTCGAACCGAAGTCGAAGGGCGCGTCGATGGCCTCGCGGCCGCCGATGATGGCCGACTCGAGGTACCATCCTGCCGGCGCGCCGGTGAGGACGAACCTGGTGGGTCCCCTGAGGCCTGACGCCTTGAACCACCCGAACCGGTCCACGTCGACCGTCGCGCCCCGCCCGATGAGCGGCGCGGAGTCGAAGTCCGCCGGGAACGGCATCAGCGCGTACTCGGCACGCTCGCGGCTGGTGCGCCCCTCGACGACCACGCGTCCCTCCAACGTGGCGCCCGGTGACGTGGTCAGCGTCACCGACGGCGGATCCGTCTCGGCGATCGTCAGCAGCTCCGTGGCCAGCTCCGGCACGTTCCCGTCGCCGCGTGCGCCGAGCGCCTGGATCACGTAATCGCCTGGCGGGACGTTCGTCAGCAGAAATGAGCCGTCGGGCGCCAGCGGAGCGGTTCGCGGCTCCAGGGTCACGGCCCGCGACCTGTGACTCGTCGCAAGGAGCACGGTCCCTTTCAGCGCGCGGCCGTCGCCGCCGAAGGCGAATCCGACGATCCGCACCGCGGGTGCCGGCGCCAGGACGATGTTCGCGCCGAACTCGTCGAGCGAGACGTCGAGCCGCACGCGCCAGGCGTCGCGGACGTCGGTCGTGCCCGGGTAGAAGGACGGCGCGTAGCCGCGTCCGCCGTGAAGCCCCGGCGTGGACACGGCGGCGTCTACGAGAGCCGAGACGAGATACCCGCCCGGGAGCAGCCCGAACAGCCGGAACTGACCGCGGTCGTCGGTACGGCGCTCCCGCACGCCGGGCACCTGCAACGCGACCGTGCGACCGGCAGCATGGCGGAGTTGCAGCGCGCGTACGATGGCGCCTTCAATCGGCTCACCGTGCTCGTCGGCCACAGTCCCGGCGATGACGCTGCCGCGCGGCAAGACGAGTGTCAGGCCGCGTATCGTTTCGTTGGGACCAAGGTGGAGTGTCTTGCCCGTCTCATTCGCGCGCTTCTGCCCGTACTCGAGCGTGACGTATCCAGCCTTTGTTCCCTGGAGCTTGAACGGCCCGGCCGGCACGCCGCCGATCGCGAACCCCCCGTCGGCATCGGCGGTCGCCTGGTGGGCGACCGCTCCCGGCCGCCGCAACCGTACGGTCGCGCCTCCAAGCGGCTCTCCGGTGTCGCTCAGGATGCGCCCCTGAACGCCGGCGCGGCCGCCGTACGCCTCCGGTCGCGCCGCCGGGCGCACATCCACCGGGCGCGTCGGCTCGGGCGGGGCGAGCACGAGGTTCACACCGGTCATGTCGTCGCCGCGGGCGATCGCGACCGCCACAGGAGGTGAAACGTCCCCGCGTGCCGTCGCGACGACGTAGTGTCCCGGCGCGAGCCCGCCGATTCGGTACTCGCCGCGGTCGTCCGTTTCGGCGGCCCACTGTTTCGGCGCGCCATCGAGGTCGGGGCCATTCATGCGCCGGGCCGTCACCGCCGCGCCGACGACGGGTGCTCCCGCTGCTTCGACGATGCGGCCGGCGATGGCGGCGCCGGCGTCGAGCTCGTGCTCCCCGACCGTGCCCGACACCACCTCCTCGCGTGGCACCAGCACCCGCTTCGCCGCGTAGCCTGCCTTCGTGATCGCCAGCGTGACGCCGGAGGGTCTCCGAAGCACCGCCGCGAAGCGTCCCTCATCGTCGGTGAGCACGGCGTCGGCATCGGCTCCTTCCGCGATGACGCCGACGCGGGCGCGTGGAAGCGTCTGGCCCGACGACGCGGCGACGATGCGCCCGCGCACCTCGAAGACTGGAGCCGGCGGTTCCGCGGGCGCCGGCTGGGCAAGCACCTGGGCGCACATGAGACCGGCCGCAAGCCCGGCGCGCGGAACGCGGACGCGCATGCCGGTTGGACGTGTCCCGCGGCATCCCGGTTTGAGCCGGCGTGCAGGACCGAGCGGCGCAGCGTCGACGAGCTCACGCCTTGATCGTGAAATGTGGATTCTGAATCAGACCGATGACGTTGCCGAAGGGGTCCACGACCGTCGCCACCTTGATGTCACCGCCCACATCCTTGGCCGGCTGGTCCGGCTTGGCGCCCCGATCGAGCAGGTGCTCATAGGCCTCCTCGATATTGGCCACGCCCCAGTAGGCCACGGCATTGTTGCCGGCCTGCACATCGCTCACGTCAGGATTGAGTCCGAGCTCGAATCCGCCAATCTCGAATCCGACGTAGAACGGCTCGTCGAAGTAGGGGGCCACGCCGAAGGCCGCGGCGTACCAGGCCTTCGCCTTCGCCAGATCGGGCGCGTGATAGATCACGGTTCTGAGTCCGAGAAACATGGCGGCTCCTTGGGCGGGAGGTGCGGACTGGCGGCGCCGGCGTCGCAGCACACATCTCCCTGTGCTCGCGTTCGCCTACGTCCGCAGTCCCTGCGAGGTGGGTCGGCGGGTAGGGCCCTCTGATTTCCTGACCGATCGAGGACCCGCTAGGTACACGGTCAGCATAGCAAGCCTCGTCGCGTCAAGGCAACCGCCTCCCGCGGACGAGCGGATGGCGGATCGCGGAAAGCGGATCGCAGATCGCGGAGACCAGAGTCAGCCGCGCTTCCGAACGCCGGCTGGAAGCCCGGTCCACTTCTCGCGACCGCGATAGAACTTCCACGGCTTGTAGCCCTTCTCCTCGATGAACGCGCGGTAGCGCCGCCGGAGCGCCTCGATCCGCCGGTCCGACGATCGGATGGGGCGGTGCGGCCAGTCGAGGAGCGCCTGCTCCGCCTTCCACACGTTCTTCTCCGACAGCCGCCAGTCGTAGCCGCCGAGCGCCTCCCGCAGGTCGACGACCGCGTAGCCCTTGATGCGGCCGGAGAGGTCGATGTACGCGTCGACGTAGCTCAACGCCAGCGCGCGCGGCGTGGGGAAGAGCGGCTTGCGGCCGTGGAGGCCGGGATCGCGCGAGCGCGCCACGGATCCCCAGCCGGTCGCCGTGCGGTAGACGAAGAGCACGTGATCGAGGAGGTCGATCGACTCGAAGCTGAGAACGAGCGGCGGGTAGCCGTGCTGCTCCAGGATCGCCGCGGCGGCCAGCGCCGCCTCGTAGCAGTGGACCGTGCCGTGCCGCACGACGCCGCGGAAGGTGCGCAGCGTCTCGCCGCGCGGCTCCAGGTTGTAGGGCAGGGCGTTGAGCCAGCGCTGCACCGCGAGCGGCGTGCGCAGGCGCGCGACGACGCGCCGCTCCGCGGCCGTGAGCGGGAGGTCGGGCGGCTCGACCGGACGTGGCCTGAGCGGAGTCGAGGGCTCAGTTGGTGGGCGCCGGCGTCGCGTTGAGATCGGCAAGAACGTCAGCCGGCGTCCACGAGTTGCCGGTGTGCACGTTCACGACCCGGCCCTCTCGGTCGATGATCGCCGTTCGCAGGTTGTGCGTGATCTCGATCGGGTTCTGCTCCGCGCGCTCCACGCTCACGCCGAAGCGGGCGGCAAAGCGCGTGATCGCCTCGCGCTCGCCGGTCACGAACGACCAAACCCGCGGGTCGGCCTGCAGCCGCTCGGCGTGCGCTTTCAGCACCGGCGGCGTGTCGAACTGCGGGTCGAAGCTCACCGAGACGAGGCGCACGTCCGAGAGCGCCGGGTTCTTCGTGACCTCACGCTGCAGGGCCTGGAAGTGACGGTCCATGAGCGGGCAGTAGTCCGGCATGGGGCAGCGCGTGTAGATGAACGTGAGCGCGACGCGATGCCCCCGGAGTGTCGAGAGCGGACGCGCCTTGCCGTCCTGGTCGATCAGAAGCTCGTCGGGAACCGTCTCGCCGTTCTTCAGCAGCTCGAAGCCCGAGAAGGCGGGCCCGGGCGGCGGCACGTCGAGCTCGGCATGGCCGGTCCTGGTCAACGCGGACAGGTGCGCCTCGGTCTCGCCGACGACGAGCGTCGCCGTCACCAGGTCGCCCGGCTCCAAGCCGTGCAGCAGTTTCGCATCCCGCACCTTGAACGGCATCGTCATGCCGGGCATGAAGCCCTGGATGTCCTCGTGCTTGATGAGGACCTCGCTGGCTTCCGGCTGGAGACCGAGGACCTGGCCCTTCAGCTCGTACTGTTTCGGCTCCGGCGCGCGGCTGCACGCCGCCACGGCCACGAGCGCGACCATGATTCCCCCCAACCGGCTCATGTGCTTTACTCTAACAAATGATCTGGGTGGGCACATCCGGCTACAACTATCCCGAGTGGAAGGGCAGCTTCTATCCGGCGGACCTGGCGGCGGCGAAGATGCTGCCGTACTACGCGGAGCGGTTCCCCACGGTCGAGATCAACTACACGTTCTACCGGGCGCCGAACGAGAAGATCCTGGAGGGGTGGAACAAGGCGACGCCGGAGCGGTTCAAGCTGACGCTGAAAGCGCCGAAGCGCATCACGCACGACGCGCGGCTGCGCGAGTGCGGCGACCGCGTGCGCCAGTTCATGGAGACGGCCGCGACGCTCGGACCGAAGCTCGGTGCGCTGCTCTTCCAGCTTCCGCCGAATCTCCGCAAGGACCTCGGGCTCTTCGACGCCTTTCTCGACACGTTCCCGCCGAAGGTGTGCGCCGCCTTCGAGTTCCGGCACCCGTCCTGGCTCGACGACGAGGTGTACGCGCGGCTGCGCGCGCGCAACCTCGCCCTCTGCGTGGCCGACAGCGAGAAGCTCTCGACGCCGGTGGAGATCACCGCGGACTACGGCTACTTCCGCCTCCGCGACGAGGGCTACGCTCCGGACGACGTGGCGCGGTGGACCGACACGATCGTCGAGAAGACCTCCGCGTGCCGGGAGGTGTTCGTGTACTTCAAGCACGAAGAGTCAGGGAAGGGGCCGGAGCTCGGGCGGATGATGATGGACCGGCTGCGTGCGTCGTCGCGAACCTGACAATCTCCCGCTCGGCCCAGTAGCCGTCGTATCCCGGCCCGGGCCTTTCGACAAAGGCGCAGTGCCCGCCGCCTGGCGTGATGAGCACCGTGAGATACGGATTGCCGGTCACTTTGGGGTCCCTGAACGGCGCCGGCGGCACGAACGGATCGTCCTCGGCGGTGATGATGAGGCTGGGTACGCCGACGCGGTCGACGACGCGCATCGCGCTCGCCCGATGATAGTAGTCGGCCGCGTCGCGGAAGCCGTGGTGCGGGGCCGTGAACACGTCGTCGAACTGCCGGACGGTTCGCACGGCGCCAAGCGGCGAGAGGTCGAAGAGGCCACGCCACGCCGCGGCCTTCCGCTTCATGCGGCCGCGCAGGTTGCGGACGAAGTTCCACTCGTAGAGCACGTTCGACCGCCGCTCGAGCGCGTCCACGCACACCGCCAGCTCCATCGTGGGCGACACCGCGCAGATGGCCCGAAGCTCGGGCGGCGCGGCCTCGCCCAGTTCGCCGGCGAGCTTCAGCGCGAGATTGCCGCCGAGCGAGTAGCCGGCGACGGCCAGCGCCGGAAGCCGGTCGTGCTCGACGAGCTCGCGCAGCACGACGAGCGGATCACCGGTCAGGCCGGAGTGATAGAGGCCGCGCGACAGGTGCTCGGTGCCCCCGCAGTTCCGCTGGTTGAGCCGGACGACGTTCCACCCCGCGGCCCAGGCCTTGTCGGAGATCCCGCCTATATAGTGCGCGAGGCTCGACCCTTCGAGGCCATGCAGCAGGAGGAGTGTCGGATGCTCGCGCGGGCGCTCGTGCCAGTGACAGTGCGCGAGCACCCGCGCGTCGTGCGCGACGTCGAAGTAGCGGGCCACCGGCGCCGGAAGACGCGGAAAGCGCCGCGGCCTCGCCCACGCATACAGCGTCTGCGTGTGGCCGCCCGCAAAGCGCGGCCTGAACTCGCTCACTTCAACTCCCAACTCCCAATCCCCAACTCCCACTCTTCAACTCCCAATTCCCAATCCCCAACTTCCAACTCCCAATCTTCAACTCCCAACTTCCAACTCCCAACCTCCGAATCGCCAACTTCCGACGAGACCGGCTATTATCGCTCGATGGATCGGACTCTCGACTCCACGGTACTCCACACGGTGAAGACGCGGCTCGTGAAGGACTACCCGGCCCAGATCAACGTCTGTCTCGAGGCGATGAGCGACGGCGAGCTCTGGTGGCGGCCGAACGAGCAGTCCAACTCGGTGGCCAACCTCGTGATCCACCTGGCCGGGTCGAACCGGTTCTACATGGAGCACGTCCTGGGCGGCCGCGCCGACGATCGCGATCGAGCCGCGGAATTTGCGGCGCGCGGCGGCCGCACCAAGGCGGAGCTCCGGCGGCACTGGGCCGACTCGGTGGCCTCCACCGAGCGCGCGCTGGACGGCTTCGACCCGTCGCGGCTCATGGAGACGACCGAGCGCACCGGGAACACCACGACCTTCGCCCAGATCCTGCTGCACGTCAGCCATCACAACGCGGTCCACCTGGGCCAGATCGTCTACATCGCGAAGCAGCTCCATCCGGCGGCCATCGATGACATCTGGATGAAAATGCGGGGCCGGTAAATGGTAAGGTTCCCCGCCCAGGAGGTTTTCATGAACGTTGTCTCTCTCGCGGTCGCCGCCTCGCTCGCGCTCCTCCCTGCGATGGCGCTCGCGCAGGGCAGGCCCGCGAGGCCGGCGAAGCCCACGCCTCAGGAGCAGAAGCTCGAGGCGTACAAGACCGAAGCCGCGGCGAGCGTCGACTCGATGGCGAAAATGGCGCAGGAGATGGTCGACTCCGTGTTCAGCTTCGGCGAGCTCGGCTTCCAGGAGGTCGAGACCTCGAGGTACTTGACCGGCATCCTCGAGAAGCACGGGTTCACGATCAGGCGCGGCGTCTCCGACATTCCGACGGCGTGGGTGGCGACGTGGGGGTCGGGGAAGCCGGTCATCGCGCTCGGCTCCGACATCGACGGCATCCCGCAAGCGTCGCAGAAGCCGGGCGTGTCGTACCACGACCCCATCATTCCCGGCGCCCCCGGGCACGGCGAAGGCCACAACTCCGGCGTGCCGCTGAACATCGTCGCGGCGCTGGCGGTGAAGACGATCATGGAGCGCGAGAAGCTTCCGGGCACGCTGATGCTCTGGCCGGGCGTGGCCGAGGAGCTCGTCGCGTCGAAGGCGTGGTTCGTCCGCGACGGCCTGTTCAAGGACGTGGACGTCTGCCTCTTCACGCACGTCGGCAACAACCTCGGCGTGTCGTGGGGCGGCGGGTCGGGGAACGGCCTGATTTCCCTCGAGTACACGTTCCGGGGCGAGAGCGCGCACAGCGCGGGCAACCCCCAGCGCGGGCGCAGCGCGCTCGACGCCGTGGAGCTGATGACGCACGCCTGGAACATGAAGCGCGAGCACCTGCGCATCCAGCAGCGCTCCCACTACGTCATCACCAACGGCGGCGACCAGCCGAACGTCGTCCCGCCGAATGCGAGCGTCTGGTTCTACCTGCGCGAGACCGACTATCCGCGCATCAAAGAGCTGTGGGATGCCGCGGACAAGATGGCCGAGGGCGCCGGGCTCATGACCGGGACGACGTGGACCTCGCGCATCCTCGGCACGGCCTGGCCCCAGCACATGAACAAGCCGATTGCCGAAACGACCTACGCGAACATCGGGAAGGTCGGGCTGCCGGCGTGGAGCGAGGCCGACCAGACGCTGGCCAGGGCGCTGCAGAAGGAGGTCAACGCGCCGCGCCAGGACGGGCTCCAGACCGAGATCGCGAAGCTCGAGGATCCCATCAAAGAGGAGGACAAGCGAGGCGGCGGCTCCGACGACATCGGCGACATCTCCTGGAACCTGCCGACGATCACGCTGCGGTTCCCGTCGAACATCCCGGGCCTCGCCGGCCACAACTGGTCGAGCGCCATCGCGATGGCGACGCCGATCGCCCACAAGGGCGTCGTGGCGGGCGCGAAGGTCCAGGCGATGACCGTGCTCGACATTCTCACCAGGCCGGAGCTCGTGAAGGCGGCGTGGGCCTACTTCACCGACGTCCAGACGAAGGACGTGAAGTACACGCCCTTGATCGCGCGCGATACGCCGCCGCCGACGTGGCTGAACAAGGCGATCCTCGACAGGTACCGGCCGGAGATGAAGAAGTACTACTACGACCCGAGCCGGTATCCGACCTATCTCGAACAACTGGGGATCAAGTACCCCACCGTTCGCACGCCACAGACCACCTTGCAGCCGTAAGCGCGACGGCTCGAGGCTCCGCGATCGTCCGGAGCTGCCCGTCAGCGCGGCGGGCAGCTCGATCCCTCACTCGTCGAGCATCCCGACGACGATGATCTCGTAGGCGCCCTTCACCGCCACGGAGCGGCCAGGCTTGGCATTGGCGGACTTCATGAGCCGCTCCAGGTTGATGCGAGGAATGCCGATCACCTGGAACCGGTCGCCGATCTGGGCGGTTGCGACTCTGTTGCGGGGAGCGGTTCCCGGCACGAACACCATGCGACGAGGCGCCGCCGTGAGAACCTGCTTGCCGTCGAGCGTCTCGACGCGCGCCAGCACGACGAGGCCTCCTTCGTCGATCCTGGACTTTCCATCGGGCGACCGCTTCACGGTCGGCTTGGGGAGGCTCGTCAGGACCATGGCGAAGCGGGAGTAGTTGAACCCGGCCTGCTTCGCCTGGATGGAGGTGAACGTCGCGCCTTTGTTCACGGTGAACACCTGCCGCTCGTAGTGCTCGAAGGCGCGCGTCGCGTCCGCGGGCGAATAGCCCTTGATGTCGACGAAGCTCTCCTCGAGCGAGTCGTCGAGCGTGCCGTCGCTGAAGTGCGTCACCGGATGGATCTCGAAGACGTGATCGGGGTTCGTATTCTTCGGCACGGGGACCGACGCGCCCTGCGTGTGTGTGTGCCGTCCCGGGTGCTCGAACCAGAGCCGCCACACGCCGGCGAGCGTCACCGGCACTTTCGACTTCTCCGCGGCCTTCACCTGCTGCAGCAGCGGCTTGTGGGCGTCGAGCCGCGCATTGACGACCTCGACAACGAGCGGAAGGCCGACAGCCGGGGCTCGCCCGGCGACGTGGAGGTCGCCGTCCTTCGCCGCCGAATTCGGCGTGGCGTGCGAGCGATCCACCGTGAACGTGGCTTCCACCAGCGCGCGGTTCTTGTGAGCGTCGATCCACGCGTTCTGGAGGAGCAGCTCGGCCGCCGAGAGCGCCTGGGACAGCGCCGCGACGAGCGCGCCGGCAAGGAGCAGCCGCGTCATTTCTTCCCCTTCGCCTCGTCGTTGTCGGTCTTCTTCCCTGCGCCGCGGATGTTGATCAGGTTCTTCAGCGTGTCGAACCAGAACGGGGCGCCAAGAGAAATCGCGGCAATCGTGAGGAGCCAGCCAAACAAGTGGCCGATGCTGAGCCACATGAACGTACTGGACCCGAAGGACTCCCACCCGGGAAACGCAGTCGTCGCCGTCAGCACGGCGCCGTCCAGCGCGCATCGCTCGTCGGCTGCGATGTCGTCCAGGATCCGCTGACACTCCGACTGCTTCAGCGCGTCGCTGCACGTGGCGTCGCGCGACGCCTGGAGCTCCCTGCAGTGCTGGCGATTCAACGCCCTGTAGTCGCCCGTCCAGCCGATCAACCGGTCGAGAAGCTCACGCTCGGCGCTGGTGACGACGCTCGGGAGCGGCTCCACCTGCTCTTCGGCGCTCACCTCGTCGTCGTCGGACGGCATGGGATCGGCCGTGAGATAGGAGGCGTCGATAACCGCCTCCGCCGGCCGCGGTCCGCGGGCGCGCTCGTTCGCGGCGGCGACGACTTCGGCGCGGAGCGTCGGGCTCAGCCAGAGCGTGTTCGCCATCTGCAGTGTGTCGGCGTTTCCGAGCACCACCACGAACGCCCCCACCACGGCCGTGATGATCTGCGTCGTCCGTTTGAACCAGCCCGTGGCACGGTCCATGGTGTCCTTGAAGAGGGTTTCGAGCTCGGCTTTCCTGCCGCCGGGGTCCGCGGGCGGCAGCTCCTCGTTCGTGTGGTCCACCGGCGCCCCGGTGTCGCGGTCGCGCTCCCGGTCGGTCGGACCCGCCCGCTGCTCGAGATCCAAAACGACCTCGGCGAACGTTGCCGCCGGCATGTACGACGGCGCTGCGCTCTCGCCGCTCGTGAGCGCAACGATGCGCGGGTGCCGGTAGAAGTCGAGCGTCCTCACGCCGACGACGTGCCGGGCGGGCGGCGTCAGCCTGGCGCCGACCCGGCGCGGCGGCTCGTCCGCGTCCGGCGGCGGAGGCTCGAGCAACCGGCTGATGGCCTTCTGCAGGTTCCTGGCGCGCAGTTTCACCAGCGAGATGATCCATTCGTTGATCGCTGCGACCAGCAGGGCCAGGAGGAGGTACACGAAAACCACCCCGATGACCACATCCAGGATTACGAACATCGGCGTCTCCCGGAGTGGATCGTGCCACTCCCATCGCGAGCAACCGTTTTGAACGAGCTGAGTGGGCGTGATTATCGAGGGACGCCGCTGCCTCGTCAACGGCTGTTCGGCCTGCCGAGCCATGCCCGGCGCGCTCCCGATTGGTGTTCCATCACGGAACAGGGAGGCCGATCCTGAGACGGTTGGCGCAAGTTGCGGTGGTCGCAGGAGTTGCGCGGGATCACGTGTTCAATCGTGGACAGCGAGCGTGGGCCCGGGACGGACGCGTGCTCCAAACTACTGATTTCCCTCGGTTAAGCGTGCAGGCCACATCGGCCTTGGGATTGCTAGGGAGGACCCCTGAATGGCAGCGCCGCCACGTAGGAGACAGCCGTGACAGTCAAGGCTTTCTGCTCGTCAGGACACGCGGAACCGGTCAAGGCCAGTGTTCACGCGGCCGCCGGCACGCTGCTGGGCGTCATGGCCGCCTATAACGGGGTGGCGTGGTGCTACCGCCGCGAGCGTCACCTGGGGTGGAACGCCGTCATCTATGTCGCGGCGCTCGTGTGGGAGCTGCGGCAGACGCGCCGCCACTTCCGGCGCCGAGCGCCCCAGCCTGCCGTTATCGAGCCACGCCCTGAGGTCCTCTGGGCGAGACGGCTCTCCGCGTAGCGGCCGAGAGGGCATAGACGGCGAACCGCGTGTTCCGATAGGCAACGGGCAGCTCCAGCGCCGCCGTCGTAACGACGTAGTCCAGGCCGTAGCGCGCGGCGAGCTCACGAACCTTCGTCGCGCTGAGCGTGTTGAAGTCTCCGACCGCGCGCGCGCGCTCCAGCACGCGCATCGCCACGTCCCGCGAATAGATCGCCATCGCGGAATCCTTGACGTCTTCCAGGAACACGTCGCGTTGGCCGCTGACGCGTACGCTCGTGCCGTACTTCCAGGCGTGGCCGGGATCGGCGAGCACGTGCGCACCGGGCCGGCTGCCGGCGACCCAGCGCATCGCATCGTGCCAGGACGACTCCTCGAGCTCGAACGAGAACAGCCGCCGCTCGGGCCGCTCGATCCACAGGACGTAGACGCCGCGGATCGCGGAGACGGCGACGAGCGCGATCGCCACCGCGCGAACGGCGCGCGGCGCGACCTCGACGCGATCGATCGCGCCGACGAGGTAAATCGTCGCCATGAGGTCGATCATCCAGAAGACGCGCGAGATCTGCAGCTCGACGAAGAAGGACACGCCCGCGGCCACCGGCGGCAGCGTGACGAGGAAGAGCGCCAGGAGCGCGGCGCCGCCGGCTGCCAGGCCGGTGTCTTCCGGCGTGGCGAGACCCCGTCTCCGGCGATCGACGTAGGCCCATGCCCAGATGGCGACGCTCCCGAGGTTCGCCACCCACGCCGCGGCCGGCCACTCGTTCGGGAAGAGCGAGTCCTTGCTTGCCAGGACCCTCCGCCACTCGTCATCGATCACGACGAACGAACCCGCAAGCGGTCCGGACGTGACGGCCCAGATGGCGGCCAGGCCGCCGAGCGCCCCCGCACCGAGGAGAACCGGTCTGAGCCGGCGCTCGACGACGACGAGGGCGACGCCGACGAGACCCGCGAACCAGAGCGCGGTCGTGGGATGAATGATGCCCCCGGCGGCGACGAGCGCGATGGCCGTCCACGGGCGCCGGCGCAGGACGGCTGCGACCGCAAGCGCGCAGACCCCGAACGCCAGCATGCGCGGGTGGAAGTACGGCTCGAAGCTGTTGGCGCTCGTGCGCGTGATCCGGTGGCGCAGCGTGAAGGCGGCCAGGAGCGCCACCGTGGCCCACCGGTGGGCGTACACCGTGTCGCCGATGAGCACCAGCGCGATCCAGATGAGAGTCAGCGAGAGGAAATACCCCGCGGCGAACAGGACGGGAAGCGGGAGCGCGGTGGCCTGCATGACGCCGGCGAGCGCCTCGTCGAGCACCATGAACCGCGCCTGCGCTTCGATGAGCCCCGCGTCGCGCGGAAAGGTCGCCGGATCGGAGGCGTGCAGGACCGCGGGAATGTAGAACGCCTGGTCCGATACGCCGTAGCGATAGCCCGCCCCGTTGGCGGTGGCGAGCACGATGAAAAGGCCCAGGGCGAGGAGCTTGCTCAAGACTCGTCGGCGCTCGGCCCATACATCGCGGGGAGCGGCACGTCGTTCATGCGCAGATACACGCTCAGTTGCGCGCGATGGTGCACGAGGTGATTCATCACGAACGAGCGCCACACGACGGCCTTTGGCATCGTGAAGAAGGTCTGTTTCCCCTGCTTGAGCGACCAGGGTGCCATCAGCTCCGGGTCGGTCTTTTCGGCGAGGAGGCGGCGCGTGACCTGGACGTTCTTGTCGAACTCGGCCAGCAGCTCCGCAGGGCTCGTAGCGGGGAGCCGGGGCGGCGCTCCCTCGGCGTCGAACTCGGCACGGTCCAGCGTGACCTCGCCCCACCAGACGATGGTGACGAGGTGGGTGGCCAGCACGCCGAGCGTCATCGACTTCGCGTGCGGCTTCCAGTCGAGCTTCTCTTGCGGTACGCGCTCGAGCAGCTTGCGCGTCGTGATCATCTCGTGATCGAACTCGGGGAGCAACGCGCCGGCGATTGCCATCAGGCCACTCCTGCCTTCATGTGCCGCGAGATGGCCGCGAGCACGCGGTCCACCTCGGCGCCCGTATTGTACAGGTGCGGCGAGAAGCGGAGACCGCCGCGGTCGCGGCCGCCGCGCGTCGCGCAGGCGATCCGGTCCTTCTCGTAGAGCGCCGCCGACAGCTTCTGCGGGCTGAGCGGACCCGGCTGGAACGAGACGACGGCCACGGAGCGGTCGGGAACCGTGCTCGTCCAGAGCTGGACGCCCGGGATCCGGCGCAGCCCCTCGATGAGCGCCTGGGTCAGCGCGCGCGCGCGCGTTTCGATGTTCGCGCGCCCCACCGTCTCGTGGAACGCGATCGTCTCCCCAAACGCGACGATCGCCGCATCGTCCCGCTGGCCGAAGCCCTCGAAGGTCTTCGACAGGCCGACGGCGCCGGTGTACGCGCTGTACAGGCTCGGCCAGAGGCGGCTCTGCGCGCCGCGGCTGACGAAGAGCACGCCTGCTTCCTTCGGGCCGCAGGGCCACTTGTGGGCGCTTCCCGTGTAGAAGTCGGGCTGCATGGCGCTGAGATCGACGTCGAGCAGGCCGAACGACTGCGCGCCGTCGACGACGGAGAGCACGCCGCGCTCGCGGGCGAGGCGGCACAGCCCGGCCGCCGGCATCAGGTCGCCGACGCTGCTCGTCAGGTGCGTGAAGGCGAGCACCCTGGTCCGGGCGGACAGGGCCTTGCCGACCGCGTCGACGTAATAGTCGGCGCCCGGATGGGGATTCGGGTTCGGCAGCTCCGTGACGGTGTAGCCGAACCGTCTCGCCTTTTCCTTCCAGGCCAGGTTGTTGCTGGGATGATTGTCGCGAAAGATCACGACCTCGTCGCCCGCCTTCAGGTCGAGCCCGCTCGAGACGAAGTTGTTCGACTCGCTCGTGTTGCGCGTGATGACGATCTCCTCGGGCGTGACGCGCAGGAAGGCGGCCAGGCGCCGGCGCGTCTCTTCCTTCGCGGGGTAGAGCTTGGCGCGGTTCGCCGGCGACGGGTCCTGGTCGATGTCGCGCGTGGCGCCGTACATCGACTCGAGCACGGCGCGCGGCGACGGGCACAGGTTCGCTGCATTCATCACGGCCAGGCCGGGCGGCATGACGAACTGCGCGCGCACGGCGTCCCAGAACGCATCGGTCGCCGGCGCGCCCGCGGCGGGGAGCGCAACAGGACGCGCCCGGGCGAATTCCGGATGCGTGAAGAGCGCCGCCGATCCACCGGCCGCGAACAGCCGGGTGAAGTCTCGTCTGGAGAGAGCCATGCTGCACCCCGCAGTGTAGGGCGGCGCTTACGAGCCGCCGGCCATGTGGCAGTGGTAACACCCCAACGCGGCGCGCGACCGGTTGTACTCGTACGTCTGTGCGAAATCGTACGGCGGCCGCCGCAGGAGCTTCGCCATGCCCGGCACGACCACGCCACGCATGTACGCCGCGACGGCCTGATTATCTCCCTCCGCGAGGTAGCCGTGAAGCGCATTCCGAACCTCGGCGTCCGACCCGGCGGCCTCGGCCATGGCTCGCACAGCCGGCTCGGGCAGCGCCTGCACCGCGGGCATCGTCCAGCCGCGCGCCGCCGCGTTGCGGCCGTGGCACGTGTCGCACGTCACGCGCTCCCGGCCGACGACGGGCGCGAGGGCGGCGCGGGCCCAGGGCATCACGTCGGCTTCCATGAACGCGACGATCTCCGCGTCCGGCCGCCGCACGCCTCCGGGCCGGATGGCATCGTCGCCGGCGTGGCGGACCGGCACGTGGTGTCCGCTCAGTCCGATGCCGATCGCGACGAGCGTCAGCAGCACGATCGTCGGCGCCACGAGCACGGCATGGAGATGCAGCGACGCCGGGACCGTCCAGAGCGAGGAGAGCGGCAGCCGCGCCACCTCGTCGGCCGGCGGGACGCCGCGCGACTCGGCGACGAGCACCTCGAGCTTGAGGGCTTCGCGCCGGGCCGCGCGCAGGCGGGGCAGGCGCACCTCGCCGTCGGGGCCCCGGACCGATCGCACGGCCAGCGTGCCGATGCCCGTGAGCCGCTCGAGGAGCGACGGCTCGACCTCGATGCGGCTGATGTCGTCGAGGGCGATCTCGTGCACGGCCGTTCCGCCGCGCAGCGCGACGAAGCGGAAGTCGGTGAGCGCGAACCGGCGCGTCCGCCAGCGGACCTGCTCGAACGGAAGAGGAAAGAGGGACGGGGCCATCGCCTGCCGGCTCCGGCCCACTGTACTACTGCGGCGGGTCGTGCGGCTCGTGCTCGTGCTGGCCCTTGCGCTTCGGCGTGATCTGCGAGCGCTTCAGCAGGCTGATGTCGCCGCCGAACGACTCCAGCTCGACGCGGGCGGCGCCGCTCCCGAGCGTGAAGTTGAAGCGCCGGTTCCGGCGATCGCGCCGCCGGCGATCGCGGTCGTCCTCCGGCGACGAGGTCTGCTGGGGCACTTGCACCTGGAAGTGCGAGTCGAAATCCCCCCGGTAGGTCCGCACGAACACCGACGCGTTGATCTGGTCGGGCACGCGCAGCTCCACGTCGCCGTTGTGCGTCACGAAGCGATAGGTGCCGCCGTCGCGGATGGAGCCGTCGTAGGTGACGTCGCCGTTGACGGTGGCCACGTCGACCGTGCTCGAGTCGATGCGCTCCAGCACCACGTCGCCGTTGACCGTTTCGGCGGTGATCTCGCCGGCGGCATCTTTCACGAAGACGCCTTCGTTCACGGTGTTCAGGAGGATGCGACCCTTCGATCCTTCCACCTCGATGATGCCCTCGACCGACTTCAGCTTGACGATGCCGCTGCCACCCCGCAGGCGGACGTCACCGCCGACCGTTTCCGCCGCGACTTCGCCCTGGATGCCCTCGAGGTCGATGTCGACGTAGGTGCCGTTCAGCGTGACCGGCATCCAGTGCGGCGCCGTGATCATGAAGTCCACCGAGCGTGATGGCCCACGCTCCGACGAGGCGCCGACGCGGAGCACCGCCTCGGTCGGACGGATGTCGATGCGGTTGCGCGACGAGTGCTCGGCCTCCACGCGTACGACGTCCCGGTCCCACGTGCGAACCGCGATCGAGCCGGCGAAGTTGTTCACCGACAGACGCATGCCCTTCGTCACGGGGACGCTCTGGTCGGCCTTCGGGCGCAAAGAGGGGGGCGGGGGCGGCTGCGCCGGCCGTGCCGCGGACGGCGGCGGCGGCGCTGGCGGCGGC
>JBOGIW010000280.1:0-11021 GCA_050748045.1 Vicinamibacterales bacterium | reverse complement strand
CGGTCGAGCGCGGCGCGATCCTCGTGCCACCGGAGGAGACCGGCGGCCAGCTCGGCAACCCGGCCTGGCGTGTAGACGATCGCCTGACCGCCGAGATCGTCGGCGAGGGCGCGCTGCCCGGGCGTGTCTGTCAGCACCAGGGCGAGTCCCGCCAACGGATACGTCAACGCCTTGTTCGAGAGGCTGAGCGCGTTGTTCACCGTGTGCCCGGGCTCCACGGCCAGGCCGATGTCGAAGCCGCGACAGGCATCGACCATGTACTCCGGATCACCGACGCCGTGCCACACCAGCCGCAGGCGCGGCGCCTCGAGGCCGGCGAGCGCCTCGAGCTCCGTGGCGTACGACGCGATCGCGGCGCCGCGCAGGTGAAGCTCCGCCGGAATGCCCGCCACGCCGGCTGCGCGCACCGCGTCTTCGAGGCCTCGAAACGGACCGATGGTCTGGCTGAACCAGTACAGCCGGAGCGGATCGGCGCGGCGGCCGTCGCCGGGCGCGGCGGGCAGCGGAAACACGTTGTTGATCGTCACGGGACTGATGCCGAACCGCTCCCGGCACGCGCGGCCGATGGCCGCGCTGCCCACGGTCACGACACTCGCCTGGCGGACGGCATCGGCCATGATCGCCGCCGCGAGATCGTCGCGAGCCGATCCGGGCGCGTCGCGCGCGTGCTCCCCGCAGTGGAAGTCCTCGAAGTCGAGCGCGCACGGCGCGCCGCTCCGCCGCGAGGCTTCGGCGACGGCGGCCAGGGCGCCGCTCGTGCCGCCGTAGATGAAATCCTGGCGCTCGCCGAGTATCGCGCCGACGAGCTCGGTATGCACGCGCGAGAACGCGAGCGCCGCGAGGCGCCCCGATGCGGCGCCGCGTGGAACGGCTTGCGCGAGGCGATGGCGGACGCCGGTGCGCAGCCATCGCACCGGCGCACTGGCACGATCGTACGCCACGCACGTCCACCGCCAGCGCCGCCGTGCGTGCAGACGCCGATCGGCGGCCGTCGCCCACGGCGTGTGAGCCGTGCTGATCACGCGTACGTCGTAACCCGCCTCGTCGAGCGCATCCGCGGCCTTCAGCATGCGCGGGCAGGTTGCCAGGTGCCCCGCCGTGACGATGGCGACGCGCGGCATCAGGAGATGAGCGCCTCGACGCGCGGCCACGTGATCGCGAGGCGATGCGCGAGCTCGAAGGCGGTGATGTCCTGCAGCATCGTGAAGCGGGGGTGCTCGAGCGCCGCCTCGGACGGCACCGCGAACCGCTCGGCGGTGGTGAAGGCGTGTGTGAAGCCGCAGTCGCGCACGATCCCGATGGTTCGCTCGTCGTAATCGGCGCCGGGCCAGCCGTTCGGATACGCAAATGCGTCCACACGGCGCCCGATCCACCCCTCGAGCATCGTCTTCGCGCCGCCGACCTCCTTCGCCTGGACGACGGGCGATGCGCGCGCGAGGATCGGGTGCGACACGGTGTGAGCCCCGATCGTGATCAGGGGATGACCGGCGAGCTGCCGCAGCTCATCGACCCCCAGGGGCGCGTGCGGATCGCCGGCGAAAGCGGGCATCGCCGTGCGCGCGGCCGATTCGCGCCACAACGCAAAGGCGCCAGCCTTCGCCGCGGCCACTGCCGCCTCACCCTCCCGCTCCGCCAGCGCGTCGTACCAGAACCGCTCGCCGCGGTCGACGGGCCCGGTGCACACGAAGACGAGCGCCGGAATCCCGAACCGCTCGAGAATCGGCAGGGCCTCGGTCAGCACCGACCGGTACCCGTCGTCGAACGTCAGCATCACGGGCGAGAACGGGACGCGGAGCGAACCGGTGGCGATGCCGTGCCACTCCGCGAGCGAGAGGAACGAGCAGCCGAGATCCCGCAGCACGGCGCAGTGCGACTCGAAGCGGGTTGCGGTCACGTGCAGCGGCCCGAACTGCATCGCCCTGTCCGCCGTCGCGCCGCCGCGAACCGCGTGGTACGTGAGGACCGCCACGCCGTGATACGGCGCGCGCGCGAGGCAGCCGCGGTAGTAGCCGATGGACGCGAGCGCCTGCTTGATCCGCGACGCGACTCTCATGCGGGAAAGGCTAATGGAACGCCGGCTCCTATAGAGGCTTGCTGAGCACGAAGTGGACGTGCTGCTCGCGCATCCGCGCCCGGCCGAGCTCGCGCGCGCCGGCGCTGCCGCGCACGGCGACGACAGAGAACCCCGCCGCCCGGCTGTCCGACACCGTGCGGCCCGGCGGAGCGCTGTACAGATACTGAGTCCCTCCCGGATCGTCGTAGCGCAGGTACCAGCGCCACGCGAGCGGGTTCGTCACCTGGCGCGCCAGAAACCGGATGGCGTTCCAGTATCCGCGCGGGTAGAAGTACCCGCCGCTGAAGGTCGCCCCGACGAAATTGTGCGAGCTGAGGATGAAGACGCCCCCCGGCCTGAGCACACGCCACGTCTCGGCGAGGCACCTGCGCCGGGCCGCGGCGGGATAGATGCAGTCGATGCCGTTGTAGCTGAAGATCGCGGCGTCGAACGTGCCGTCCGCCAGTTCGAGGCGCGTCGCGTCCATCTCGGCGAAGGCGATCGAGGGGAAACGCCGGCGCGCGACCTGCAGGAGCGCGCTGGACAGATCGATGCCGAGCACGTCGTACCCGAGGTCGCTGAGGCCGATCGTCGTACGGCCCGCCCCGCAGCCGAGGTCGAGCACCCGCGCCGGCGGCGAGGGGAAGAATTCACGGACGAGCCCGGCTTCGAGCGGACGGAGACCGGTTTCCGCCGCGTACGACAGGAGGCTCCAGTCCGACGCGTAGTTGGCGATGTTCCGCGCGGAAACGGCGCTCGTCATACCGCAGCCCTTCCGTCGTAGCGGTGCAGCATCGTGCCGACGAGGGTCGGCGCATGCCAGCGGACGCTGCTGCGCGGCGACATCTCGGGCCGCCACGCGAGCTTGTACGGCTGGGTGCCGGTCAGGAAATGGATCGAGCGCCAGCCCGACTCGATGCCGTGGGCGACGAGCGAGGCGAGGAGGACCTTGCCGGGCGACAGCGGCTCGTACTCCGGCGCATGCGCGGGCACCCACCAGTACAGCGCGCCGGCGTCGAACACGCCAAGGTGCCACGCAACAGGCTTCGATCCCACGCGGAGCACCGAGAGATGGCCCCAGCCCTCGACAACGCCCTCGGTCGCCACCCGGCGCCACAGCGCCCGCAGCCCCGGACGCTCGAGCGACGGATACTCCGGACGGCTCCGGCGCCGCGCCTCGTAGGCGCGGCACAGGTCGTCGAAGACGGCGCTCCCCGTCTCGACGATCTCGAACGAGACCGCGCCCCGTTCGGCGAGCCTGCGGACACGCCGGTGCACATCGCCGCGATGGTTCGCCGAGCACGACGCGAGCAGCACGTCGAGCGAGCGCGCGCCGTCGAGGCGCAGCACCGGCGCGGCCTCGGCCGGTCTCGGGGCGCGGCCCGCGCGATCGGCGCGGACGGACCGGATGAGCGCCTGATGTCCGAATGCGGCCATCGCCGCGCGCGCGGCATCCCAGAAGCCGTCCCAGCACACACCGGGCGCGTGGCGGCCCGCCACAATCGGGTCGTGATAGCCGAAGAGGTCCTGTCCCGCCGCTTCGATGACTCGCCGCGTCATGAGCCGGCCCCGGCGAATCGCGACGACCCACGGGAGGATGACATCGACCCCCGCGCGCGAGGCGATGCCGACGAGCGGCTCGCAGCCGGTCGCGTCGCCGCACGTCTCCGCCCACGCGCGGACGAGCTCGGGCCGGTGGTAGACCGTGGCATGCGGATCCGCGGCGCGGAGCGCGTTCCAGCGCGCCACGAACGCGGCCGCGAACACATCGTCCCACGTCCGGCGCCACTCGAACGTCCAGGCAGGCTCAGGCACGCGTGGTGTACAGCTCGAGGTAGTCGCGTGTGACGTCGGCCATCGTGCGGACCGGCGGCAGGTGACGCCTCCACGTGTCGAGCGTGCCGGCCCGGTCCGCAGCCACGGCCAGAATCGCGCGCGCGAGCGCGCGGTGATCGCCCGGCTTCACGAGCCGCCCGTTCACCCCGTCGGTGATCATCTCGGCGAGCGCGCCGATGCGTGTGCCGAGGACGGGCGTCCCCACGGCCATCGCCTCGAGCGCCACGGTCGGTCCCCCCTCGAGCGTTCGCGACGGACAGCACAGCAGATCGATGTCCCGCAGGTAGTCGAAGATGCCGGCGGGCTCGATCGGCTCACCGAACCTGACCCAGGCGTCGGGACCGACGATGCGCTTCAGCTCGTCGGCCACGGCGAGATCGCGCAGGTTGCTCACGGGGCCCCGGAGCTCGCAGGCCACCTGCGCGCCGGCGGGGAGCGCACGGATGGCGCGGGCGAGATCGTGCACGCCTTTGATCCGGTCGAAGCGGCCGACGTACGCGATGCGGAGGTGCTTCCGCCGTGGCGGCCGCGGCGCGGCGCGGAGCTCGGCGAGCCGCACGCGGTCGATCCGCACGCCGAGCCGGTTCAGGACGATCGGCGCGCCGGCGCCGTCGTTGGCGACGACCGTCGCGCGCGCCCACTCGGAGAGGACGACGAAGGCATCGACGTCGGCGAGCATCTGCCGCTGGAGCGCCTGGTTGCGCGCGATGAGCCCCGGCATGCCGAGCGTCGTGCCCACCTTGCCTGGAACCCTCCCTGCGGCGGACGCCAGCGACACAGGCACGCGTGCCAGCAGGGCGGCGGCTGGCCGCGGCATTCCGCGCTGCTGCAGGGCGCAGGCGGCGCACTTGGCGACCTCCACGCGACCGTCGCACAGCTCGCGCCCCCACCGCAGCATCGTCCCCCGCTGGCAGAGGAACCCGAGGCTGCCGGAGTGGGTGGTGACCACGATGCGCGCGCCGGCGGCACGCGCGGCGCGGATCTCGTGCGGCCCCACGCCGGTCACGAACGTGTGGAAGTGCGCCACGTCGGGGCGGTGTGCCTGGAGCCACGCGTGGAAGCGCTCGGCGCCGCGCACGGCCACGGTGTGCTGCGCCTCGTCACGCGTCGCGTCGCCCGCAATCGGGTACCGATAAACCGGGAGACCCTCGAAGGTATACGTGCGCTCGCTCGCCGCGCCAGGCGCCGGCGCGGCAATCGCCACGTGATGTCCGGCGGCGTGGAGGCACGCGGCGACGGAGGCCACATACGTCTCGGTGCCGCCGAGCGAATCGGGGAAGTACCACCCGCACACGTGCACGATCTTCATGGCGCGACGCGGTCCGCGCGCCAGCCGAGCGATCGGGGGATGAGGAACTCGCCGTCAGGCGTGAGCGGTGTGCCGGCGCGCGACGAGCGCCGCGGGCGCCGCGCGTAGCGCAGCCACTGGGCCATCGAGAGCCCCGCCGCACGATACCGGTAGACGGCCAGCCCGAAGGCGCCGCGCCGGAGGTCGCGCCAGATCGCCCGGATGAGGATGAACGCGTAGTTACGGCGCGCGCGCGCGATCGTCCCGGTGCCGAGCGGGCAGTCGGGCGCGTGCAACGCCTGCCACGCCAGGCCGGCGGCCCTGGCCCGGTCGCGCTCCGCGCGATCGCCTCGAAGCTCCTGCCCCGCGTGCTCGCGGTACCAGAAGAGATCCGCCGGAACGAGGAGCGCCGAATGGCGTGCGCACGCCTTCAACCAGAACACGAAGTCGGAGGGCACGCCGTGGTTCTCGAAGCCGCCCAGCGCGCGGAAAACGTCCGTGCGAAAGAGGGCGCTGGCCGGGCCGGCCATGAAGAGTCCCGGCCCGAGGAACTCGCGCTCGTAGCAGAGGCGAGGCGACAGCAGCATCGGACACGGGCCGCCGGGCCAGGCCCATCCCGTGGAGACGGCAAACGCCGCCCGCGGCTCGGCGTCGAGGGCGGGCGCCATCGTGGACAGGCAGTGCGGGTACATCAAATCATCCGAGTCGTGGTACTTCAGGAACCGGCCACGGGCGAGCGACGCGGCATGGTTCCGATTCGGGTAGTCTCCAAGGTTCCGGTCGTTGGCCACGACCCTGACGCGCGCGTCCATCGCCGCGTAGCGGCGCGCGACGTCCAGCGTGCCGTCGCTCGACGCGTCGTCCACGATCACGAGCTCGAAGTCGTCGAACGTCTGCGCGAGCACGCTCTCGATCGCCGCGCCGATGTAGCGCTCACGGTTGAAGGCCGTCATCAGCACGCTCACGGCCGGCGCGCGCGGGGGCGTCATGTCCGCACCGCCACGCACGCGATGAAATCCCCCAGCTCGCGCTCGGCCAGGAGCGCCCTGAACCGCGCATCGGCCGCGTGCCAGTCCCTCAGCGTGGCGTGCGTCGGATCGCCGGAGCTGTCCCACAGGTGCCAGGTGCGCAGCTCGCGAATGGACCAGCCCAGCTCCGCGAGCCAGTACCGCAACGACTGCGGCGTGACCGCGTCGACGCCCTTGTGCGTCCAGTCGAAGTACCCTTCCCAGTCGCGGCCGAACACCCGGCGAGTGAGGCTGTCGCCGTTCGTGGTGAGCACGATCAGGGCCGCCTCCGGCGCGGCTGCCGCGGTCAGCTTCGTCAGCACGGCCATCGGGTGCTCGAAGTGCTCCAGCACGGACGCGAGCACGAGACATCCGAATGGCGCGCGCGCCGAGAGCGCCGCCGGCAGCGGATGGCGCTCGACGTCGCATTCCCACACGAGGTCGCCGACGCGGGTCCGTGCCTGGCTGACGGCCCACGCCGACCCGTCGAGCCCGTACGCCTCGAACCCCGCCTCGCCGAGCGCCGCGAGCGTGCCGCCGGTCGCGCATCCGATCTCGAGGACGGGACCGTGGACCCCGTGCCGTCGCGCCAGCTCGATCACCTCGCGAGGCACGCCGGCGCTTTCGGCCTCGTAATCGACGTAGTCCTCGCCCGAGAAGTACGCGCGATCGACGTCGTGGCCCTCGCGCGGAATGTAGTGGCTCGTGGCGCGCCGGCGCCGGCGGCCCGCGCGATCCGTCATCTCGAAGTCGAGCGAGAACCGGCGCGCGATGATCCGGTGCCCTCCGGATACCGTCCCGGCGACGCGGCCGGCAAAAGAGACCGACCCGTCGCGCAGCTCGATCGTCAGCGGTCCGGGGGTGTCGTAGGGGAACCGGCAGGTCGTGGGCACGTTGCCCGACTCGGGTCTGAGCATCACCTGCAGCTCGCCCGGCGACGGCTCGAGGAGCTGGATCGTCAGCCGCTCTCCCGCGACGCGATACGGCGCGTTGAGCGACAGGATCTCCGCCTCGCGCGACGCGTCCGAGGCCAGGAGCACCGCGCTCCGCCGCGTCACGAAGCCGACGGCCGACAGGAGGCCGTGTTTCAGCAGCGCCCTCATCGCGCGCTGCCCTCGCCGAGGCCCGCGCGGAGACGCGTCCGGTGCGTGAAGCGCCGCACGGTCCGAACGATCCCGTTCGGGATCCAGCGCCGGTCGAGGCGGCTGCCGTACTGCCGCTCGCGCTTCCCCGTGCGGGGACGCCGCAGCTCGCGCCATCGGCCGAAGAGCGCCTCGTACTCGAGGGCGCGCGTGCGGATGTCCCAATCGCGCGCCACGAGCACGCGGATGGCGCCGCTCATCTGCTCCAGGCGCGGCCGGTCCGCGGCGATCGCCGCGATGGCGCTCGCAAAGGCTGCCGGGTCGCCCACCCGCGCACGGAAGCCGGTCTCGCCGTTGCGCACGATCTCGGGGACGCCGCTCGCCAGATCGCTGGCCACCGGGACGACGCCCGCCGCGCCCGCCTCGAGCAGAGCGACCGGCAGCCCTTCGCCGCGGCTCGGCATCACGAGCACGTCATGGCGCGTGTACTCCGCCAGCACCTGTGCCATCGCCTGCCGTCCCGTCCATCGCACGGCTGGATTCGGCCACGCAGCCTTCAAGTCTCGTTCGTCGGGTCCCGTGCCTTGAACCGTCCACGTGACGTGGACCCCCGCGTCCCCGAGCGCCGCATCGATGTGGGGCAGGTCGAACACGCCTTTGTTGCGGTCGATGCGGCCCGCGTACAGGAGCCGCAGCGGTCCGCTCGCCGGGCGGCGCGACGCGCCGATCTCCACGCCGTAGCGCCGCAGGAAGATCGTCGCGGCGCGATGCGGCAGCGTGTCGAGGAGCCGCGCGTAGATCGCCTCGGAGTAGGTCACCCAGGCATCGACCTCGGGCTCGTGCTTCCGCGCGAGGTCGTAGTAGTACTCGAAGTCTCCGTGCACGATGCTGAACACGGTGCGGTCCACCGGGTACGCCGAGACGGCGCCGAGCTCGACCCAGTCGTTCGCCACGAGCGCCCCCGTTCCGTCGATCGCCTCGCGGACGCGCCGGAGCACCGCATAGACGTTCTCGATCGGCAGCTCGTACTCGACCGTCGCCTGGCTGTCCGCCGGCAGGCGCTCGCCGCTGCGGACGTCCACCGAGTGGCGGTTGTGCGTGACGACCGCTCGGTGCGCGAGGCCCCCGCGCGCCCGGTGGCCGAGCAGGTTGCCGCAGAAGTTGAACACGCCTCCGAGCTTGTCCGGCAGGACGTAGACGATGTCTGGTGACGGCATGTCAGGCGGACCCGACCGGCGCGGCCTGGCGCATCCAGGCAATCGTCCGCCGGAGACCGTCGCGAAGCGGGACGGCGGGGGTGAACCCGAGCGCGCGCGTCTTCGTCGTGTCGGCGAACCAGCGCGGCGTATCGCCGGGAAACGTCCGCCCGGTCGGCACGATGCGGATGGCAGGCACTCCCATCTCGACGGCGATCATCCGCGCCAGATCGAGGAGGCGAACGGGCCGGCCCGACGCGACGTTGTAGTCTTCGCCGGCCCGGCCGCGCGAGGCCACCGTCACCAGGCCGCGCACCGCGTCGTCCACGTACAGGTAGTCGCGCACCTGCATGCCGTCGCCGAGCACCTCGAGCTCGGCCGGGTCGCGCTGGATCTTTCGAATCAGGTCGTGTATGGCGAAGCGCCGCATGCCGGCGCCGTAGACGCTGAACAGGCGCGCGACGCGGACGTCCACGCCGTACGAGCGATGGTAGGCGTAGCAGTACGCTTCGCCCGAGAGCTTCGCCGCCGCGTAGGGCGAGGTCGGCCGCGGGAACGCGCGCTCGGCGAGCGGCAGCGGCTCGCCGACATCGAAGACGGAGGCCGTGGACGGGAAGATCACGCGGCAGCGGCGGTGCCGCGCCGTCTCGAGCACCTCGAACATCGCCGCGAAGGTATGCGTCAAATCGTGCCGCGGGTCGCGCACCGACGCGGCGACATCGGCGCTTGCCGCCAGGTGATAGATGGTGGCGCCCTCCTCGACGTGCGGCAGGAGCGCGCCGCGAGCGGCCACGTCGAGCTCGACCGACGGCACGCCCGGCACCGGGCACGGATTGCGATCGATCGCCAGGACCCGCTCGCCAGCCGAGCGCAGGTGGCGCGTGAGCGCTTCGCCGATGAAGCCGCTGGCGCCGGTCACGACGGTGCTCGCCATACCGTGCGTCACGCCGGAACCCCGGTCGTCCAGTCCGCCCGGCGGCAGACGTGGCCCCGACCCGCGGTCAGCTCGTACGGCCGCCACGGCTGCACGGGGGGCATCACCTCGAACTGGAGGGCGTCGTCGATCTCGTCGACGTGCTGCAGGTGCGGGATGCCGAGGAAGGTCCGGAGACGATACACGCCTGGCACGAATGTCGGCGCCGGGATGCGCACGCGTACGGTGCAGGCCGCGGCATCGGGCAGATCGACCCCCTCGTCATCCACGTTCATCACGCTGCAGAGCGGGTGCCCCTCGTCGGACGAGATCACAAGCTCGACGACGAGGCCGCGCAGGCGTGCGCCGTCGCCGGCGCGGGCGGCGAGGTCGATCTCGAAGACGAGATCCTGGTCGGCGGCGCGGGCGCCGGTGCGGTAGCCCTCTGGCGTCATCAGCCGCACGTCGGCGATCTCGGCCCAGCCACGGCCGCGGCGCGAGGCCGGGTTGAAGACGCCGAGCCCCTCGCCGCACGTGTCGCCGGCCCGGTACTTCGTCACGACCTCTCCCATCGGCCCATCCGCCGCCACGCGGCCGCGATCGATCAGCAACCCGCGGCTGCACAGCCGCTGCACGGCGTCGAGGTTGTGGCTGACGAAGAGAATGGTGCGCCCCTGACGGCTCACCTCGTTCATCTTGCCGAGGCACTTCTTCTGGAAGTGCACGTCTCCAACGGCGAGCACCTCGTCGACGATGAGGAGGTCGGGCTCCATGTGGGCGGCCACGGCAAACGCGAGCCGGACGTACATGCCGCTCGAGTAGTGCTTCACGGCGGTGTCGATGAAGCGTTCCACGCCGGCGAAGGCGACGATCGCGTCGAATTTGCGCGCGATCTCCGCGCGCCGCATGCCGAGGATGGCGCCGTTCAAAAAGATGTTCTCGCGGCCGGTGAGCTCGGGATGGAAGCCGGTGCCCACCTCGAGGAGCGAGCCGACACGGCCGCGCACCTCCGCCGTGCCCTCGGTCGGCTCCGTGATGCGCGACAGGATCTTCAGCAGCGTCGACTTGCCGGCGCCGTTGCCGCCGATGATGCCGACGACGTCGCCCTGCCGCACGTCGAAGGAGACGTCGCGCAGCGCCCAGATCATCGTCTCCTCGGCGGACGCGCGGCGCCTGTTGAGCAGGCGTCCGAACGCGGCCGACGCCGCGCCGGCGATGCGATCCCGGAGCTGGTCGGGCCGGGCCTGTCGCGCGCCGATCCGATACTGCTTGCCGATGCCGTTCACACGAAGTGCCGTGGCCGCCATCAGATCACGTCCGCGAAGGTGCCTTCGACCCGGCGGAAGTACTTCACGCCGATCGCGAGCGTCACGGCCACGACGATGACCGACGGCAGCACCATGTGTTCGGGTCCCGGCGTGCCGAGCAGGGCCGCGCGAAAGCCTTCCACCACCGTGGCCATCGGATTCAAGCCGTACAGCATCCGCCAGCGCTCCGGCACGAGCGACGCGGGATAGGCCACCGGCGTCGCGAAGAGCCAGAACTGGATCGCGAACGGCAGCACGAAGCGGACGTCGCGGTATTCGACGTTCAGCGCTGCCGTCCACACGCTTGCGGTCAGCGCAGTGGCGATCGCCAGGAGCACG
>JBOGIW010000279.1:0-2418 GCA_050748045.1 Vicinamibacterales bacterium | reverse complement strand
TTCGGCGCCCGGTCGAACGCATCTTCGTGACCCTCGTGGCCTTCGTGGCCAGAGCGCTCCGCGGCTCCGCGTCTCCGCGTAGTACGTCGACAAGCGGAATCAGCGGCGTCACCTCCCAGCCGCCGCGGATCCCTCGCGAATCCTCACGACCTGCCTACCCTTCACATCCCGCAACACGTCGACAATGCCGCTCGGCCACCGGACCTCGATGCGATCCGCGGCGCCGTGTGCACCGAGCCCGAAGTGCAGCCGCAGATCGTTGTGCGAGTAGTAGCTCGCCTGACTGACGACCGCCTGCGCTTCGGTGCGATCGCCGGCCGTGACCAGCACGGCCGCGCCGAGGCCGTGGGAATTGGTCTTCACCCCCTCGAGCTGCACCGAGATCCAGCCGTTCGATCCCGTGTAGTCGTTCCGCAGCAGCGAGGGCGGCTCGTTCATGTTCATGACGAGCACGTCGATGTCGCCGTCGTTGTCCACGTCGCCGAACGCCGCGCCCCGGCTCGATCGCGGTGTGATCGCGCCTGTCCCGCTCGCGGCCGACACGTCCTCGAACCGCTCGCCATCGACGTTCTTAAAGACAATGCGCGGGCCCCGGTGGGGATACTGCGGCAGCACGCGCTCGACCTCGGGGTACACGTTGCCCGTCACGTACAGGATGTCCGGGCGGCCGTCGTTGTCGAGATCCGGGAACCCGGCGCCCCACTCGACGTGGCGGTTCTGCACGCCAAGCCCCGCCAGCGTGGCGACGTCCTCGAAGAGGCCCTTCGCCAGGCCCCGGTAGAGCGCGGGAATGTCGTCCGCGAAATGCGTCTTGAGCAGATCGAAGCGTCCGTCGCCGTTGATGTCGCCGATCGCGAGCCCCATGCCCGCCTGCGCATTCCCCTGCTCGTTGTACGCGACGCCGCTCTCCAGCGCAACGTCGGTGAACGTGCCGTCGCGATTGTTGCGGTAGAGGATCGCCGCCGTCGAGTCCGACGCGACGTAGATGTCGGTCCAGCCGTCTCCGTTCACATCGGCGGCGATGGCGGTCATCGGGTAGCGTCCCGTCACGCGCGCGATGCCCGATGCCGCGGACACGTCCTCGAACGTGCCGTCCCCCCGGTTGCGAAAGAACAGGTTCGTATCCGTCGGGAGGCCCTTCGGCCCGCAGTTGACCGGCACGCCCTTCCACAGGCAGTTCGGGCCCTTCCCCGGCTCCGGCGCCGTCTCCAGATCGAACCGCAGGTAATTGGAGACGAAGAGGTCGAGGCGACCGTCGCGGTCGTAGTCCACGAACGTGCAGCCGGAACCCCATCGCACGTCTGTCGCGGCCAGCCCCGCCTCGCGCGTGACGTCGCGGAAGCCGGCGGCCCGATCGTTGCGATAGAGCACGTTGCGACCGTAATACGTCACGTAGACATCGAGCCACCCGTCGCTGTCGTAATCGCCGGCGCAGATGCCCGACGCCCACCCGGTCCGCCGCAGGCCCATCCGGTCGGTCACGTCCTCGAACGTGCCGTCGCGCCGGTTGCGATAGAGACGATTCGACGGCGCCTGCCCGGACCGGAACGACGCGTCCCGCCGGCCGCCCTCCGCGAGGCGCGTGCCGCTCAGCACGAGCGCGTCGAGCCACCCGTCGCGATCGTAGTCGAGGAGCGCGACGCCGGCGCCGTTGGTCTCGATGATGAACCGCTTGCGTTCGACGCCGCCGTAGATCGATGCGTGCGTGAGCCCCGCACTCGCCGCGATGTCCGTGAACTGGACGGCCCACTGTGAAGCGCCCACGTCTCCTGTCGCAGAATCCAGGGTCAAGACGCCGCCAAGGAGGCACGCCAGCACGGCGGCGCAGGGCCTCGGAAAAGGGTGTCGGATGCCTGGATGTGAGGTCACGGCCGCCCCGGCTGCGCTTGAAGCTTTTCAGCGATGGCGAACTCCGTCCTGGCTTCCTCGTGACGTCCCAGTTGCTGCAGGAGCTGCGCGAGCATGTAGTGCGCGGCGCGGTTGTTCGGATCGTATTGAATGGCGCGCCGGAACATGCCTTCGGCCGTGGCCGTTTGTCCGGTCTTCGCGTAGGCGCGGCCGAGCAGGATGTACGGGCCGCTGTAGAAGGGGTTGATCCAGAGCGACCGCTGCAAGGCGGCGATGGCCGGTCGCCAGTCCGCCTGGCGCACGTGCACGTCTCCGAGCTGGTACCACGCCATCGCGTTGCCGGGATTCATCGCGATCTCCGCGCGGGTCCACTCGGCGCTCTCGTCGAGGCGGCCGCGGAAGAGCGCCACCTGGCCGAGGAGGAATCGCGCCTGGGGCAGGCGCGGATCCTTCTCGAGTGCGCGCCGCAGCTCTCCCACCGCGGTCTCATCGAGGTTCAGGCGGATGAGCATCTGCGCGGCCAGCAGGTGTGCGCTCGCCGTGTCGGGCGACACGCCGAAGCTCACCGCC
>JBOGIW010000278.1:0-5367 GCA_050748045.1 Vicinamibacterales bacterium | reverse complement strand
GCTCGATCTTCATCGCCAGGGCCGACCGGAGCGCGGCGACGCCGGGCATCGGCGCGTACTGGTTGTGCCCCTCGCGCATGTAGCGCGCGACGGTGTCGACGAGCTCGGGCGCGCAGTCGAAATCCGGGAAGCCCTGCGACAGGTTGATGGCGCCGTGCTCGTTGGCCAGGCGCGTCATCACGGCGAAGATGCTGACACCGGTCGACGGAAGCTTGGACTGGACCGCCAGGGTAGCCACGAGCTGAAAATACCATAGGGAAACGCCATGAAGGCCTGAAGCCTCAGGGCGTGGTCCAGTGGGGCGCTTTGATCGCCAGCACGCGGTAGCGGTTCCGCGTTTCGACGACCACGTCGTAGTACCCCGCCTTCGCGATCTCGCCGGCGAGGAGGCGCGCGCGGAGCCTGCGCAGCTCGTACCGGTAGAGGTCGTTCACGTAGCCGCGCACGAGCTCGGGCGGCGTCGTGTCACGCGGCTGCACGCCGTGTCGCCAGAGCTCGGCCAGCACGTCGGGCCTGTAATGGTAGCGCGTCATGGCCCGGAGCACCGGAGCGGGCAACGGTCGCGGGTCACGGCGCGCGAGGGGTTCGATCCCTGGCCGCCGGAGCGCGAAGCACGCAGGCCCTGGGCGCCGGCGCGCGCCGCGTCAGGGCGACAGTTGAGCTCGTCGAGACGGCCGCGCGCGCCGGCGATTTCCGGCGGTGTGCCGGCGCGGGGCGCGCTCTCCCACCAGGCGACGAGCGCTCGATACTCGGCGCAGGCCGTGGGCACGTCGCCGAGCCGCTCGGCGACGCGCGCGAGCCCGAGCCGGCTGCGTGGCGTCGGACCGACCACCTGCGCCGCGCGCAGGTACGCGGCGCGCGCATCCTCGAACTGGTGGACCTGGAGCCACAGGTCGCCCGCCAGCTCGTGCACGGTCACGAAGGGCGCGCCGGGCAACCCGGCGTCCAGCAGCATCCTCTCCACGCGCATCGCCTCGGCCAGGTAGATCGCCATCTCGCCGCGCTCGGACTGCGACGCGGCCGCCACGGCGCGCAGGGCCAGCGAGGCCGCCTCCCACCGCCGACCGCCCTCCTCCGATCGCCGCGACAGCGCGTTGGTCGCGCTCCGCACCTCGCGCAGCGAATCGACCGTGCCGCCCTGCGCGACCGCGTCCCTGGCGCCGGCGAGCCCCTCCAGGTATTCGGCAGCGCCAGCCGCCTCGTCACAGTCCCCGGCCCCGCGCACGATCTCGAGCGCCCCCGCCAGGTCGAACGCCTCGGCACGCGCCGCCGCCTTCGCCACCACCGCCATCGCCGCCGCATCACACGTGGCGAGGATGGCGATCAGGACAAACTCAACTCCCAACTTCCAACTCCCAACTCCCAATTCCCGAGGGACCAGACTAGGATACTCACCATGATCCTCATAGCCGCAGCCCTGTTTGCAGCCGCCTACGCGCGGCCCGAGATGCTCGTCAGCACCGAGTGGCTCGCCGCTCACCTCCACGACCCGGACATCCGGATCGTCGACATGCGCCGTGCGGCCGGCGAGTACGAGGCGGGGCACCTGCCGAATGCTGTGTACCTCGCCAACGCCGAGATCCGCGATCCGGACGCCGCTCCGACGTTCCTCCCCACGCAGGCCGCGTTCGAAGCGCTGATGGGACGGCTGGGCATCGGCAACAGGACGCGCGTCATCGTCTATGACGAGCGCGGCGGGATCTATGCCGCGCGGCTCTGGTGGATCCTCAACCATTTCGGGCACAGCCGCGTCGCGCTCCTCGACGGCGGCTGGCCGAAGTGGACGGCCGAGAAGCGCGCGACGACCCGTCACGTGCCGGCGCCGCCGGCCGCCGCGTTCCGTGCGACGCCCAACCCCCGATGGGTGGCCACGGCCGGTGACGTCAGGGCGGCCATCGGCAGACGGGGGACGCGGCTCGTCGACGCGCGGACGCAGGCGGAAATCGAGGGCCGGGACCTGCGGGGGATCAGGCGCGGCGGCTACATCGCCTCGTCGGTGGCGTTGTACTGGGAAGACCTGCTCGATCCCGTGACCAAGGTGTTCAAGCCGGCGGCCGACCTCGATCGCCTGTTCAAGGAGCGAGGTCTCTCACCCTCGGACGAGATCATCACGTACTGTCAAGTGGGTATGCGCGCGTCGGTCGACCTGTTCGCGCTGCACCTGATGGGATATGACAAGCTCCGCAACTACTACGGCGCGTGGGAGGAGTGGGGCAATCGCGACGATACGCCTATCGAGACGAAGCATTCCCGGTAGCGTCGGCACCCAGGACGTTCGTCCCATTCGGTCCGCCGAGCTCATGGGAACGGAAAACGTTCTGGCATTCACCACGCGATACAGGCATGATCGTCGGCGCCTTGGCGTTGACCGCCGAGCGCACGCGACGAGGTGACGTTTCAGAAACTCGAAAGTCTGATAGCCGGCGCCCCTCACGTCTTCGAGCTGTACCTCGCCATCGTCGGTGAGCTGTGGGAGCATGCCGCCGCCGATGTGAGGAAACTGCTTGGCCCGTCGCACCATTACTGGGACCGGGCAGGCGCGATGGACAAGGCTGAAAGGCGCCTCAGCTCGCTGAACGAGTTGACGAGCACGGATGTCCTCACAGGAGGCTTCGAGACGTACCGCACCGCCCTGGTCGGCCTGATTGTCGCCGAACGACAGGCCGGCGACAGCCCCGATCATCTGCCGCTCGCCTTCGCCCTGCGTCTGCTCTTTCGAATGGATTCCCTCGTCGGCGGAGTGCTGCTCGCGAGCGAGTTTTGCACCTACCCGGAAGCACCCTCGACCGGCTTCACCATTGTCGCCCGCCGATCTCCCTACTACGCGCCCGACCGGATGGATCGTCCTTTGAGTCAGCTGCGCGACCGGGACTCGCTCCGCGCGGCGTTCTGGTCGATTCTCCGCACCACCTACGTGATTCCGCCTCCGGCCGGCGAGCTGACGATTCGGTGGAGTGTTCGCCGCCTGCCGGACCTCGTCGAAGCACGGCTCCTGATGAAAGGGCGCAAGCGGATCCTGCTCGTCGCACTCCCGCACGATATCGAGGCGCTCAATTGCTCGGTCGATCGTCTGCGGCGCTCTTTCGCGGTGCACGGCCTGACGCCCGGCGCTGAAGCACGGGTCGTCGACGAGGTCAGGAGCCTCCTCGACGAGCAGCTTCGACGACGCCCGTGGAGCGTGATCCTGCTGCCGGAGTACGCCGGGACTCCGGCGGTTCGCGCGTGTGTCCGAGAGGTCGTGGGACGGCATCCGCACCGCACTGCCCTCGTAGTGCCTGGATCTACGCGGGAAGGCGACGGACCCAGCCGCAATCACTGCCGGTGCCTGGGACCCGACGGCAGCGAGGGGCCGCACCTGCCCGCTCACTCCAAACGGTCTCGCTTCGAGCTCACGCGATCGAGGGTGCCGGAGAAACATCGCGCGGAGATCGACGCCTGCGGAGGGTCGGTCACCGAAGCGATCGAGATCGAGGACTGCGAGCTGATCTTCTGGGACAGCAGCGTCCTCAAACGCACGGTGATCCTGATTTGCAAAGATCTGCTCGACGACCCGACGCGCTTTTTCCTTCGGATGCACTACATGGACCACATTTTCGTGCCTGCCATGACTCCCACCCTCGACGATTTCGCGGGCGAGGGGGTGGATCTCGCGCTCCTGCTCGGCGCCGGCCTCTACATCGCGAATGCGCCGCTGTGGCAGGGCGATCACGCCGACCGGCCCGCGGCCCTCGCGTACCGGCCCATCCGCGGGGCGCATCAGAACACCGTGAGAAGTTGTGCAGCCACGCATGCGGTGTGCACGTACGGCTTCGACCTCGTGACCGGGTGGATGGACTAGATTTGATAAAACCGGCCGATATCCGGATAATGAACATGCGGCGACTACCAACTACTCCCGGAGTACTCCGTGCAAACGTATTTTGAGCTTCTCGACCGTCTCGGCCAGAGCCGCAGCGACCAAGCTCAGCCGGCTGAGGTCGGGAGCGGGCTTCGGAAGGTCGTTGCCGCGGGCGTACACCTGCTGCAGGTGATCCTGACGGATGGCGATCACGGGGCGTTGCGCCGCTTTGCGATTGAAACGGCTCAGGCGTCACAGCGCCTCGGCACGCCCACGCTTGAGCAGGTGGATGAGCCTCAACTGCTTGCCTGCCTCGCCCTCCTCACGCGCCTCTCGCTCCGTCTGAACGAGCAACTGGCACCGCAACGCGCCGCCGAACGGCTGCTTGGCCGATCTCCCCTCGCAAAGCGGGTGCTTCGAGAAATCGCCGTCCGTGACCACGTACGCGCCGCGGTCCTGCGGCGCGAGCTCGAGCCGCAGCTTTCCACTGTGTTGACGCAGGCGAATCTCAGTCGTGTGGTCAAGAGGCTCGCCGCTGCCGGGTGGGTCAGCATCGATCGATCGCCGGACGGCGTGCCCTGGTATGGCATCACGCTTCGGGGGCGCGCGGCCGCTCGAGAGCTCTTTGGCGAGGTCGTCGCGGCGCGCCGTCCCGAGCCACCGGGTCCGATGAGGCTTCAACGTGATGGCGACTTGATCCGGCATTACGAGGCCGTCGGCGCCGACTACTGCCTGCCTCGGGGCGCCAGCCGGTAATCCCTCGCCGACAGGAGTGGTCGATGCGTGTCCGCGACCGTGGCGCCGACCTCAAGACCTCGCAGCCGCTCACCTCGATCCTGCGCGGACGGCCGCTCATCACCGATTCCGTTCTGGAAAACGGTTTCACGCTGCTCATCTGCGGGCTCCCCGGCGCGGGCAAGACGACGCTGGGCCTGTTCCTGCTGAACGAGATCTACCGAGAGCACGTCGGAACCGACGATCCCGACGGCGACTCCCGTGCGCTTTTCCTCTCCCTGGTGGAATCGTCTCGGCAGCTCGAGACCATCTGCGACGTGTACGGGCTCCGGTTCCTCGGACGAAAAGTCCCTGCGATCCGGATTCGCTTCAAGGCGAATGACATCCCGGACCTCAAAAAGCTGGCGGAAGGCGCGGGGCACACGCTGCGGCCGGGGGACCTCCTGCTGGTGGACGGGATCAGCGTGCTCGGCACCGAGACACAGCATCGGGAAAGCCTGGACGCCTTTCTCGACCAGGTGAAGCAGGAAAAGCTCTTCGCCATACTCATCGCCGAAGAGCACAGCGGACATGGCGACATCTTCCTCGAGTATGCCGTCGACGGGATCATCCGGCTCGGCGTGGACTCTGCGCCGGCAGCCACGCTCGGCTGGCCGGCACGACGATGGCTCGAGATCACCAAGCTCCGATGGCACGATTACACCCTGGGGCGTCATGGGTTCCGACTCCAGGCGCGCGACGGCTTTCCGGACGACCCGGGCGTGGTGTTCTTCCCATCGGCCACCGCGCTCACC
>JBOGIW010000277.1:0-2178 GCA_050748045.1 Vicinamibacterales bacterium | reverse complement strand
TGGGCGCGTACGCGGTGGGGGACCTCGAGCGCGGGACCCGGTACACGATTCACGTCAGCCATCCGGAGTTCCGGAAAACGCGCCTGCGGGCGGCGCCGGGCGATCGGGTCAGCGTGACGCTGAAGCCCCGGCGCGCGTGCTGGATCGCGCGCCGCCAAGGACCACGCGGCGAGCCCCGGTAGGCGCCTGCCGCGTGTACGTCTGGACGTAGAGGCGGCCGGCGGCGAGCGCCGCGCGATCGAGGTGCCCGAGCGTGATCGTGCCGCTCGAGGCCCGCGCGCCCGCCTCGACGAGTCGCGACACGATCGGGCCCGTGCCCTCGTCGCCCGCCCGGTGCAACGCGACGAGCAGGAGGTCGAACGGTTGCCCGGCGATGGCCGTCACGGTGAACTTCAACTCGCCGGTCGTCGGCTCGTAGGTGAAGCGCGCGCGCAGCCCATCGTTCACGTCGAAGATGAGCGCGCCGGGCGCCTTGCCGTTGACGAGCGCCGGCGTGCTGAAGGGCGCGCGCCGCGGCGCCGCCGCCTGCTCCCATCCGTAGCCGAGCGTCAGCAGATCGCTTTCCGACCAGGGACGCCCCAGGAACTCCAGGCCGATCGGCAGCCCGTCGTCGGTGAAGCCGGCCGGCACGGCGAGGGCCGGGAGCCCCGATGCGGCGCTGAGCTGACAGTTCGACCCGAGCTGCGGCTCGCCGAACCGCGCCGGCTTCCGGCGGATCGTCGGATACACGAGCGCCGCCACGCGATGCTCTTCCATCGCCGCGAGCACGGCGCCACGGATGGCGTCGCGCTTGATGAGCGCGCGCCGATGCGCGTCGCTCTCCTTGCGCGGCGCCTTCAGCATCACGGCGAGCCGATCGTGCATCGCCGCATCGTAGAGCCCGAGCTTGACGATTTCGTCCAGCGAGCGCACGGGGACGTCGCGCGCGGCGAGAAACGCCTGGAAGTCGGATGGGAACTCGATGTTGATGAGGCTGCTGTCGCGAAGGAGCTCGGCAAGGCCCGGGACGTCGATGTCGACGATCTCGGCGCCTTCCTTCTTCATCCGCTCGATCGCCTGCTTGACCACCGCCGAGCCCTCTTCACCCGCGCCGAAGTACAGCTTCAACACGCCCAGGCGCGCGCCCTCGAGGCCGCCCGGTTCGAGCGCGCCGGCGTAGCTCCTGGGAATGTGGCCGGCTGCCGCCTGCGTTGCCGGGTCCGCCGGATCGGGACCGACGGTGGCGTCGAGCATGAGGGCGAGGTCGCGCAGCGTGCGCGCCAGCGGGCCGCCGATGTCCTGGGTCGTCGAGAGCGGCAGGATCCCCGTGCTGCTGGCAAGGCCCCGCGTGCCGCGCAGGCCGACGAGATTGTTGCTGGACGCGGGAATCCGGATGGAGCCGCACGTGTCGCTGCCCATGCCGGCGGCGGCGAAGCTCGCCGCCAGCGCCGCGCCGGTCCCTCCACTCGATCCGCCCGGATAGCGCCCGAGGTCGTACGGGTTGCGCGTCTGGCCGGCGACGGAGCTACTGTTTAGAATGCCGGCCGCAAGCTCGTGCATGTTGGTCTTGCCGATGACAACCGCCCCCGCGCTGCGGAGCCTGTGTACCTGGTAGGCGTCGGTCTTCGACTGGTACCCGGCGAGCGCGATCGAGCCGCCGGAGGTCGGCATCCCGATCGTCTCGTAGTTGTCCTTGACCAGCACCGGGATGCCGTGCAGCGGCCCACGCGCGCCCGTGCCGGCGCGCTCGCGATCGAGCGCCTCGGCCTCCGACAGGGCGTTGGGGTTCAGCGCCACGACGGCGTTCAGCCGCGGGCCGCCTTTGTCGTACGCGGCAATGCGCGCCAGGTACAGCTCCACGAGCTGGCGCGACGTGACCTGCCCCGACTGCATCGCCTCCTGCAGCTCCGGGAGCGACTTCTCGATCACCTCGAAGGATGGTCTACCCTGCGCCGACAGGGTTGCCGCGACGAACAGTACGATGATGAGAGCGCGCATGGACGCCAGTTATACCGCACGAACCCCTGTCCGTGCTTCCCGCATCCAAAGCAGATAGGACCCTATTCCGACCAGGGTCCTCAGGAGGGCATCATGATGCGATGGGCGTTCGTGACCCTGGTGGTGGCCGGCCGTCTCGTGCCGGCGGCGTCGTCCGAAGCTCGGCAATCGCAGGCCGATCGGCGGACGCTCGACGAGATC
>JBOGIW010000276.1:0-7272 GCA_050748045.1 Vicinamibacterales bacterium | reverse complement strand
CCCCGGGCCTCAAGGCGCGCCTGCTCGGCGTGCGCGGGTGGTACTCCACCAACATCCTGGGTAACCGGGATGGCGAGGTGCTGGACGATCCGGAGTCGTTCAAGACCAAGGAAGAGAGCAAGAAGTCGGTCCTCGACTACATCTTCCAGCCGCACCTGTATCCCGGGCTGTACGAGGATCTCTGCCACGTGGTGCGGATCAACTACTACCCGCCGCGCGGCGACAACAAGGAAGGCTGGGACAACATCGATCTCGTGGGCTGGCTCGGCTACCCGATGCAGCTCAAGATCAACTTCCTGTGCCGCGACAGCATCCTGGCGGCGCCGATCGTGCTCGACACGGCGCTCTTCCTCGACCTGGCGAAGCGGGCGGGCATGTCGGGCATCCAGGAGTGGCTGTCGTTCTATTTCAAGAGCCCGATGCACGCCCCCGAGGTGTACCCTGAGCACGATCTGTTCATTCAGCTCATGAAGCTGAAGAACACATTGCGGTTCATGAAGGGCGAGGAGCTCATCACGCACCTCGGCCGCGAGTACTACGATTGATGCAGCCGGTCCTGCTCGGCGGCCTCTTCATCGGCGTGCTGTCGGCGCTGCCGGTGATCAACCTGGCCAACTGCTGCTGTCTCTGGATCCTCGGCGGCGGCATGCTGGCGGCGTACCTCGACCAGGCGCCCGGCCGGCCGAACGCTCCCGCGCGCGGCGCGCTCGACGGCCTGCTCGCGGGCATCGTCGGCGCGTTCGTCTTTCTCATCGCGTCGATGGCCGTCAGTACGCTCGTGGCGCCGCTCCAGGAACGGATGCTCGCGGAGCTTCTCGGCGGAGGGTACGACTTTCCGCCCGAGGTCCGGGACACGCTCGAAGTGATGCGCCAGCGTGAGGACGGTCTGTTCGGGCACGTGGTCGGGTTCGTCCTCATGCTCTTCGCGGGGCTCATCTTCGGCACGCTCGGAGGCCTGCTCGGCGCCCTGTTCTTCTGGCGCAACGACGTGCCGCGCGCGCTCGGCGGGCCACCGCCTCCCCCGCCTATCCCACCGCGGTACTGAACCTGGCGCCATCGGCCGGCACTCGGCGTGATACTCCGCGCTGTTCCAGTCCACTACCTTCACACGTCGGAACGGGAACGCGGATCGGGTTATGCTGTGCGTCGCCATGGCCGACCCCAAGACCGCTGAAATCGCCGACCTCCTGCAGGAGGACCGCACGTTCGCGCCGCCCGAGGCGTTCCGTGCCGCGGCGCACGTCCGTGACGAAGAGGTGTACGCCCGCGCCGAGCGCGACCCGGAGGCCTTCTGGGCCGGCTTCGCGTCGGAGCTCGAGTGGTTCTCGCCGTGGTCGCGCGTGCTCGAGTGGAACCCGCCGCACGCGAAGTGGTTCGTCGGCGGCACACTGAACGCGAGCGTCAACTGCGTCGACCGCCACGTGCGAGGCCCACGCCGCAACAAGGCCGCGATCGTCTGGGAGGGCGAGCCGGGCGATCGGCGCACGCTGACCTACTGGGACCTGTACCGCCAGGTGAGCCAGTTCGCGAACGTCCTGCGGTCGCTCGGCGTGACGCGCGGCGAGCGCGTCGCCCTCTACCTGCCGCTCGTCCCCGAGCTGGCGATCGCCATGCTGGCCTGCGCGCGCATCGGCGCCGTGCATTCGGTCGTCTTCGGCGGATTCAGCGCCGAGTCGCTGCGCGACCGCATCAACGACGCCCAGGCGACGCTGCTCGTCACCGCCGACGGAGGATGGCGCCGCGGCCAGGTGGTCCCGCTCAAGCAGATGGCGGACGAGGCGCTGGCGGGGGCGCCGTCGATCAGGAACGTCGTCGTCGTCCACCGGATGCAGAGCGCGCCCGTGCCCGTCCACATCACGGAGGGGCGCGATCACTGGTATCACCGGCTGATGCAGGACGCGTCCTATACGAGCGAGCCCGAGCGCATGGACGCGGAGGACATGCTCTACATCCTCTACACGTCCGGCACGACCGGAAAACCGAAGGGCATCGTCCACACGACCGGCGGGTACCTGACGCACGTCTACGCGACGACGAAGTGGATCTTCGATCTGAAGGACGACGACGTCTTCTGGTGCACGGCGGACATCGGCTGGGTGACGGGACACAGCTACGTCGTGTACGGGCCGCTCGCCAACGGCGCCACGGTGATGATGTACGAGGGCGCGCCCGACTGGCCGCGGAAGGATCGTTTCTGGGAGATCGTCGAGCGCGACGGCGTGACGGTCTTCTACACCGCGCCGACGGCCATCCGTGCGTTCATGCGCTGGGGCACGGAATGGCCGGAGGGCCGGAATCTCTCGAGCCTGCGGCTCCTCGGATCCGTCGGCGAGCCGATCAACCCCGAAGCGTGGGTCTGGTACCACCGGCACATCGGCGGCGAGCGCTGTCCGATCGTCGACACGTGGTGGCAGACCGAGACCGGCGGGATCATGATCACGCCGCTGCCGGGCGTGACGCGCACGAAGCCGGGCAGCGCCACGACGCCCTTCCCCGGGATCAGCCCGGCGATCAAGACCGACAAGGGCGAGACGATCGATGTGGGCGGGGGGCTCCTCGCCATCACACGCCCGTGGCCCGGCATGCTGCGAGGCATCTACGGCGATCCCGACCGGTACGTGCGGCAGTACTGGAGCCGCTGGTCGACGGACGTTTACTTCACGGGCGACGGGGCGAAGCGGGATCAGGACGGCTTCTTCTGGCTCCTTGGCCGCGTGGACGACGTGCTCAACGTCGCGGGGCACCGGATCGGCACGATGGAGGTCGAGAGCGCGCTCGTGGACCACCCGCGCGTGGCCGAGGCGGCCGTGGTGGGTCGTCCGCACGAGATCAAGGGGCAGGCCATTGCGGCGTTCGTCACGCTGAAGGAAGGGGGAGCGCCGAGCGAGACGCTCGTCGCCGAGTTGAAGGATCACGTGGCCAAGAAGATCGGCTCCATTGCGAAGCCCGACGACATCCTCTTCGCGGGCGACCTGCCGAAGACGCGCTCCGGCAAGATCATGCGGCGTCTCCTGCGCGACATCGCCGAGGGCAAGGCGCTCGGCGACACGACCACGCTGGCCGACCCGTCAGTCGTCGCGAAGCTGAAGGAGCAGTATGAGGAGGACCGCTGAGTCGCCACCCGAGGACGCTGGTGTTGGATCTCGGCGAGGATCTCACCAAAGCGCGGCGGCACGACGGACCTCATCCGCTCCCGGGAACAGCTGTAGACGATCTACGTCCAAAGCCGTAGATGCTCTACAGCTATGGCGAAGACTCCCGCCGACCGGCGCCTCGAGCTCCTCCAGGGCACTCTCGACATGCATCCTCCGGATCCTCCAGTGGGGCCCCAGCACGGCCATGGTATTAGCCAGGCGATCCGCGCGCAGTCCGAGGACCTGCTCAAGGTCGAAACCGGATCGCTCTATCCCGCGTTGCAACCGGATGAACGCCGTCAACCCGACGCGCTGGACCGACCCACGTTGACAAAGTGGCCTGACCATGACTGATGAGCAGAAAGACCAACCGACTTCGAAGAAGCCGCTCCGGTTGTGGCCCGGCCTGGTCTCGGTGACGCTGATCTGGCTCGTCTGGCTGATCGTCCCTGCCGTCGTTCCCCAGTGGGCCGCGTTCGGGATGCTTGGCGCAGTCTTCTTCGGCCTGGCGATCGTCGTCTGGTGGCTGTTCTTCAGCCGCGCGCCGTGGTCGGAGCGATTGGGCGCGATCCTCGTGATGGTCGCCGCGGTTGCCGCGACGTCCCGGTTCGTTCACCCGTCCATTTCGAACGGGTTCATGGGGATGATGCTCCCGTTCTACGCCATTCCGGTCCTGGGCTCCGCGTTGGTCGCGTGGGCGGTGGCGAGCCGTCGCCTCTCGAGCGGACGGCGGCGCGCGTCGATGGTCGTCTCCATTCTGCTCGCCAGCGCAGGGTTCACGCTCATCCGGACTGGCGGCGTCACCGGCGAAGGCGCTTCGGATCTCCACTGGCGGTGGACACCGACTCCCGAGGAACGGCTTCTGGCCCAAGCCCTCGACACGCCCCTCGACTCCGCGCGGGACACGCTGGCGGCGCCCGCCGCGGTGACGCCTGAAAAGCCGCTCCCGGCACCAGCCCGCGCCGAGCCGCTGGCGCCCACGTCACCTCCGGCCCCTGCGGAGACTCCCGAGAAGCGCGTGCCTGCTCCAGCCGGCGCGCCCCTCGACTCCGCGCGGGGCGGGCCCGCCGCGCGCTCTGGCGCTCCCGCAGCCGCGAAAATGGACGCCGCCTGGCCCGGGTTTCGCGGGCCGGCGCGCGATAGCATCATTCGCGGCGTCCGGATCGAGACCGACTGGTCCGGGAAGCCGCCGGTCGAGTTGTGGCGCCGGCCGATCGGACCGGGCTGGTCGTCCTTGGCGGTTGTCGGGGATCTCGTCTATACGCAAGAGCAGCGTGGTGAGCACGAGGTCGTCTCCAGCTACAGGCTGACGACCGGCGAGCCTGTGTGGAGGCATCGCGACCCGGTGCGTTTCTGGGAGTCGAACGCCGGCGCGGGTCCGCGCGCCACGCCAACGGTGAGCAACGGTCGCGTCTACACATTCGGTGCGACCGGAATCCTGAACGCGCTCGACGCCGGTACCGGCGCGCTCGTGTGGTCGCGCAACGCGGCGGCCGACACGGGCGTCGAGATCCCGGGCTGGGGCTTCGCCAGCTCGCCCTTGGTCGTCAACGACGTCGTCATCGTGGCGGCTTCCGGCCGGCTCGCCGCTTACGACGTCACCACCGGTGATTCGCGCTGGTTCGGCCCGGCCGGCGGCGGTGGCTACAGCTCGCCACATCTGGTGACGATTGACGGCGTCGCTCAGATCCTGCTGCTGAGAGGAGCCCGCACGACCAGCGTCGCGCCGGCCGACGGCACCCTGCTCTGGGAGCACTCGTGGCAGCCCGCCGTCAGCATCGTGCAGCCGGCTCTGACCGAGGACGGCGACGTCCTGATCACGTCTGGCGATGCCATGGGCGGGCTCGGCATGCGCCGCCTCGCGGTCGCGCACGGACCGGGCGGATGGACCGTCGAAGAGCGCTGGACGTCGCGCGGCTTGAAGCCCTACTTCAACGACCTCGTCGTGCACGAGGGCCACGCCTACGGCTTCGACGGCAGCATCCTCGCGTGCATCGATCTCAGCGACGGGAACCGCACGTGGAAGGGCGGACGCTTCGGCCATGGGCAGCTCGTGCTGTTGCCCGATCAGGACGTGCTGCTGGTGCTGTCGGAGGATGGTGAGCTGGCGCTGGTCAAGGCAACGCCCGATCGGTTCACGGAGCTCGCGCGGATCCCGGCGCTCGAGGGCAAGACCTGGAACCACCCCGTGGTTGCAGGTGACATCCTGCTGGTTCGCAACGGCGAGGAGATGGCCGCGTTCCGGCTCCCCATCGTGGGCCGCTGACAGCGGTTCTCCGCTGGTCGCGCTATCGCCTCGTTCGGTCAGGAGGACCCTGACGGAATCAACTGCCCGGACAGCGATTGACACGCCACGTTGCGGGCCACGCGTCACCAGCCAGCAACCCTTGGTGTTTCAATCACTTACGACTTCGAACCAGAATATCTTCTGCTCTTCGACTGAGCCATCGCTGAGACAGATTCTGCGGCAGTGCGCTGCTCCATGACAGGGCACCGCTTGAGTAGCTGCACTGAAATGGCTATTCTGGCTATATGAAGAAGGCCAGCATCACCGAAGCCAAGAACAACCTCAGTGCGCTGATCGACAGCGTGAAGGGCGGGTCGCCCGTGCTCATCGTCGATCGCGGTCGGCCAGTTGCGAGGCTGGAGCCCGTGAGCAGCCTCAGTGCTGAGGACGACGACCGGCTGGCACGGCTGGTCCGCGAAGGCGTGGTGCGACCGGCGCGGGGTATCGCGCCCAAAGCCCTGTTCGGGACCAGGCCGCCGCGGGCGAAAAGGGGAGCCTCGGGCGTTCGCGCCCTTTTGGACGAGCGTCGCGAAGGCCGATGAGATTCTGGGACGCCTCCGCGGTCGTGCCGCTGCTCATGACGGAGGCGACAACGAAGACGCTGCAGGCCCTTGCTGCCTCGGACCCGGCCATGCTCGTCTGGTGGGCCACGGAGGTGGAATGTGCGTCGGCGATTGCGCGTCTCGAACGCGAAGGCGCGCTCGGCGCAGCGGCAGCGATCGAGGCATTCGATCGGTTGAAGCGCCTTGCCGGCGGATGGCACGAAGTGGACCCGAGCGACGGCATCCGGGAAGCCGCCATCCGCTTCTTGCGCGTCCATCCCCTTCGCGCGGCCGATGCCCTTCAGCTGGCCGCGGCATTCGTCGCCGCGGAACGGCGACCCTCATCACTGGAACTGGTCACGCTCGACGACCGCCTGGCGGCCGCCGCTCGCAAGGAAGGCTTCGCGATAACCGAAGTCCTGTCGATCGAGTAGGCGGACAAGACCGCCCCGCCGGATCGCCTTGCTGGAGGCTTACTTCAGGCCGCGATTCGATGGGCCCGGTGGCGCGGCTTCTTCGTCAGGACGGCAGTGTGTTTCTGCTCGTCGGACAGAGCGGACCGAAGCCGACGGAAATGCCACACCGCTCTCTGGACCACGGGTATGGGTTCGAATCCCTAACACCCAGCCAATTTCCAGTTTCGTTGCCGTCGACGAGTAGATCGAACGGCTTAATGTAAGAAACTGAAAGACTTCCACGGTCAAAGGTAGAGTTCGATCCCAGCATTTTCAGCAACCGCGCTTGCTCGTGCGAATCCTGCAAAACGAACAGATTGTGGGCGTTTTTCGCGAGTTCTAAAATTTTCGACCCAGTGGCCCCGTAGTCGTGGCTCGCCTTCTCGTGTCTGGCGGTCTCTCGACGGATTGACGCGAGTTCCGCTTCCCACTCACCGGACTTCCTCTGCCACAACTCGTCCGTGATCCGGTCGGCCAATCGGTCGTCGTAGGCGCGATCCAGTTTGGCCTGGACTGCGAGGTACTGCTGCTGCAAATGCATGACGGCCGAGCGGTGGAACCGCTCCTTGTCGCCTTGGCTCTCCCGAAGCGCCTCAGCGATCCAGTCCGCGACGTCGACGGGAATCTGTACCCTGCGTACAACGTCCTCGAACAGTCGCGAGAGTTCCTCTTCGCGTACGTATGTGTTGCCGCACCGCCCACGACCGCCCGTGCAGTGGTAGTACACGTAGCGGCCCTTCTTGACGTCGGCGGTCATGGCACAACCGCACCGGCCGCAAGCAACCAAGCCGGCGAACGCGTGGCGGTGCTTCGTGTACTTCGGGCGGTTCGCTGACTCGAATACTTCTTGGACC
>JBOGIW010000275.1:0-3025 GCA_050748045.1 Vicinamibacterales bacterium | reverse complement strand
CGTCTCCTTCTGGACGTGTGGCTGCCGAGTGTCGGGCTACGAAGGTCACGAAGAACTCAGCCACGAAGGTCGTGGCTAGAAACCTCCGTGACCTCCGTGACCGAGACGAAGCAGCAAGGAGTCAGTCAATTTCCGGAGCCGTGGATTCCGGGTTGTACGTGTTCATCACCTTGCCGATGCCGTCCACGGCGAACATCTCGGCGGCGTCGGCCGCCCGGGCGATGAACGTCTCGAGCTCGGCGCGCTCGCCGGGCTCGAACGTCGAGAGCACGTGATCCGCGAGATCCCGTCGCGCATCGCCGCGCCCGACCCCCAGCCGCAGCCGGGGGAACTCCTCGGTGCCGAGCCGCTCGATGATCGACTTCAGCCCCTTGTGCCCGCCGGCCGACCCGCGGGCCCGCGCCCGCAGCCGTCCGAAGGGCAGCGCCGCCTCGTCGACCACGACGAACAGGTCCTCCGGCCCGATGTCGTAGTACCGTGCCAGCGCCGCCACCGCGTCGCCGCTGCGATTCATGAACGTCAGCGGCTTGGCCACGAGGAGCGGCTCGGCCCCGTACTGCTTCGCGATGAACGCCTCGGGCACCTGCGACGGCGCCATCGACAGCGTCAACTGGTGCCGGCGCGCCAGCTCGTCGATCACCATGAAGCCGACGTTGTGGCGCGTCTCCCGATACGCTCTGCCGGGGTTGCCGAGCCCGACGACGAGCTTGATTACTTCTTCTCCTTCGGCGCTGCCGCCGCTTCCTCGTCCTTCTCCGTCTTGCCCTTCTTGATGACCTCGGGCTCGGCCGGCGCAGCCGCCGCCACCGGAGCCGCCTCGGCCACGGCCGGCGCCTCCTCCACCTTGATCGTCACGACGTGCGCGATCATCGTGTCGGGATCGGTCGTCGCCTTCCACTTGAGGCCCTGCGCGAGGTCGCGCACGCGGATCGACTCGTGGAGCCCGAGCTCGGAGATGTCGACGTCGATGTGCTCGGGGATGTCCGTCGGCAGCGACTCGACCTCGATGTCACGCGTGACGAAGTCCACGATGCCGCCCTGGAGCTTCACGCCCTTCGCCTCCCCCTGGAGCCGGATGGGCACGGTGACGACGATGGCCTTGTCCATCGCGAGCTGGTAGAAGTCGGCGTGCAGCAGCGCCTGCGTGACCGGGTCGATCTGGTATTCCTTGACCATCACACGCGCCTCGCTGCCGTCGAGCCGCAGGTCGATGAGCGTATTGGCGCCGGAATCGGAGCGCAGAATGCGCAGCACCGCGCGCGGATCCACGGCCACCGCCACGGCCTGCGCAGCTTTCCCCTCCCTGCGCGTGCCGTACAGGACTGCCGGGATCTGCCCGGCCGCGCGGAGCCGATTCGCCGCGTTCTTCCCCCGGCCTTCTCTCTTCACTGCCTCTAACGTTGCTTCCATAAGCCTTCCTGCTGTTCCACGTTCCTGGGTCCTCGTACGTACGGTTCCACGTTCCAGGTTCCGGGTTCCGGGTTCGTGTTCAAGGTTCCGTTCGGAGTTCCTGGTTCTAGGTTCGTGGTTCGCGGTTCGCGGTTCGTGGTTCGTGGTTCGTGGTTCGCGGTTCGTCGCCGCCCCACCTCGAACGCCCAACCTCGAACGCCGAACCCCGAACGCCGAACCCCGAACCCTGAACTGAACCCTGAACACGAACCCGGAACCCGGAACGACACAAACTACACAAACAGCGAAGACACCGACGTCTCCTCGTGAATGCTCCGGATCGCCTGGCCCAGCAGCCGCGCCACCGACAGCACGACGATCTTCTTGCACTGCTGCGCCTCGCCGCGCAGCGGGATCGTGTTCGTCACGATCATCTGGTCCACCGGCGAATTCTCGATGCGATCGATCGCCGGGCCCGAGAGCACGCCGTGCACGGCGCACGCGAGCACGCGGTCGGCGCCCGCCCCCTTCAGCGCCGTCGCCGCCTTCTGGATCGTGCCGGCGGTGTCGATGATGTCGTCCTGCAGGATACAGGTGCGACCCCCGACGTCGCCGATGACGTTCATCACCTCCGCCGTGCCGTCCTCGGTGCGCCGCTTGTCGATGACGGCCAGCTCGGCGTCGAGCCGCTTGGCATACGCGCGCGCGCGCTCGGCGCCGCCCGCGTCCGGCGACACAATCGTCAGCTTCGGGTAGTGCAGCCGCGCGAGGTACTCGATAATCACCGGGGCCGCGAACAGGTGGTCCACCGGGATGTCGAAGAACCCCTGGATCTGCGCCTTGTGCAGGTCCATCGTCAAGACGCGGTGCGTGCCCGCCGCGCTCAGCAGGTTCGCCACCAGCTTGGCGGAGATCGGCACGCGGGGCTTGTCCTTGCGGTCCTGCCGCGCGTAGCCGTAGTAGGGCACGACCGCCGTGATGCGCGCCGCCGACGAGCGGCGGAACGCGTCGATCATCACCAGCATCTCTATCAGGTGCTGGTCCACGGGGGTCGACGTCGGCTGCACGATGAAGACGTCGGTGCCCCGGATGTTCTCGTCGATCTGAAACGACACCTCGCTGTCCGGAAACCGCCGCAGCCTCGACTGCCCCACGGGAATGCCGAGAAAGTCCGCGATCTCCCGGGCCAGTTGCGGATGGGCGCTGCCCGAGAAGATCTTCAGCTCGCCAAAGCCGGTCGGCATCAGGGGATCACCGATGGTGGTTCGTTTCACGCTACTCACCCGAGCCCGGCGAGCCGGTCCACACCTCTCGACTGCAGCCTGTGGCCGGGCCCGGCGAGCCGCCGCGCGGCGCGACCCGCCGCGGCAGCACACAGGGCCTCCAATCGCCGCGGCGATCTGGTTGGGGCGGAAGGATTCGAACCTTCGAATACGGGATCCAAAGTCCCGCGCCTTACCGCTTGGCCACGCCCCACCACGCACACGAAGACCACCTCTCACGGCGCCGTCCGGCCAGGGCGGTGCAAACGCTTAGTCTAGTCGATGCGCGGTTTACCGGCAAGCGGCCGAGCTACATCGTGCCTTCAGACGGCCGCGGCGCGTCGTCGAGCGGCCGCGCCCGGCCGGCCCGCGGT
>JBOGIW010000274.1:0-15000 GCA_050748045.1 Vicinamibacterales bacterium | reverse complement strand
GGTCAGAACGGGGTCAGACCCCGTTCTGACCCCGGTCTGACCCCGTTCTGACCCCCCCGAGCGTCAAGCTGTGTCAATTCGTGAAGCCGCTCGCCGGCAGGCCCGGGACAATCCTCAACGCGTTGGCATAGTACAGCTTCCGGAGCACGGCGTCGGGAAGCCCCATCCCGTACAGCTTCCAGAAGGCGTGATAGTCCCGGTAGTAATCGAAGTACTCGTCGGTCGTCTCGAACACGCGCCAGTAGTACGGGAACTCGTCGGGCTGGAAGCTGTCCTTGCCAAACAGAATGCGGTCCTGGTACTTCACGAAGAAGGCGTGCGCCGCGCGCGGCTGGCGTCCAAGCTCCGCGAGGATGGCGCCCACTTCCGTGTAGACATTCGGCATCTCGTCGAAGAGCGTCGCCATCCGCGCCAGGTCATTCGCGTGATAGGCGAAGTGCGCGGCGATGAATGTCGTCCTGGGGTGCTTCTTGAACATCCGGTTGCGCTCGGCGATGAGCTCCTCGAAGCGCGGGAACTCGCCGGCCGGATAGCGACGGTCGCGGAACAGCGCCATCTCGAGCCAGCGCTCGTTGCTGTAGTCGATGGGGTCGAAGAACGCCTGCGGCTCCGCCGTGTGAATCAGGACCGGGACGCCGAGCCGGCCACACGTTTCCCAGACGGGATCGAGCTCGGGATCGTCCACCCGCAGGCGCGCGCCGTCGGCCTTGCGGTAGCGAAGCCCGAGGCCTTTCGACACTTCCCCGAGGCCGACGGCACCGGCCTTGATATCGGCCTCGAGCTGTCTCGCGGCCTTCGCGCCCCAGCCGGGGCCGACGCCGTGGAAGTCCACCTCTGCGAACTGCACCATGCGGTCCTTGTGCCGGCTCGCGCGAATCGCCTCGAGCGCCCGGCGCAGGCGCTCGCCGGACGCGCCGCTGTTGTTCACGAGCACGCGCAGGTTGTTGCGGTCCATACCGTCGACGACCGTGTCGAACTCGGCCTGCGAGATCGGCACCGGCTGATGGCTGTGCAGGTCGATCGCCGGAAACTTGGCGCGCGGGCGCGGGTGCTGCGGCACGACCAGCGTGGAGCGGGGCTTGTACTCGCGGATGTCCGGCGCCGGGAACTCGGGCGCGCGGTTGCTGCCGGGCCGGCTCCGGATGGCGCCCTGGCTCTGCGCGCCCCGCGGCGCCTGCGCGAACACGATCGCAGCGATCGCACAGATCCCGACCAGGAGGACGACAGCGTTTCTGACCATGGTTGCGGAAATTGTACTGGAAGAGCGTCGCAGCCGGCCGGTAAGCCGAATTCTGTCTCCTTCGACGCGCGCCCCTTTCGAGGCGCTCGCTCAGGACGACGACCATTCCTCTAGGCCCGCGATCGCTCGCGGGCTCCGGCGACCTACCCGGTGGCGTCGGACGGGCCGTCCTACCGGCGGCTCCCCCACGCGTGAGGGAACCGCTGCCACCCTATTTGGTCTTGCTCCATGAGGGGTTTTGCCTGCCACCCGTGTTGCCACGGGCGCGGTGCGCTCTTACCGCACCTTTTCACCCTTACCCTTCGACTCGGCGCGTTGCGCCTCGCTCGGGGCGGTATGTTTTCTGTGCCACTGGTCCGTCAGGTTGCCCTGCCCGGGTGTTACCCGGCTCATTGCCCTGTGGAGTTCGGACTTTCCTCCCGGTCCGGCACTTCACGCGCCTTCGCGCGTGGTCACCGAACCCGGCGGTCGTCTGGCCGACTGCGACGCTTCATTATCGCAGGTCCTGGGTCTCGGCTTTCTAGGGATTGGGAGTTGGAGGTTGGGAGTTGGCGGTTGGGAGTTGGAGGTTGGGGGTTGGGAGTTGGAGGTTGGGGGTTGGAAGTTGGGAGGCTACCCGTCCAGCTCCTGCTTGATACCGTACTGCTCCAGCTTCTTGTAGAGATTGCTGCGCGGCGTGTCGATGACCTCGGCGGTCTTCGAGATGTTCCAGTTGTTCTCGCGCAGCTTCTGGACGAGAAAGGCGCGCTCGGCGGCGTCCTTGAACTCGCGCAGCGTGTTGCCGGGCGGGCTTGCGGGGACGGCGGGACCCGTGGCGGCCGCGCTCGACTCCGTGGCGGGGCCCGCGCGAAAGGACGCGCCGTCGCCCGGCAGGTCGGCCGCCCCGATCACCTCGCGGTCGCTCATGATCACGAGGCGCTCGACGGCGTTCCGCAGCTCGCGGATGTTCCCGCGCCACCGGTAGCTCTGCATCGCCTCGAGCGCCCGCGCGTCGAACCGGCGGCGCACGTTGTGCTCGTCGCTGAATCGCCGGGCGAAGTGCTCCGCGAGCAGCGGAATGTCCTCCCGCCGCTCCCGCAGCGGCGGCACGACGATCGGGATCACGTTGAGCCGGAAGTACAGGTCCTCGCGGAGGTCGCCGCGCTGGATGGCGTCCTCCAGGTTCTTGTTGGTGGCGGCGATGACGCGCACGTCGACCTTGATCGTCCGCGCCGACCCGAGGCGCTCCACCTCCTGCTCCTGCAGGACGCGCAGCACCTTCGCCTGCGTCTTCTGGCTCATGTCGCCGACCTCATCGAGGAAGATCGTCCCGCGGTCGGCCTGCTCGAACTTCCCGATCTGCTTCTCGGTGGCGCCGGTGAAGCTCCCCTTCTCGTGGCCGAAGAGCTCCGACTCGATCAGCTCCTCCGGAATGGCGGCACAGTTCACCTGGACGAAGCGCTGCGCGGCGCGCCGGCTGTTGCGGTGAATGGCGCGCGCCACGAGCTCCTTGCCGACGCCGCTTTCGCCGAGGAGGAGCACGGTCGCGTCGGTCGGCGCGGCGCGGCGGACGGCGTCGAGCACCTTCATGAGCCCCGGGCTCTTTCCGACGATCTCGTACTTCGCCTCCATCGCGAGCTTCAGCTCGCGGTTCTCCTGCCGCAGCTCCCGCTGCTTCAGCGCGTTGTACAGCGTGACGATCACGCGCTCGCTGCCGAGCGGCTTGTCGAGGTAGTCGGTCGCGCCGGCCTTGATGGCTTCGACGGCCGTGGCGGTGGTGCCGTGGCCGGAGATCATGACCACCGGCAGCGTGTCGTCGAGGGCGCGCAGCTTGCGCAACACCTCCATGCCATCCATCCCCGGCATCTTGATGTCGAGCAGCACGAGGTCGGGGCGGTCGCGCTGGACGAGGCCCAGGCCCTCGGCTCCGCTCGACGCGCCGACGAACTCGTAGTGCTCATACTCGAGGATCATCCGCAACGAGTCGCGGATGGCGGCCTCGTCATCGATCACGAGTATGCGTGGCTTCACTCAGTGCTCGTCGATGCGAACCGTCCGCAGCTGGCGCTGCTGGATCTCGGGCACGTAGGTGTACACGGCGAGGATGTCGCCCGGGCGCGCCGCGGCGGTCTGGCGCCGGAACTCCTCGATCGTCCGCACGGGACGGCGGTTGACCTCCAGCACGACGTGTCCCCGCTCGATCTCGGCGTCGAACGCGGGGCTCATCGGCTCGACGCGGGACACGACGACGCCCTCGAGATCGGCCGGGAGGCGGAACCGCTGGATGAAGTCGCGATCGATCGCGCGCACGCTCAGGCCGAGCACGGGGCCCCGCTGGCTGGAGGGCCGCGTCCGCCGCTCGTCCCCGACGGCGTCGCCGTCTTGCTGGGCGCGGTTGCCGCGCAACGGACGCTCCGAGAGCTTGACGGGCACGCTGAGCGACCGGCCGTCCCGCAGGATGGAGAGCGTGGCGGTCGAGCCGGGCTGCCGGGCGGCAATCTCGCGGATGAGGGCGTCGTTGTTCGCCATCGGCTTCCCGTCCACGTGCGTGACCACGTCGTACGTGCGGACGCCGGCGCGCGCCCCGGGTGAGTTCGCCGCGAGATCCTGCACGAGCGCGCCCCGCGCGGTCTTCAACCCCAGCGAGCGTTGCAGGTCCTCGTCGACGTCCTTCAGCGTGACGCCGATGAAGCCGCGCGACACGCGCCCCGTCTCACGGAGCTGCGGCAGAATGGCGCTCGCCTGGTTGATCGGCACGGCGAAGCCGATGTTGCTCGCGCGCGAGCTGATGGCCGCGTTGATGCCGATCACGTCCCCACGCGCGTTGATGAGCGGCCCGCCGCTGTTGCCGAAGTTGATCGCGGCGTCGGTCTGGATGTAATTGTCGAGCGACTGGTCGAAGAGCTTCCGGCCGACGAAGCTGACGACCCCCACGGTGACCGTGTGCTCGTAGGCGAGCGGATTCCCAATCGCGCACACCCACTCGCCGACGCGCAGGGTGTCGGAGTCGCCGAGCGTGGCGAAGGGGAGGGGCTTCGGCGACTCCACACGGATGAGCGCGATGTCGGTGTCCGGGTCGGAGCCGACGCGCTGGGCGCGCAGCGTTCGCCCGTCCGTCAGGCGCACCAGGATGCGATCGGCCCCGTCGATGACGTGATGGTTCGTGAGAATGAATCCGTCGTCGTCAATCAGGAAGCCGGTGCCGGCGCCCTTGCGGGGCCCTTCGCGGTCGCGCTCGAAGGGCCGCTCGAAGAGGTCGGGGCTGTCGGGCAGCGGCATGCCGAAGCGCCGGCGGCGGGTCTCGCTCCCGCGCGAGGTGGCGTCGATGTTGACGACCGCCGGGTTGAGGCGCTCGGCAATATCGGCGAATGACACGACATCTGGCGCCACGGCCGAGGCCGGCGCCCGCGCGGGCACACGCGGGCCCGTTGGCGACGACACGGCCGGTGCCGGCGACATCGAGCCGGCGACGACGAGGCCGACGAGAAACGCCACGACCGCGGTCAGGCCGACGGTCGCAACCAGGAACCGTCGCGTCATGCCTGCATTATAAGTGCTCCGGGCCGCCCGCATGGATCAACTCCCGGAACGCCGTCTCGTCGAGCATCGGCACACCCAGTTCGCGCGCTTTGTCGGCCTTGCTGCCGGCCTCGGCGCCGACAATCACCCCGGACGTCTTGCGGCTCACCGCGCTTGCAACTTTGCCGCCGAGCCGCTCAATGGCCGCGGTGGCCTCGCTGCGCGACATCGACGCGAGCGTCCCCGTGATGACGTAGGTCCTTCCCATCAGGGGGCCTTCCGCCGCCGGCTGCGCGCGTTGATCGGGTGGCACCTCCATCCGGACACCCGCGGCGCGGAGCCGCTCCACGAGCGCCCGGTTCCGCGGCTCGTCCAGCCAGCTTCGCACCGACTCGGCAAGGACCGGCCCGATTTCGTCCGTCGTCTGCAACTGCTCGGGGGTCGCGGCCGCGAGCGCCTCCATCGAGGGGAATGCCCGCGACAGCACCTGCGCCGCGCGCTCGCCGACGTGGCGGATGCCCAGCCCGTAGATCAGCCGCCAGAGCTCGTTGGTCCGGCTCCGCTCGATCTGGCCGACCACCTTCTCCGCGTTCTTCTGGCCAAAGCGACGCACGATCTCCTTGCCGTCGCCGCGCAGGGTCACGCTCGTGAGGCCGGCCAGCTCGTCGGCGGTCAGCGCATACAGGTCTGCGTAGTCCTTCACGAGCCCCGTCTCGAGGAGCTGTGCGATCAGCGACTCGCCGAGCCCCTCGATGTTCATCGCGGATCGCGACGCGAAATGCTCGAGCCCGCGGCGCAGCTTCGCCGGGCACGACGTGTTCTCGCAGCGCCAGACGACTTCCCCGTCCGGCCGATGGAGCTGGCTGCCGCAGATCTTGCACGTCGTCGGCATCACCCAGGGCCGCGAATCCGCGGGGCGGAGGCTGAGCACCGGGGCGACGACTTTCGGAATCACGTCGCCACCCTTTTCGACGATCACCGTGTCCCGTTCCCGCAGGTCCTTCCGCGCCACGTCGTCGGCGTTGTGCAGCGTGGCCATCGAGACCGTGGTCCCGGCCAGCACGACCGGCTCGAGCTCGGCGTAGGGCGTGACCGCGCCGGTGCGGCCCACGTTGACATCGATCTTCTTGAGGCGGGTCGTCTTCTGTTCCGCCGGGAACTTGAACGCGATGGCCCAGCGTGGGAACTTCGACGTGCTGCCGAGCCGCTCGCGCAGGGCCATGGCATCCACCTTGACGACGACCCCGTCGGTGTCGAAGTCGAGCACCCGCCGCTTCCCCGACCAGTCGTGATAGAACGCGAGCAGCTCGGCGATGCCCGTGCATCGCCTCCAGTGGCTCTCCACGGGGAGGCCCCACGCCGACAGCGATTCAAGCGCCTCGCCGTGGCTCGTGAACGGCGCCCCCCCCGCGGCGCCCTGCCCACGCGTCAGCGCGGTGCCAGCCGTCGCGATCAACTGGTACGTGAATGCGGACAGCCCGCGCTTCGCGACGAGCTTCGGATCCAGGTTCCGCATCGTGCCAGCCGCCGCGTTGCGCGGGTTGGCGAAGAGCGGCTCGCCCGAGTCCTCGCGCTCCCGGTTGATGCGCTCGAAGGCCCTGCGCGGGAGATAGACTTCGCCCCGCACCTCGACGGTACCGGCCGGACCATCCCGCAGGCGCAGCGGAATGGCGCGAATCGTCCGGACATTGGAGGTCACGTCCTCGCCACGCACGCCGTCGCCGCGCGTGGCCCCGCGCAGGAGCCGGCCGTCGGCGTAGGTGAGCGCGATGCTGAGGCCGTCGATCTTCAGCTCGGCGACGTAGGTGACGGCGTCCGGCACGGCACCCGTCTCGCCGAGCCCGCGGCGCACGCGCTCGTCGAAGGCGCGCAGCTCGTCCTCGGAGTATGCGTTGTCGAGACTCAGCATCGCCTGCGCGTGCTCGACGGTCTCGAAGCCTTCGACGAGACGCCCCCCGACACGCTGCGTGGGCGAGTCGGCGGTCAGGAGATCGGGGTGCTCGGCCTCGAGGCGCTCGAGCTCCCGCATGAGCGCGTCGAACTCCGCGTCGGCGATCTCCGGCGCGCTCAGGACGTAATAGCGCTCCTCGTGGTAGCGGATGAGCGTGCGAAGTTCCTGGATCCTCTCGGCGGGGTTCACGGGCAGTCAGCGAGGGCTTCGGGCTCAGGTCTCCGGATCAGGCCGCCTGTGTCCGGCGTTCATCGATCGCGCGACAGCACGTAGTCGGGCAGCGCCATCAACGCCTCCCGCTCCGGGCTGGCCTCGAACGCGTACAGCGCGCCCTTGGCGCGCTCGACGAAGCCGACGGCGGTCCGGTGCGCGTACTCGATCGAGTCGTACTGCTGCAAGAGCGCCCGAATCTCGCGCCACTCGTCCTGGCTGACGGTGCGCGTGTTGACGACGCCGCGGATGAGCGCGTCGGCCTGCTCGTCGTCGCGGCCGAGGAGGTGAATGACGGGAAGCGTAATCTTCCCTTCGCGGAGGTCGCCGCCGACGGGCTTGCCCAGCGCGTCGGCCTCGCCCGTGAAGTCGAGCAGGTCGTCCACGATCTGGAACGCCATGCCGATGTTGAAGCCGTAGTCCCAGAGCGCATCCTGCTGCTCGCGCGTCGTCTCGCCGAGCATGCCGCCGATCCTGGCGCAGCCGGCGAAAAGGTACGCCGTCTTGCGGCGGATGATGTCGAAGTGCTCCTCTTCGGCCAGGTCCACGACGCCGTTCTTGGTGAGCTGGTAGAGCTCGCCCTCGATCATGCGCAGCGTCACGTCGCAGAGGAGGCGGATGAGGTCGAGCCGGTCGTGCGTGAGCGCCATCGACATCGACTTGATGTACAGGAAATCGCCGAGGAGCACCGTGATGTCGTTGCCCCACCGCGAGTGCACGGCCTGGCGGCCGCGCCGCAGCTCCGACTCGTCGATGATGTCGTCGTGGACGAGCGTGGCGGTGTGAATGAACTCGACGACCGACGCGTAGAGGATCGCCTGCTCGCCCCGGTAGCCGGCCATGCGCGCCGCCATCAGGAGCACGGCCGGGCGAATCCGTTTGCCCCCGCCGTTCTGAATGTACGTGCCGATGGTCGGAATGAGCTGCACCTGCGACTGCACGTGATCGGCGAACTCGCGCTCGACAGCGAGGAGGTCTTCGCGTATCGGCTCGAACATCAGCGCGAGCGCGGCGGCCGACGGTTTCTGCGCGGTCGGATTCAAGCTGGTCCGATCAGACCATACCTGCGCGCGAAGTGTCAACGCGCCGACGCAGCTAATCGACGCTCCCGGTTGGACTTACGGCTTGAAGAGGCGCTCGTAGTTCTCGCGCGCCGCCTCCCCGATCGCGCCGGCGCCGGTGCCCCGCAGCTCGCCGACCACCTCCGCCACGCGCGTGACGTAGGACGGCTCGTTGCGCGTGCCGCGGAACGGCACCGGCGCGAGAAACGGGCTGTCGGTCTCGATGAGCAGACGGTCGAGCGGCACGAGCCTGGCCACTTCCTTCAGCTCGAGCGCGCGCGGAAAGGTGACGATGCCGGCGAGCGAGACGTGGAAGCCGATGTCGAGCGCGCGCCGCGCCATCGCGCGATCGCCCGTGAAACAGTGAAAGACGCCGCCGACCTCCGAGGCCGATTCCTCCCCGAGAATCCGGAACGTGTCGTCCTCCGCGTCGCGCGTGTGGATGACGATCGGGAGCGTGCGGCGGCGCGCCAGCCGGATCTGCTCGCGGAAGACGTGCTGCTGGATCGGCACGGGCGCGAAGTCGTAGTAATAGTCGAGGCTAATCTCGCCGACGGCCCTCGAGGCCGGCAGCGCGTCGAACGCCCGCTCGACGGCCCGAGGCGCCGCCGTCGGGTCGGCCGAGTACCTGGCCGCGGCGTGGGGGTGCACGCCGATCGCAAATCGGGCCGCCTCCCACAGCGCGGCCACGCGATGCCCCCGCTCAATCTCCGCGTCATCGTCGGCCGCCAGAATCACGAGGACGTGCCGGAGGCCCGCCGCGACGGCGCGCTCGACGACCGCCGGCAGGTCGCCGGCGAACTCCTCGCCGGCGAGATGGCAGTGCGAGTCGATCATCGTGTCATCGAACGCGTGTGCCCGGCGCCACCGGCTGGTCCAACGACAGGAGCGTCGGCTTGCCCCCCTCGGGGCTCGCGGCGAGGACCATGCCGTTCGATTCGATGCCCATGAGCGTCGCCGGCTTCAGGTTGAAGACGACCGCGATCGTCCGCCCGACGAGCTCGGCGGGCGTGTACGCCTCGGCGATGCCGGCCACGATCGTGCGCTGCTCCGTTCCGACATCGATCGTCAGCTTCACGAGCTTCCTCGACTTCGGCACGGCTTCGGCCTCGAGCACCCTGGCAACGCGGAGCTCCACCTTCATGAAGTCGTCGATCGAAATGCGGCCATCTTCGGCCGCCGTGGTCCCTGCGCCGGCGGCCTGCGTCGCCTTCGGCTCCGACTGTTTCGTCTCGTCCACGGTCTCCCCCGCACGGGGCCAGAGCGCCGGCCCTTTTGTGATCGTCCTCACGCCTTCGTTCCGCCACCGGCCGTCGCGATCGAGCCGCAGATCGGCCGCTCGGGTGGTGTCGCCCAGGCGTCGCAGGATCTCGGCCGACGAGGAGGGCATCACCGGCAGCAGCAGCACGGCGGCCACGCGAATGGCCTCGGCGACGTCGAAGAGGACCTCGTCGAGCGGCGCAGCGTCGGCCGGATCCCGGGCGAGCGTCCAGGGCGCGTGCTGGGCGATGTACTCGTTGGTGGCATCGACGAGCTGGAACGCGGCGGCCGCTCCCTCGTGAAGCGCGAGGGCGTCCATGGCCGTCCGATACCGCTCCAACGCCTGCGCGGCCAGGGCCGCAAGCGTGCCGCCGCTCCCCGCGGGCGCGAGACGGCTGCCACGATACTTCTCCGCCATCGCGCCCAGGCGGCTGACCAGGTTGCCCAGGTTGTTGGCGAGATCCACGTTGTAGCGCTCCGCGAACCGGTCCCAGGTGAAGTCGCCGTCGCCGCCGTAGCTGATCTCCTTGACCAGGTACAGCCGCAGCGGATCCGGGCCGAAGCGCGCCGCCACGTCCGCCGGATCGAGGCTCGTGCCGAGCGACTTGCTCATCTTCTGGCCCATGAAGTGCACCCACCCGTGGCCGAACACCTGCTCCGGCAGCGGCACGCGCGCGCTCATCAGCATCGCGGGCCAGACCACGGTGTGAAAACGCGTGATGTCCTTGCCGACGATGTGGAGGTCGGCAGGCCACCACGAGGCGAAGCGCGCGTCGTCGGTGCCGTAGCCGACGGCCGCCGCGTAGTTGATGAGCGCGTCGAACCAGACGTAGACGACGTTGCCGGGAGCGAAGGGCAGCGGGATGCCCCACGACTGCCCCGCGCGGCTGACCGAGATATCCTCGAGGCCGCTCTCGAGCAGGCGGAGCATCTCGTTGCGTCGGACGTCGGGCTGCAGGAACGACGGGTTGGCATGGAAGTGGTCGATGAGCGGCTTGCGGTAGCTCGACAGACGAAAGAAGTAGTTCTTCTCCTTGATCCACGCCGCCCGGAGCGTCGGGTGGATCTGGCAGCAGCCGTCCACGAGATCCTTGTCCTGCTTGAACGCCTCGCACGAGACGCAGTACCAGCCCTCGTAGAACCCCTCGTAAATGTCGCCGGCGTCGTAATGGGCCTGCACCATCTTCTGCACGGCGGCGCGGTGGCGCGGCTCGGTCGTGCGGATGAAGTCGTCGAACGAGATGTCGAGCTGCGTCCAGACGGCGCGAAACTCCTCCTCCATCCGGTCGCAGTAGGCGAGCGGATCCAGGCCCAGCTCGATCGCGCGCCTGTAGACGTTCTGCGAGTGCTCGTCGTTGCCCATCAGGAAGTGCGTCTCGACGCCGCAGAGACGCTTGTAGCGGGCGATCACGTCCGCCGTGATCTTCTCGTACGCCGTGCCGAGGTGCGGCCGGCTGTTGACGAAGTCGATCGCCGTGGTGAGAAAGAACTTCATGTCCGTTCCAGGTACGCCTTGGCGGCCATCGCCTGCACATCCTTGACCGGGCGGCCACTCTGCCGCGCCAGCCGCACGCAATCCTCGAACTCGGGGGCGGCGTTCAGCACGTGGGCGCCACGCCTGGCGACCTTGATACGCACGGCGCCGAGCGGCGTCTCCACGGCGATCGTCTCCCGCTCGAGGCACTCCCGCGTCATCTCGCGGTACCGCACGCCGATGCTGGTCGTCTCGGCGAAGACGAGCGATACGAGCCGCTCGCGCGCCTCCGGCGGCGCGATGATGGTCAGCAGCGTGCCCGGCCGGTTCTTCTTCATCTGCACCGGCGTGTAGAAGACATCGAGCGCGCCGTCGGCGAGCAGGCGATCCATCAGCACGCCGAAGATCTGCGGGTTCATGTCGTCGATCTCGGATTCGATGACGACCACCGTCGTGCTGCGCGCGGGATCGGGCGCCCGTCGAGGGGCGCCGCCCGTGTCGGCCTCTCCGACGAGGACGCGCAGCACGTTCGGCGTGTCGCCGAAGTCGCGCGTCCCGGCGCCGTACCCGATCGCCTTCACCGTCATCGCCGGCACCGGGCCGTACGACGTCGCGTAGCTCGACACGAGGAGCGCGCCGGTCGGCGTCACCAGCTCCGCCTGCTGCGTGCCGGCGTAGACGGGCACGCCCTCGAGGAGCCGCAGCGTGGCGGGCGCCGGCACGGGATAGAGCCCGTGCGCGACCCTGACGGTGCCGCTCCCGACATTGAGCGGCGATGACACGATGGCATCCGCGCCCAGCCACTCCAGCGCGAACACGGATCCGACAATATCGATGATCGAGTCGAGCGCCCCCACCTCGTGCAGGTGCACCTGCTCCATCGTCGTCCCATGGATGGCGGCCTCGGCCTCGCCGAGCCGCTCGACGAGCGTCTTGGCCCGCGCCTTTCCGGCCTCGCTCAGCGCCGAGCCGTCGATGAGCGCGTAGACGCTCGTGAGATGGCGGTGCGGGTGGCGGCGCTCTGCCTCTTCCCTGACGCAGAACTTCGTGGCCGTGACGCCGGCGCGCACCACGCGGTCGGTCCAGACGGCTTCCGGCTCGATCGCCAGGGTGCCGAGCGCACGGCGAATCTCGCCGAGCGGCACGCCCGCGTCGATCAGGCTGCCGAGCACCATGTCGCCGGCAGCGCCCGAGAAGCAGTCGAAGTAGAGGATCTTCAAGGCAATCCCTTCATTTTATAGCGAGCAGGCCCGTCTCCTGCAGGCTGAAGTATCGATGGTTCGAGAGGATGATGTGATCCACGACGGGGATGCCCATCACTTCGCCGGCGTCGACCATGCGCTCGGTCAGCTCGAGGTCGTCGGTGCTCGGCGTCGGGTCGCCGGAGGGATGGTTGTGAAAGAGCACAATCGCCGCGGCCGACGCGACGGCGGCTTCGCGGAACACTTCGCGCGGGTGCGCCACGGTCGAATCGAGCGAGCCGACGGCGACGATCTTGATGCGGAGGATGTGCAGCTTCGAATCGAGCATGACGAGACCGAACTGCTCCACCGGCGAGGCGCCGTACTGCGGCAGCAGATGGTACGCGAGGTCCCGGGGCGACGTCAGGGTCGCGCGCGCGATCGGGCCGCGGACGAGCGTGCGGCGGCCGAGCTCCACGGCGGCCAGCACCTGCGCCGCGCGCGCGTGGCCAATACCCGGGATCCGTTTCAGCTCCGCGAGGTCGGTGCGCGTCAGGCCGTAGAGGCCATCCACCCGGGAGAGCAGATGATTGGCCAGCGCGAGCGCGCCAGCGTCGCGCGAACCGCTGCCGAGGACGACGGCGAGCAGCTCGTTGTCGCCGAGGCCGGCAGGGCCGAGGCGTTCGAGCTTCTCGCGCGGGCGATCGTAGGGCGCCAGGTGTTTCATCTATACTCAAGCTCTATGCTGCGCTGGTTGTCACCAGCAGTGTTCACGATCGCGCTCGCCGGCGGCGGATGCGCGGAACCTCCGAACAAAGAGATGGACCAGGCGCAGGGCGCCCTCGACGCGGCGAAGGCCGCCGGCGCGGAGCAGTACGCCACCGACGAGTACGCGGCCGCCGTCGATGCGCTCGCGCGCTCGCACGACGCCGTGGCCCAGAGCGACTATCGCCTCGCGCTCAACCACGCCCTCGACAGCCGCGAGCGCGCGCAGAACGCCGCGCGGCTGGCCGCCGATGGCAAGGCGCAGGTCCGCGGCGAGGTCGAGCGGACGATGGCGGAGGTCTCCGGCCTCATCGTGCAGGCCAACGCGCGTCTCGAGACGGCGCGCAAGGCGAGAGTCCCCCGGCGGCGCCTCGCCGGCCCGGCGCAGGCGGTCGCCACCATCAGTGAAGAGATGCAAAAGGCGGGTGAGCTCCTGAAGACGGGCACCTACCTCGAGGCGCGGCCGCTGCTGCAGAATCTCAAGTCGCGCATCCAGAAGGCGATCGCCGCGATCGCCGAGGCCGAGAAGCCGGCGGCCGGGCGGCCGCGCCGGTGAGGCAACCGGCAGAAACTGCGTCGTGGCGGACGACCGGAGCGCGCAGATTCCGCAACGGCCCGCCGCCCGTGGGGGGCCGTCTCAGACGACGAGCGGACCGAGCACCAGCACCAGCGTCACGATGACGACGAACGCGATCAGATCGAGCACGGCGCCGTACTTCATCATCGCGGTAATCGGCACGTAGCCCGAGCTGTAGACCATCGCGTTCGGCGCGGTCGAGATCGGCATCATGAACCCCATGCTGGCGCCAAGCGTCGCCCCGAGCGCGGGCTCCACGGCGCGGATGCCGGCCGCCTGCGAGACGGCGATTGCGATCGGCACGACCATGTTGGCCGACGCGGTGTTCGACGTCGTCTCCGACAGCACGATCGCCGCGGCCGTGAACAGCAGCGTGAGCGCCACGGTCGTGTGTGTCGGCAGCCACGCGGTGACGCCGTCCCCCAACGCCTCGGCGAGCCCGGTCGAGAACGCCAGCGTCCCCATCGCCAGCCCTCCGCCATACAGGAAGACGATGCCCCAGTCGATCCGGACCGCTTCGTCCCACGAGAGGGTGAACCGGCGGGCCCGCCAGTCGACCGGCAGGATGAAGAGCAGGCACGCGCCGAGCATCGCGGCGATGCCTTCGGGCACGGCCTCGGCATAGGCCCGCGCGAACGGCGCCTGGTCGATGCCGGCGATCGCGAAGATCCCGGGCGCGATCCACAGCAGCACCGTGACGCCAAAGGCGACGATCACGTTCCGCTGGCCGCGCGACAATGGCCCGAGCCGCGCCAGCTCCTGCCGCACCAGCTCCGTGCTCCCGGAGCCGACCGTGACGCCGCGCACGGTCGTGACAGAGAACAGCGTGGCCAGGCAGGCGTACATCAGCGCCACGGCCGGCAGGCCGATCGCCATCCACTGGAAGAACGAGATCTTCACGCCCGCGATCCGTTCGAGCATGCCGATCCCGATCAGGTTCGGCGGCGTGCCGACGGGCGTGGCCATGCCGCCAATCGAGGGACCGAACGAGGTGATGAGCATCAGCCCGAGCGCGAAGCGGCCGACCTTCACGCCGCTTCGTGCGAGGTGCGCCACGATCGACAGGCCAATCGGAAACAGCATCGCCGTCGTCGCCGTGTTGCTGATCCACATCGACAGCGCCGTCCCCACGGCGCCGTAGACGACGAGGATGCGCGTGCCGCTCGATCCGACGGCGCGCCAGGAGAGCGCCGTGTAGGCGATGCGACGATCGACGCCGTGGACGAACATCGCCTCGGCGAGGATGAAGCCGCCGATGAAGAGGAAGATGATCGGATCGGCGAACGGGGCGAGCGCGGCGCGTGCCGGCGCAACCTGGAACACGACGGCCAGCACCGGCCCGAGCATGGCGGTCATTGAGATCGGCAGGGCCTCGGTGATCCAGAGCACGACCACCATGGCGAGGATGGCGGCCATGCGGTGCGCCTGCCACGACAGCGGCAGCGGCGCCAGGAGCATCACGACGAGCGTCAGCGGCGCGACGAACAACCCTGCGGTCCGGCGCCGGCGGTTGAACCGCTCCTCGCTCGGCGAGTAGGTCTCGACTCCGGCGAGCGCTTCGTGAAACGTCTTCACGACCGCAGCCAGCGCCCCTCGAACACGAGCTCGGCCCAGCCGGTGAGGTACACGCCGTCGGCGCGCCATTCGACGCGCTGCGTACCGCCGGGCGCAATCACGTCCGCCTCGCGCGCCGCTCCCCCGTGCGCGGCGGCCGCCACGGCCGAGGCCGACGCGCCCGTGCCCGAGGCCAGCGTCGGGCCGACGCCGCGCTCCCAGATCAGGA
>JBOGIW010000273.1:0-7112 GCA_050748045.1 Vicinamibacterales bacterium | reverse complement strand
TTTTCCCGGCCGCCGCCGGCTGTGCGTCCTTGCCCGCTTCTTCCTGCAGGATGGCCTTGCGGCTCAGCCGGATCTTGCCGGTCGGATCGATGTTGATCACCTTCACGAGGATCTGCTGGCCTTCCTTCAGCTCGTCGCGCACGTCCTTCACGCGGTAGTTCGCGATTTCCGAGACGTGGAGCAGGCCGTCCATGCCGGGCAGAATCTCGACGAACGCGCCGAAATCGGTGATGCGCTGGACCTTGCCCAGGTAGGTCTTGTTGAGCTCGGGTGTGGCGGTCAGCTCCTGGATGATGCCGATCGCCTTCTGCGCGGACGTTTCGTCGGCCGACGCCACGTTCACGCGGCCGTCGTCTTCCACATCGATCTTCACGCCGGTGCGCTCGATGATGCTGCGGATCATCTTGCCGCCCGGCCCGATGACGTCGCGGATCTTGTCGACCGGGATCCTGATCGTGATGATGCGCGGCGCGAAGTCGGACATCTTCTTCCGGGGCTCCGGCAGCGTCCTGGCCATCTCGCCGAGAATGTGCAGCCGGCCGGTGCGCGCCTGGTCGAGGGCCTTCCGCATCACCTCGGAGGTGATGCCGGTGACCTTGATGTCCATCTGCAGCGCCGTGATGCCCTGCGCCGTGCCGGCCACCTTGAAGTCCATGTCGCCGTAGTGATCCTCGGCGCCGGCGATGTCCGAGAGCACGGCGTACTTGCCGGTCTCCTCGTCCATGATGAGGCCCATCGCGATGCCCGCCACCGGTGCCTTGATGGGCACGCCCGCGTCCATCATCGCCATGGCGCCGCCGCACACCGAGGCCATCGACGAGGATCCGTTCGACTCCAGGATGTCCGAGACGAGACGGATTGTGTACGCGAACTTGTCCTCGCCCGGGACGACGGGCTGCAGCGCGCGCTCGGCCAGCGCGCCGTGTCCCACCTCGCGGCGGCCGGGGCCCCGCAGGAACGCGACCTCGCCGACCGAGAACGGCGGGAAGTTGTAGTGCAGCATGAACCGCTTGTAGAACTCGCCGCTCACGTGCTCGATCTTCTGCTCGTCGTCGGCGGTCCCGAGCGTGCAGGTGACGAGCGCCTGCGTCTCGCCGCGCGTGAAGACCGCGGATCCGTGCACCCGGGGCAGCGCGCCCACCTCCGACCAGATCGGCCGGATCCCGTCGAACGTGCGGCCGTCGAGCCGCAGGCCGCGCTCGAGGACCTCGTCGCGTAGGACCCGCTCTTTCAGCTCCTTGAAGATCGCCTTCGCCTCGAGCTTCCGCTCGACCTCGCCCTCCGGCAGCGACGCGATCAGCTCTTCGAGGAGCTCGTCCACGCGGTCGTAGTTCTCGATCTTGCCGCGGATGCGCATCGCCTCGGAGAGCGGCACGTACACCTTCTCCTCGACCTCGCGGTAGAAGTCCTTCGAGACCTCTTTCTTCTGGACCTGCAGCTTCTTCGGGGCCAGCGCCCGCGCGAGATCGTCGATCTCGCCGACGATCTGCCTGATGGCGGCGTGCGCCGCGTCGAGGGCGCCGACGACCTCGTCTTCGGCGACCTCCTTCGCGCCCGCTTCCACCATGACGATGCCGTCACGGCTGCCGGCGACGACGAGATCGAGCGTGCTCTTCTTGCGCTGCTCGAACGTCGGGTTGATGACGTACTGACCGTCGACCATCCCCACGCGCACCCCGGCGATCGTCTTCTCGAAGGGGATCTCCGAGATGGCAAGCGCCGCGGACGCGCCGGTGATCGCCAGCACGTCCGAGTCGTTCGCTGTATCGGCCGAGAGCACGAGCGCGATGATCTGGGTCTCGTACCGCCAGCCGGCAGGGAAGAGCGGCCGATGCGGCCGATCGATCAGCCGGCTCGTGAGGACTTCCTTCTCCGATGGCTTGCCCTCGCGCTTGAAGAACCCGCCCGGGATGCGCCCCGACGCGTAGGTGTACTCGCGGTAGTCCACCGTCAGCGGGAGGAAGTCGATGCCTTCGCGTGCGGTGGCCGCGCGGCACGCGGTGACGAGGACCACCGTATCGCCGCTCCGGACGACGACGGCGCCGTCGGCTTGCTTTGCGAGCTTGCCGGTCTCGAGGAAGATGGTGCGCGGTCCGATCCGGATCTCGCGCGCTTGAACATTCACGTTGTGCATAGGACAGCAGGAAAAGGAGAAGATGGAAAAGTGGAAAAGGTCCTTTCCACTTCGAACTCTACTTGCGTATACCCAGGCGCCGTATCAGGTCGGCGTAGCGCTCCGAGTCCTTGCTCTTCAGGTAATCCAGGAGCCGCCGGCGCTGGCCGACCAGCTTCAGCAGGCCGCGCCGGGAGTGATGATCCTTGGCGTGTACCTTGAAGTGCTCGGTCAGGTAATTGATGCGCTCGCTCAGCAGGGCAACCTGGACTTCAGGGGACCCGGTATCGCTGTCGTGGGTCTTGTAGCTTCCGATGATACCGGTCTTACGGTCCTTGCTCAACGCCACGGGCCATTCCTCCACGAGCGGTCCAGATCTCGCCCACGCTCAGGTGGCGCGCAGCGCACCGGGCCGCCGTACTGTTCCTAAATTCGCCTGCCAAAAGACTTACCATTCTAAATCAGGACGACTGACGGATGCAAAGACCCGGGGGTCACGCCCGGTTCGGCCAGCGCCACGAGCGCGCCGTCCTGCCCCATCAGCCGGACCCACGGCGCATGCTCGGGCAGCGGGCCGGCGGCCTGCGCCTGGGCGATGGCACGGCCGTGGGACACCCACGAAAGGCCTTCCGGCGTGACCGTGACGGCCGGGAGACCCGGCAGCAGCCGCTCCATCGGCAGCAATCTCGACCCGGCGACGGCGGCCGGGCCGGCCAGCGCCTCCATCGCGACGGCGTGCGACAGGGTGAACTCGCCGCTGCGCGTGCGGCGGAGCGCCTGCAGGCACGCGCCGGTCTCGAGCCGTTTGCCCAGCTCGTGCGCGAGCGAGCGCACGTAAAACCCCGCCGACGAGGTCAGCCGCAGCGACAGCACGTTTCCGCGCACGCCGACGAGCTCCAGCCGCGTGACGCAGACGGGCGTGGGCGCCGGCTGCCTGACGACGCCGGCGCGGGCCAGCTCGTACGCGCGGCGTCCGCCGATCTTCTTGGCGGAGAACGGCGGCGGCGCCTGGAGGTAGCCCCCCGTCAGCGTGCGCAGCGCCGCGACGATCTCCTCGGCTGACGGACGCCGGTCGGATCGCGCGACCTCGCGCCCCGTGACGTCGTAGGTGTCGGTCTCGAGCCCCACGCGGATCTCGGCGTCGTAGTCCTTGTCCGCCCCGGCCAGGAACCGCGCCAGCCGCGTCGCGGCTCCGCAGGCGAGCGGCAGCACGCCCGTCGCCATCGGGTCGAGCGTGCCGGTGTGACCGATCCGGGGCTCGCCGAACGCCCGCCGCGCCGTCGCGACCACGTCGTGCGAGGTCAGGCCGGGTGGCTTGTCGATGACGAGCACTCCATGCATGGGGTCTGGGCCCCTATGGTGCAGAGGGGGCAGACCCCAGCGTCTCGATCTGCAGCATGATGAGCTCGCTGAAGACCTGCTTCAGATCCTCGAACCGGCCCTTGGCGCTGCACCCCGACGCGTTCTTGTGCCCCCCGCCGCCGAAGGTCTTCGCCACGGCGTTGACGTCGACCTCGCCCTTCGACCGCATGCTGATGCGCCAGTCGTCCGCGCCGTTCTCCTTGAAGAAGACGACGGCCTGGATCTCCTTCACCGTGAGCGGCAGGTTGATCAACCCTTCCGTGTCCTCATAGGTGCCCCCGCAGTCGGACGCCATCTTCCGGTCGACGTATACGGTGGCGAGACGCCCCGTGGCGTCGAGCTCCATCCGGCTGAGCACGGCGCCAAACAGCTTCAACCGCCCCAGGTTGTTGCTGTCGAAGATACTGCGCGCCACCGCGGGCGGTTCCACCCCCGCCTCGACGCACTGGCGGCAGATGTCGAAGGTCTTCGGCGAGATGTTCGAGTAGTGGAAAGACCCGGTGTCGGTGAGGATCGCGATGTAGACGTGCGTGGCGATCTCGGCCGTCAACGGCACGCCGAGCGCCTGCACGAGGTCGAACACCATCTCGCCGCAGGCGGCGGCCGAGAGGTCGAACCAGTTCAGCGCGCCGTACATGGCGTTGCCGGGATGATGGTCGATGTTGATCACGAACCCGCGCTCGAAGCCCTGGACGCCCGTGCGGGCGAGGTCGCCGCACTCCATGACGATGACCGCGTCGCCGGGATCGTCGATCACTGTCATCACCTCGATGGCCGCGACGCCGGGGAACACGAGCAGGGGCGTCGGCGGCCGGTCGCCGTCGACGATGCGGACCTCTTTGCCGAGGCGGCGCAGCGCGTAGCCCATGGCGAGCTGCGAGCCGATGGCGTCGCCGTCGGGCCGCACGTGCGAGGAGATGACGAAGCGCTGGCGCCGGTGGATCTCGTCGACGACGCGGGCGAGCGGGTCAGCGGTCGGGGTCGTCATCCGGCGTCAACGGCTCGGGCGGGTGCTCGTGCAGGTCACGGATGATCCGCTCGATGCGATCCTGCTGCTCGATGGACTGGTCGAAACGGAACTCGAGCTCGGGCACGCGACGGAGCCGCAGCCGTCCGCCGACCTGCCGGCGCAGGTAGGGCGTCGCGCGGCCGAGCGCCTTCGAGGTCTCCTGGCGCGCCTTCTCGTCGCCGAGCGACGTGTAGTAGACGCGCGCCAGTTGCAGGTCGGGCGTCACGGTGACCCGCGTCAGGGTGATGAACCCGATGCCGGGGTCGTGGACGTCGCCGCGCGCCAGCATGTCGCTCAGCTCCTGGCGAATCTGATCGCCGACCCGCTCCCGCCTGAATGCCTGCGCCATTACGTGAGAAACTCCACGTCCGTCCTCGTGACGAGTCCCGGTTCCACGCGCTCGATCTCGTCGGCGACCGCGGCCAGCTCCCGGTCCACGTGCTCGGTGGTGGTCGAGATGGCGACGATGCCGAGCCCCGCGCGCTGCCAGACGTCCTGGTGCGCCACCTCGGCCACGGCGACGTTGAACTTCTTCAACCGGTCCTTGATGGAGCGGACCACCATCCGCTTGTCCTTCAAGGACTGGGCGCCAGGAATGAACAGCTCGACGGAGAGCAGACCCACAATCATGTGCATGAGGGGTCCGGCCCCACTGGCACCAGAGGGGCCGGACGCCAGCTACGCGTTCGCGGTGACCCGAACACGCTCCATCGTGAACACTTCGATGACGTCGCCCACCTTGATGTCGTTGTACCGCTCGAGGCCGATGCCGCACTCGAAGCCCGTCTTCACCTCGCTCACGTCGTCCTTGAAGCGCCGGAGCGAGCCGATCCGGCCCTCGTGCACGACGACGTTGTCGCGGAGCAGGCGCGCCGTGCTCTCGCCGGCGCGCGTGATGCGGCCCTCGGTCACCATGCAGCCCGCGATCGAGCCGACCTTCGGCACCTTGAAGACCTCGCGCACCTCGGCCGTCCCGATCCGCACTTCCTTGAACGTGGGCTCGAGGAGGCCCTCCATGCCCTTCTTGATCTCGTCGGTCACGTTGTAGATGACCGAGTGGAGGCGCACGTCGACCTGCTCGCGATCCGCCATGTCCGACGCGTTGCGATCCGGCCGCACGTTGAAGCCGATGATGATGGCGTTGGACGCCGAGGCGAGCAGCACGTCCGACTCGTTGATCGCGCCGACGCCCGAGCGGATGATGCGGATCTTGACCTTCTCGTCCGAGAGCTTCGTCAGCGTGTCGGCGACGACTTCCGCCGAGCCCTGCACGTCGGCCTTGACGATGATCGGCAGCTCCTTCACGCCGCCCTCGGAGATCTGCTCCCTGAGCGACTCGAGCGTGAGGCGGCCGCCCTTGGCGCCGAGGGCGCGCTCCTTCTCCTTCGCCTGGCGGAACGACGCAATCTGGCGCGCCTTCGCCGGGTCGGTGACGGTCTGGAACGGATCGCCGGGCTGCGGCAGGCTGGTGAGACCGAGCACCTCGACCGGCGTCGCGGGTCCGGCCGACTTCACCTGCTTGCCCCGATCGTCGATCAGGGCCCGGACGCGCCCGACAATCGGGCCGGCGATGAAGTTGTCGCCGACGTGCAGGGTGCCGTCCTGGACGAGCACGGTCGCCACCGGACCGCGGCCGCGATCGAGCTTCGCCTCGAGCACGGTGCCCGACGCCGGCCGCTTCGGGTTCGCCTTGAGCTCGAGGATGTCCGTCGAGAGCAGGATCATCTCGAGCAGCTGATCGAGGTTCTGCTTCTTCTTGGCCGACACGGGCACCATGACCGTCTGGCCGCCCCAGTCCTCCGGTACGAGGTTCAGCTCCGCCAGCTCGCGCTTGACGTTGTCCGGGTTGGCGCCCGCCTTGTCGATCTTGTTGATCGCCACGACGATCGGCACGTTCGCCGCCTTCGCGTGGTCGATCGCCTCCCGCGTCTGCGGCATGACGCCGTCGTCGGCCGCGACGACGAGCACGACGACGTCGGTGACCTTCGCGCCGCGCGCGCGCATCAGGGTGAACGCCTCGTGGCCCGGCGTATCGAGGAACACGATGCTCCTGCCGGATCCCACTTCGACGTGATAGGCGCCGATGTGCTGCGTGATGCCGCCGGCCTCGCGCTCGGCGACCCGCGTTTCGCGGATCGCGTCGAGGAGCGAGGTCTTGCCGTGATCGACGTGGCCCATGACCGTGACGACCGGCGCGCGCCCCTTGACGTCTTCGGGCTTCGCATCGACGGCTTCGGCCTCGAGGAGCTCCTCCTCGAAGCTGCGCGTCTCGATGTCGGCGCCGAACTCGCGCGCGATCTCACGCGCGGTGTCCATGTCGAGCGTGCTATTGATGGTCATCATCATGCGCTTCATCAGGAGCTTCGCGAGCACGTCCTTGACGCGCACGTCGAGCTTGTCCGCCAGATCCTTCACCGTCATGCCTTCGGCGAGCGTGATCGTGCGGCTGATGGGCGGCGGCGGCGCGGGCGCCTGCTGGGTGGGTGCGCTCGGGCGCTCACGCCGCTGTGGCGCGACCGGGCGCTGCCCCGGCGGACGCTGAGGAAACGGCGGGCGCTGCTGTCCGTACGACGGACGCTGCCCCGGCATGCCGGGACGCGCCTGCGGCTGCTGCGCGCGGACAGGCTG
>JBOGIW010000272.1:0-4977 GCA_050748045.1 Vicinamibacterales bacterium | reverse complement strand
CTTTCCCGGCGCGCAGAGTGGGACCCGGCCCGCCAGCATCGGGACCGCGCTATCAGCCGCCCGGTCGATCGCGAACTCAATTCGCCCGTACGCGATGGATGGCATCGCCGGATTGCGAACCGCGAATTGCTGACCACAGACCGCGGACGCGGACCGCGGATAGCGGGTTGCGGATAGCGGATGCCTGATTGCGGGTCGCGGACCGCGGATTGCGGAGCACGGGCTGCGGATCGCGGACCACGGCCAGCGGATAGCGGACGAGATTGCAGACTGCGGATCGCGGACTGCGGATCGCGGATTCCACGGAGAGACGCGCAAAACAGACGAGCACTCCGACCGCAATGGCGCGAACCGGTCCGCCGGTGGCCGAGGCGACCACCGCGAGGACCTCTCAGGAAATGGAGCCGGGCCTTGCCGTGAATCGTTCCTGCCTTGACCGCCATCCCTTGAGGCTATATCGTCGGAAAACACGTCAAAAATCATAGCTTTACTGCCATGACTCCTACCTTGCGTTCACCCCGAGCCGCCGCCGTGCTGTCCCTGTTATTTCTCTCAGCGGCCGCCCTCTCGGCCGACTGGCCCGAATGGCGAGGCCCCTCGCGCGACGGCGTCTCCGAGGAGACGGGCCTGCCCTCGCGCTGGTCGCCCGCCGGCGAAAACCTTGCGTGGCGCATCCCGATTGGCGGCCGGTCCGCGCCGGTGGCCTTCGGCGACCGTCTGTACATCCTGACGACGACGACAGAAGGCGCGGCAACGACGCAAGAGCGCCTCGTCGCGTTCGACGCGCAGTCGGGCAAGGTGCTCTGGGAGCGCCGCTTCAGCATCTACCTCAGCGACGTGCCGCAGCATCGCGCCGCGTGGGCCTCGCCGGCCGTCGATCCCGAGACCGGCAATATCTACGCCTTCACGGTCGGCGCGCAGCTCTTCTGCGTGTCACCCGGCGGGAAGATCCTCTGGAACCGCTCCATGCCCGAGGAGCACGGCGCGGTGACGACGCACGGCGGACGGACGACGTCGCCCATCATCGAAGGCGACAAGGTGATCCTCAACGCGCTGATCCTCGCGTGGGGCGATCTCGGCCGCCCGGGGAACCGCTACTTCGCCTTCGACAAGCGCACGGGCGAGACGATCTGGATCAGCTCGCCGCAGGCGCGCCACTACGACACGAACTACTCGACGCCGATCGTCGCCGACGTGAACGGCGCGAGGCTCCTCATCGTCGGCGGCACGGACGGCCTCTTCCACGCGCTCAAGCTGAATACCGGCGAGCCGGTGTGGCGCGTGGAGGTGAGCAAGCGCGCGATTCTCAACAGCGCGCTGTACCGCGACGGCGTCGCCTACATCACTCACGGCGAGGAGAACATCGGCACGACCGTGATGGGCATGGTGGCGGCGGTGGATGCCACGCGGACCGGAGCGCTCGACGCGAGCGGGTTCAAGTGGAACACGCGCGGCTTCATGCCGACCTATGCGTCGCCCGTCATGGATGCCGAGCGCCTCTACGCCGTGGACAACGGCGCCATCGTCGGCGCGTTCGATCTGAAGAACGGCGCGCTCCTCTGGCAGCGCAGCCTCGGCACGCTGCAGAAAGGCTCGCCCGTGCTCGCCGACGGCAAGCTGTATGTCGGCACCGAGAACGGCAAGCTGTACATCCTTCGCCCGTCGGCCACGGGTGTCGAGGTGCTCGATGAAGACCTCCTCGGCACGCCAGACTCGCCGGAGCCGATCGTGGCCTCGCCCATCGTGGCGGACGGCCGTGTCTACCTGACGTCGATGGAAGCGATGTACGCGATTGGCACACGGAAGCCCGCGCCGGCGCGGCCGAGCGGGACGAACGGGCCGCAAGGCGGAGCCTACACGGGCGACGGCGTCGTCGCGCACGTGCAGGTGTTCCCATACGAAGCAATCCTGGCCCCAGGAGCCCGGCAGACGTTCCGGCTGCGGCTCTTCGATGCGAAGGGGAATCTCATCCGCGAGGAGGCGCCGGGCAAGGCAACATGGGCCGTGGACGCGCTCGCGGGGACTGTTGCGGCCGACGGCACGCTGACGGCGCCGAAGGAGTCGCAGGGTGGCCTCGTGAAGGCGACGGTCGGCAACGTCACCGGCCAGGCGCGCGTTCGCGTCGTGGCGCCGCTCCCGTACGCGTTCGACTTCGAGCAGCCCGCTGGCGAGGCGCCGCCGTCGTGGTGGGTGGGCGCGCCGACGAAGGTCTTCCAGCGCCCGGTGGACGGCGTCGGCGCGGTGCTGATACGCCCGCGAGACGAGACGGTGGGCCGCCGCGCCAAAGTGTACTTCGGCATGCCAGGCTGGCAGGGGTACACCGTCGAGTCTGACGTGCGCGGCCGTGAGCAGCGACGGCAGCGCGGCGACGTCGGGCTCATCAACCAGCGCTACGGCCTCGTGCTCTTCGGCAACGGGCAGAAGCTCGAACTGCACCCGTGGCAGGCGGCGGATGAGATGACCGTCCGCGTGCCGTTCCAGTGGAAGCCCGACACGTGGTACCGCATGAAGCTCCGCGTGGACAACCGGCCCGACGGCACGACCGAGGTACGGGGGAAAGTGTGGCCGACCGGCGACGCCGAGCCGGCGGCATGGACGATCGAGAAGATCGACAGGATTCCGCATCGCGCCGGAAGCCCGGGCATTTACGCGGACGGCATCTCGGACGTGTACTTCGATAACATCTCTGTGTACTCGAACCAGTAGGGCGGGCCAGACACGGTCCCGCGAATGGTCATCTTGTCAGGGTGTCGCATGAATCGCTTCGTCATCATTGCCGTCGTCGTCTTGTCCGTGTCTCTCTCGGCCGACTGGCCGATGTGGGGCGGCGCGCCCAATCGCAACATGGTCTCCACGCTCACCGGCATGCCGGCGAAGTGGGACGTGAAGAGCGGGCAGAACGTGAAGTGGATGGCCGCGCTCGGGTCGCAGTCCTATGGCAACCCCGTCGTGGCCGGCGGCGTCGTGCTCGTCGGCACGAACAACGAGGCGCTGCGCGATCCGAAGCAGGGCGGCGACCGGGGCGTCCTCATGGCCTTCCGCGAGTCGAACGGCGAGTTCCTGTGGCAGGCGACCTTCGAGAAGCTGGCCTCCGGCCGCGCGAACGACTGGCCGTTCCAGGGGATCGCCTCGTCGCCGCTCGTCATCGGCGAAGTGGCGTACTTCGTCACGAACCGGGCGCAGGTGATTGCCGCCGACATCCACGGCTTCCACGACGACGAAAACGACGGTCCCTTCAAGGAGGAGAAGCTGACCGGCAGGAACGACCCCGACTTCATCTGGATCTTCGACATGATGGAGGAAGTCGGCGCGTTTCCGCACAACCTTGCGAACTGCTCTCCCGTCGCGCACGGCGACCTGCTGTTCTGCGGCACCGGGAACGGACAAGACGAGAGCCACGTGAACATCCCGTCGCCGAAAGCGCCCTCGCTCATCGCGCTCAACCGCACGACCGGCACGCTCGTGTGGGAGGACAACTCCGTGGAGGACCGGATCCTGCACGGGCAGTGGTCCGCGCCGGCCGTCGGCACGATCGGCGGCGTCGAGCAGGTCGTGCACGGCCAGGGCGACGGCTGGATTCGCGGGTACGAGGCGGCGACCGGCAAGAAGCTCTGGGAGTTCGACACCAACCCGAAGGACTCGGTCTGGCCCAAGACCCGCAACGAGCTCATCAGCACACCGGTCATCGTCGACAACGTCGTGTACATCCAGAACGGGCAGGACCCCGAGCACGGCGAGGGTGTCGGCCACGCCTACGCCATCGATGCCACCAAGCGCGGCGACATCACGAAGGCCGGGCTCATCTGGCACTACGACAAGATTCGCCGATCGATCTCGACGCCTGCCGTCCACGAGGGCATCGTTTACATGGCCGACTTCAGCGGCTTCCTCCACGCGCTCGACGCGAAGACGGGCAAGCCCTACTGGGTCCACGACCTGTTCGCTGCCGTCTGGTCGTCGCCCTTCGTCGTGGACGGGAAGCTCTATCTCGGCGATGAGGATGGCGACATCGTGGTAATGCAGCCCGGCAAGGAAGCGAAGGTCATCGCCGAGATGAACATGGGAAGCTCCGTCTACAGCACCGTGGTGCCCGCGAACGGCACGCTCTTCATCATGAACCGCAACCAGCTCTGGGCGCTCGCCGAAGGAACCACGCGCAAGACGCATTGACGTTGGACCGCGGACGAACGTCCTAATTGACCCTCGCGGGATCGCGTAGTAGCCTTCGGCCATTCTTCCAGCTGATGGCCACGTTCGCGGATCCCTGGCAGGCAGTGCCGAGACGCGGTTCGCTCGGTATTCTTGCGCTCAACCTCGCGCTCTGGCTGCTCCTTGGCGTGCTGGTCTCTGCCTGGTGCCTCTACTACACCGACTGGTTTCCGGCTGTCCTCGGTCTCTTCGGTCTCACAGGGATCTTTGCCTGGGCGGCCTTCCTGGCGAATCTCCTCCGTGAGGAGAGAAAAAAGGAATTTCAGGAGGCATTCGAGCGTGCCTTGATGCGACAACGCTCGCTGGCCTGGCTGGCGATCGTCTTCGCCGCGTTACTGGCATTTGCGGCAGGCCATGGCTCGCTTCAAGTCGAGTCGTACGAGGCGGGCGGCCCCCGTGGAATCCGAATCACGAAGCCAGGCGATGTCTCGAGCGCTCAGCGGGCGGTCTTGAAGCCGCTAAGCACACACAAGCAGTTGCTCGCCGCGTCATGGTTCCGCAGCTCATGGCCGGGCCCCAGGGAGTATCACGTCAAGGTGTCGGGGCTGCCTCCACGGCTCGTCGAGATCAATCTGCTGAGGCGAACGCCGCTGGTGGTTCCGAGCTCCTTCCTGCGTCCGGTGCTCCTCGTCCGACCGAGCGCCAACCTGGCGGCGGCTGCCTCCGGTTCGGCAGGCCCCCTGAAGCTCGTCGTGAGCGTCCGGAGGAAAAACAGTCCCACCGAGGAGCGGTTCAGGATCGAGGAATACCGGGGGAACGCCGTGTGGG
>JBOGIW010000271.1:0-6363 GCA_050748045.1 Vicinamibacterales bacterium | reverse complement strand
CACCTGGCCCGCGCGGCCATCCACCTGCGCCGCGCTCAGCGGGCCTGACGGGGAACGGCCGAGCAATGACTGGCCGTAACTAATTGCAACAGAAGCACTTACTTAGCTGGACCGGGAGGCCGTCCTGCGGTACGCTGATTGGACAGCCTTCCTCAGGTCGACACCCTCATACCAGTGTCGGCTGGACTGCTGATCGGCCCGCCTGAGCCTCCGGCAACGGCGGGCCTTCTTTTTTTCGGTTCGCGATGCGCGATCCGCACTCGGCAATCCGCCGTCCGCAGTCCGCGATCCGTTGTCCGCACGCTGCGGTTCGTAATCCGCACTCCGCGGTCCGCCATGTGCGATCCGCTGTCCGCACTCCGCAGTCAGCACTGGCTCAGTGCACGGTAGGCGACGCCGGGTCGGGCTTGCGTCCCTCTGCCATCACGCGCGCGATCAGTGCCGTGAGGTCGCGCTCAGGGATGTCGAAGGGACCTGCGATGACGGCACCGAGCGTCATCTCGAGCGCGATGACAACGCCGCCACTTTCGTAGGGTGTGACGATCCAACTGAACCCCCGCAGGGAGACGGGGCGATCGAGGGCCGCCTGGGGGTTCCTGGCCTTGTCGATTGCCCGCAGCATGCCGGTCAGCACTGCGGCGACGTCGCTCTCGGTCCACGTGCGGGGCTCCGCCGACACGGGGGCAATGACTTCGGTGGTGGCGTGGCTGTCGCCACGCAGCCAGATGTCGATCTGAAAGCTCATCGATCCTTCCACTGCGGCGCGCGCTTCTCGACAAAGGCCCGCACGCCCTCCGCCGCATCGTGCGTCGGCAGCACGTCCTCGAGATACATCTTTTCCGCGGCGGCAAGCGCCGGCTCGGCGGCGGCGCGCAGCGTCATCCTCGACGCGCACGCGGCCGCCACGACGGCGACCGCCGAGCGCGAGGCCAGATGCGCGTCGAACCACGCGTCGGCCGCGGCCTGCAGCCCATCGCTCCCTGCGATCACGGCGACGAGCCCATCATCGCTCCACTCCCGCGCGGAGCGCGGGACACCCGTGACAATCGCCGCCGCCGACCGGCTCGCTCCAACGCGCGGAGGCAGCAGGGCCGACCCGGCAGGCGGGAACACGCCGAGCTGGACTTCCGGAAGCCCCAGCGACGCCTCGCCGGCCGCGATGATCGTATCGCACGCCAGCGCCAGCTCGAAGCCGCCACCGAGGCACCGTCCCCGCACGAGCGCCGCGGTCGCGGCGGCCAGCGCGAGGACGCGTCGCAGCAACGCATGCGTTTCGGGGAGCACCTGCTCCATCATGCCCGGGAGGTGCTCGTCGATCCGGGCGCCGTACGAGAAGTGGTCGCCGGCGCCCTCGAAGGTCACCCATTTCCGCCTGGGCGGCACGTTCGCCGAGAGGCACGCGTCGAGCGCGCGGACCATCTCGAGCGAGAGCAGGTTTCCGGGCGGCCGGTCGAGAACGATGCGGAGCCATGCGCCGCCGCGTTCCTCGCTCGTGCGGACAGGCGGGCTCATAGCTGGGGTGCCAGCGCCTCGGGGCTCGTCGCCGGCGCCTGGCAGGCGAAGTCGCGGCAGACGTACGCCGTCGCGCGCCCTTCGCGCATGGTCATCGAGCCGATCCACGGGAGCACGCGCGCCATCTCGGCCTGCCGCGAGGGATCGACCCGCACGGTCACCGCCCCTGGAAGATACCTGGCGCGCACCACGTCGAGCAGCGCGCGCGTGTCGTCGCGGCCCGGCGTTCCCGAGACGACGATCTGCGGCATGCGCGCATGATATGTCGAGAGCGCTGCGAGCATCATCGGCACGGCGCGGCCCATGCTGGAGAGCCGGGCGCCGAATGCTCCGAGCACCCGCTCCGCTTTGGCGGAGAGGTCCGCGTCGCCGGTGAGGTGCGCGAGGGCGAGCAGGTTGAGCGCGCCCACGGAGCTCGCGGCCGGTTCGGCGCCGTCGTAATCTTCCTTCAGCCTCAGCAGCACCGACGGGTCCGCGCCGGTGGTGCTGAACCAGCCGCCTTCGATGGGATCCCAGAACAGCTCGTCCTGCCGGCGCTGCAGCCCGAGGGCCCATTCGAGCCATCGAGGATCGCCGTCGGCCTGGAAGAGCTCGACGAGACCGAGCACAAGGTAGGCATAGTCCTCGGCATAGCCCTCGATGGCGGCCTGGCCCGCCCGGTACCGGCGCAGGAGCGTCGACCCATCCCACATCCGGGCGTGCAGAAAGGAGGCGGCACGACGGGCGGCGGCGAGATAGCGCTCACCGTCGGGCAGCACACGCGCGGCGCGTGCACACGCCGCAATCAGCAGGCCGTTCCACGCGGTCAGCACCTTGTCGTCGCGGTGGGGGCGTGGCCGCCGAGCCCGGACCTCGAGCAGCCTGGCGCGCGCGTGGGCCAGCGCCGCGGCCACCTCCAGGGGCGACCGCTTCGTCGTCGAGGCGACCTCGTCGATCGAGCGCGCGGTGTACAGCAGGTTCTTGTGTGTGAACTCTCCCTGCGGGTCGGACGGCGCGTTGCCGCCGGGCAGGATGCCGAAGCGCAGGCGGACGAGGTCGGCGGCGTCGCCGAGCGCCTCGCCGATCTCGTCGTCACGCCAGATGTAGAAGGCGCCCTCCATCTTGTGCGCGCCCGCGTCGGACGCCTCCTCGGGAGGAATGCTGTCAGCATCCTCGGCCGAGTGGAAGCCGCCCTCGGAATCCGTCAGGTCGCGCCTCACGTACTCGAGCGTGTCGGCAGCCACGTCGGCGAAGAAAACATCGCCGGTCGCCTGTGCGGCCTCGACGTACGCCAGCACGAGCTGCGCCTGGTCGTAGAGCATCTTCTCGAAGTGCGGCACGCGCCAGTCGCCGTCCACGGAATAGCGATGAAAGCCGCCGCCCACGTGATCCCGCATGCCGCCGAGCGCCATCGCGCGCAGCGTGACGAGCGCCATGTCCCGCGGCTCCGCGGCGCCCGTCCTCGCATGCTCACGGAGCAGGAACAGCAGCTCGCTCGGCCTGGGGAACTTCGGCGCGTCGCCGAAGCCGCCCCGACGGCGATCGAACGCCGACCAGAACTGCCGCACGCCGGCCTCGAGCGCATCCGGGCCCGGCACGGTGGCGCCGCCCGGCGCCCGTTCCGCCTCCCGCAAGCGGCCCACAATCGTCGAGGCCGACTGGAGCACCTTCTCAGGCTCCTCGCGCCAGACGCGCGCGATCTCCGCCAGCACGTCGGCAAACCCGGGTCTCCCCCACCGCGAGTCTGACGGGAAGTACGTGCCGCCGTAGAACGGCTCGAGCGATGGCGTGAGCCACACGCTCATCGGCCAGCCGCCGGATCCCGTCGTTGCCTGCACGAACGTCATGTACACGCGGTCCACGTCGGGCCGCTCCTCGCGATCGACCTTGATCGAGACGAAATGCCTGTTGAGGATCTCCGCGATCCGCGCATTCTCGAAGCTCTCGTGCTCCATCACATGGCACCAGTGACACGTGGAGTAGCCGATCGAGAGAAAGATCGGCTTGTCCTCGACCCGCGCCTTCTCGAAGGCTTCGGCACCCCACGGGTACCAGTCGACAGGGTTGCTCTTGTGCTGGAGCAGATACGGACTCTGCTCGGCCGCCAGCCGATTAGGCATTCCTGCATTCTCTCTCGTCTCGTTGGGAGTTGGGAGTTGAAGATTGGGAGCTGAACGTTGAGTTGAAGTTGGGGTTTGGGAGTTTGGAGTTGGGACTTGAGTTTGGGAGGCTCATCCGGGACAGAATGACAATTGCGCGGAGGGTCGCATGACGCTCACGAGAGAGGCGCTCCACCTGCTGCCGATCCTGCTGGTCCTGGCCTCGTCGCCGGTTTCCGCGCAGTGGGCTTCGCTCGGCGACATGCCGGCGCCGCGGCGCGAGGCCAACGGCCTGCTGTTCCGCAGCGCGCAGGGCATTGTCGCCGTCACCGCGGCGGCGCCCGACATCGTGCGCGTCCGGTTCTCCCCGACGCGTGCCTTCGGGCGGGATCATTCGTACGCGATCGTGAATCGCGCGCTCGGCGACCCGCGGGCCGACGTGCGCATCGGCGACCGCCGATCGCAGATCGTCACGCCGGCGCTCACGGTCACCGTTCAGCATCGTCCCTTCCGCGTGTCGATCGCCGACGCGGCGGGCCACGACCTCGACGCTGACGACCCCGCGCGCGGGATCGCGTTCTCGGGGCGCTCGGTCCGCGTCTGGAAACGGCTGCGAGACGACGAGCAGGTGTACGGGTTCGGTGAGAAGACGGGACGGCTGAACAAGCGCGGGCGGCAGCTCGGCGGCTACAGCTACACGATGTGGAACAGCGACACCTACGCCTACGAGAGCGACACGGATCCCATCTACGTGTCGGTGCCGTTCTTCCTCGTGCTGCGCGGGGGCCGGACGCACGGCATCTTCTTCGACAATACGTACCGCAGCAACTTCGACGTGGGGCACACCTCGCCGGGGCTGCTCTCGTTCGGCGCCGAGGGCGGCGAGCTGGATTACTACCTCGTGTACGGGCCCGGGCCGAAGCGCGTCATCGAGCGCTACACCGAGATGACGGGCCGGATGCCGCTGCCGCCCCGGTGGGCGCTCGGGTATCACCAGTGCCGATACAGTTACTATCCGGAATCGCGCGTCAGGTTCATCGCGCGCAACTTCCGCGAGCGGCGGATCCCGGCCGACGTCATCTGGCTCGACATTCATTACCAGGACGGCTACAGGCCGTTCACGTGGGATCCCGGGCGCTTTCCCGATCCCGAGACGCTCGTCCACGACCTGCGGCAGGAGGGCTTCCGCGCCGTGCCGATCGTCGACGCGCACCCGAAGCAGCAGCCCGGGTACGCGCCGTACGACACGGGCCTCGCCGGCGATCACTTCGTGAAAAACCCTGATGGCAGCCTGTACGTCGCACCCGTCTGGCCCTCGCAGGCCGAGACGAACCCCGGGCCAAGCGTATTCCCCGATTTCAGCAAGCCCGGCGCGCGAGAGTGGTGGGGCGGCCTGTACAAGATGTTCACCGACATCGGCATCACGGGGATCTGGAACGACATGAACGAGCCGGCCGTCTTCGAAACGCCCACGGGCACGATGCCGCTCGACGTCCGCCACGACCACGAGGGGGAGCCGACGGACCACCGCGAGATCCACAACGTGTACGGGCTGCTGATGACGCAATCGACCTATGAAGGCCTGCGGCGCCTGCGCCCGAACGTACGCCCTTTCGTCCTCACCCGGGCGACGTTCGCGGGCGGACAGCGCTACGCCGCCGTGTGGCCTGGCGACAACATCAGCACGTGGGACCACTTCCGCGCCACCATCCCGATGCTGACGGGGATGGGGCTCTCCGGCCTCGCGTTCGTCGGCAGCGACATCGGCGGCTTCGCGGGGGCGCCGTCGGCGGAGCTGTACACGCGATGGCTGCAGGCCGGCGTGTTCTATCCATTCATGCGCACGCACACCACGTTCGGCACGCCCGACCAGGAGCCCTGGTCGTACGGCGTCGTGCACGAGGCTGCCAACCGCGCGGCGATCGAGCTCCGGTATCGCCTGCTGCCGCACATCTACAACGTCATGGTCCAGTCGAGCACGACCGGCCTTCCCGCCATGCGGCCGCTCGTCCTCGAGTTCCCGGACGATCCGCGCACGTGGGGTCTCGAGGATCAGTTCATGTTCGGCGACGATCTGCTCGTCGCGCCGGCCTTGCACGAGGCGCAGCGCGAGCGCGAGGTGTACCTGCCGACGGGCGACTGGTACGACTACTGGACCGGCCGGCGATACGAGGGCGGCGCCTCCGCGCGGCTGGCCGTGACACTCGAGAGCATTCCCTTGTTCGCGCGGGGCGGCGCGTTCGTCTTCAGGCAGCCGGTCGTGCAGCACACGGGCGAGATGCCGGGCCAGCCGCTCGACGTGCGAGTCTTCCCCGCCGCGAGCTCCCAAGCTGTGCTTTACGAGGACGACGGCGAGACGCTGGCGTTCGAGAAGGGACAGTCGATGCGGCGGCGTTTCCGCCAGGCGCGGAACGATGCCGGCGTCACGATCGACGTGGACGCGCCCGAGGGAGCCTACCGGCCCGCCGCGCGAAGCCTGGTGCTGTCGACCCGGTGGGACGGCGAGCCGCGCCGCGTCACGAGCGGCGCCGCCGCGCTGACCCGCTACACGCCGCAGGAGCTGGCGGCGCAGGCGTCGGGATGGACGATGGAGGCCGGCGGGCACGTGATCGTGAAGCAGCCCGACCCGTTCACCGCGATGCGGGTGGCCATCGAGCGCTGAGCCTCATTGGCGGCTATCTTCACTGACTCACGTGACGCGGCAGGCGGCCGCAGGATCCGCTCGCCTCGACTTGTCCACGTACGGGCACGCGGAGGCGCGGAGACGCGGAGG
>JBOGIW010000270.1:0-7306 GCA_050748045.1 Vicinamibacterales bacterium | reverse complement strand
AGCAGATACCGGCCCCGCCCGTTCGCCCTGTCGAGCCCGAAATCGACGGCCCGATACCCGCGTCCGAAGTAGGTCGTGAAGATGGCGCGGGTCGCCATGCGCCAGTCGAGCGCGAGCGGCGGGTCTTCGGCCTGCATCTCCGTGAAACCGATCGGGATCTCCACCGCGAGACGACGCTCCGGGCGATCCAGGTCGTAGCCGCCGCACGCGAGCCACTTGCCCGACGGTCGCGTTCGATTGACCAGCGCCGCCTTCGTCGTTTCCTGCGCGCGGATGACGGCAAGGCCTGACGGCTCGATCCGCCTGATCACGTGCGGCTCGCGAATCCACCACTGCGCGATGAACCGATCCGTCGGCGTCCCCTTGTGCAGACGGCTCGCGGACTCGCCGTACAGGTTGACCCCGTACTCCTCGACGACGACTCCGAGCCTGACGAAGTTGAGGTGCGCGTTGAGCGCCTGCATCGGATCGTAGGTCCACTCGACGAGGTCGCACCCGGCCTCCAGCGAGCGCAGCCGCTGCTCCAGCTTCAGGGTGCGTCCGAGCCCGGCATTGCGGTACTCGTCGATGACGCCCAGCATGTGCGACCACTGGATCGGCTTGCCGTCCTTGATGCCCGGCAGCGAGTAGACGAAGCCCACCATCCGATCGCCATCGAAGGCGCCGACGAGCACGCCGCCGCGCTTCACCGTGACCGCCAGGATCGGCACGCACACCACGTCCTCGTAGTCGGCGCCCCAGATCGCCTTCTCGAGCTCGACGACCTGCTTGAAGTCGTCGAGGGTCTTCAGGTCGCGCAGTTCCATGAAGCGATCGTGAATTCCGGATTCCTATTCTGGATTCCGACTATGGATTCGGATTCGCGACATCCAGAATTCACGCATCCCCATATGGTCCGGCGATCGCGACCGAGGCCCTCGAGGAGGCGAGCACGTTGCGGGCGGCTTCGTGCACGGCTTCGCGCGTCACGCCGTGAATCAGCCCGGGCAGGCGAAGGTCGTAGTCGAGGCCCAGGCCGAAGAACTCCGCGGTCTGGAGGAACGTCGCGATGCCGGTGTTGGTCTCGAGCGTACGCGGCATCGAGCCGACGAGATACTGCTTCGACTCGCGCAGCTCCTTGTCCGTCGGCCCGTCGGCCGCCATGCGATCGACCTCCACGTCGATCGACGCGACGGCGCGACCGACGTTGGCCGGATTGACGCCGGCCCGGATCGTCAGCGGGCCGGGAATCCTGTTGGCGTCGAGCGCGCTGAAGCAGTAGTAGGCCATCCCCTGCCGCTCGCGGATGCTGTCGCCGAGGCGCCCTCCGAGCGAGTACTGCCCGAGGATGTTGTTCATCACGTGGTAGGCGTAATACGCCGGGTCTGAGCGCAGGATGGCGACGAAACCATAGGCAATGTCGGCCTGAACCTTGTTCATCATCGGCATCACGAGCCTTCGGCGCCCGGACGCCTGGGCGACCGGCGGCAGCACGACGGGCGCCGGAGGAGGGGCCTTCCACTCGCCGAAGGCCCGTGACGCGGCCTCGATCGCCTGCGCGGGCGCCACGTCGCCGACGATGACCAGCGAGAGCGTCGCCGGCCTGAACCGCGCCGCGTGAAACGCCTGCAGCGCGGAGCGCGGGATGTGCTCGACGCTCTCGACGGTTCCGCGCGGCCGCGTGCCGTACGGGTGCCCGGGATACAGGAGCCCCAGCAGCCCCTCGATCGCCATGGTCGCCGGACTGTCCTCATCCTGCCGGATCATCGTGATCGTCTCCGGGCGCCGCACGGCCAGCTCGTCCTCCGGAAAGGTGGCGTGCATCCCGATGTCCGCCAGGAGCGCCAGGATCGCGTCGAAGTCCTCGGTGAGGCAGTTGCAGACGAGCGAGGCCACGTGCCGGTTGAGCGTGGTATTCAGCGATACCCCCCGGCTGTCGAGCTCGTCGGCGATCTCGGCGGCGGACCTCGACGTCGTGCCGCGATCCAGCATGCGCGAGACCAGGTGCGCCACCCCGGGGGACGCCTGCGGGTCGTAGAGGATGCCCGCCCCGAAGGACGCGTGAATCGTCACCGCCGGCGTGGTCCGTGACTGCTTGGCGATGATCACCGCTCCGTTCTGGAGCTCCTCACGGACCGGCGCCAGTCCGCGGCTGACGAGGATCACCATCAGTCTCCGGCGCCCCCGGGCGCGGGATCGAACCATCCGACCGTGCGGTTGGTGGAGCCGAGGTACCGGGCGGCGGCCGCGTTGACCTCGTCGAGCGTCACCTCCTGGGTGCGCGTGAGCAGGGTCGGGCAGAGCGACCAGCTCGCCACGGTCTCGAAATAGCCGATCTGATGGGCGATGTTGGTGATGCTGTCGTTCTCGAATACGAGGCGCGCGCGGAGCTGGTTCTTCACCTTCTGCAGCTCCTGCGCCGTCACGCCCGCGGTGCGGACCTGCTCGATCTCCCGCAGCGTCGCCTCCTCGAGCGAGGCGAGCGACGTGCCGTCGGTGGCCGTGAGGGAGATCATGTAGAGGAACGGGTGCTCGGTCGGCAGGATCGCGCCGACGAGCGCCGATGCCAGCCCCCGGTCCACCAGCGCGCGGTAGAGGCGCGCCGAGCGCTGCGGCGGCGGCGTCCGGAAACTGGACCAGAGGTTCATGCCCTTGGCGCCGGTCAGCACCGCGTCGAGCGCCAGCGCCGCGAAGAAGTCGGCGTCGCCCACGGCCGGCGCGTGAAAGCCGATCTTCATGTACGCCGTGGTCCCCGGCCTCGAGATCGTCACACGCCGCTCGCCGAGCTGCTCGGGCTCCGTCGTGTGCGCCGGGCGGGTGACCGGCCGCGCTTGGATCTTCCCGAAGTACTGATCGGCCCGTCTCAGGGCGTCGCGCGTGTCAACGTCGCCGACGATCACGAGCGTCGCGTTATTGGGCACGTAGAAGCGGCGATAATAGCCGTAGAGATCGTCCCGGGTCATCGTCTTCAAATCGGCGAGCCACCCGATCGTCGGATGGTGGTAGGGGTGCGCCTTGAACGCCGTGGCTGTGACCTCCTGGTCGAGGAGCTGATCGGGATCGTTCTCCCCGCCCTGCAGCTCCGAGATGATGACCGTCCGCTCCGACTCGCAGTCGTCCGGATCGTACAGGCAGTTCGCCATCCGCTCCGACTCGATGAAGAGCATCCGGTCCAGCGCGTCGCGCGTCGCGGTCTCGAGGTACGTCGTCTGGTCGATCCACGTGTAGCCGTTCCAGGTCCCCCCGAACTGCTCGATGATGCCCTTCACCTGATTGCGGGGAATGTTGGTGGTCCCCTTGAAGTTCATGTGCTCGACCCAGTGGGAAACGCCCGTGACGCCGGGACCCTCGTCCTTCGACCCCACCTTGTACCAGCACCAGACCGACGCCAGCGGCGCGGTGTGCTCCTCCTGGATCAGCACTTTGAGGCCGTTGGGAAGCCGTTGCTCGTGAACCATGCTGGGATTATAGGCGGTTGGCCTACTACAATGACTTCATGCCCGAGTGGAGAGACACGGTCAACCTGCCGAGAACAGGTTTCCCGATGAAAGCCAACCTCCAGACAGCCGAGCCCGAGGCCGTCGCCCGCTGGACGGCGATGGACCTGTACGGGAAGCTGCGCGAGGCGCGGCGCGGCGCGCGCACGTTCGTCCTGCACGACGGCCCGCCGTACGCCAACGGCAACATTCACCTGGGCACGGCGCTCAACAAGACCCTCAAGGATTTCGTGATCAAGAGCCGCAGCATGGCCGGCTACGACGCCCCGTACGTCCCCGGCTACGACTGTCACGGCCTGCCGATCGAGCTGCGAGTCGAGCGCGAGCTGGGGCCGAAGAAGCGGGAGCTCACCGTCGCCGAGCTCCGCCGAGCCTGCCGCGCGTACGCCGGACGGTTCATCGGCGTGATGAGCGAAGAGTTCCAGCGACTGGGCATCCTGGGGCTCTGGTCGAATCCCTACCTGACGATGACGCCGGCGTACCAGGCGACCATCGTCCGCACGCTTGCGCGCTTCGTCGAGCAGGGGATGGTCTACAAGGGCAAGAAGCCGGTCCACTGGTGCATCCACTGCCGCACCGCGCTGGCGGAAGCGGAAGTGGAGTACGAGCCGCACACGTCGCCGTCGATCCACGTCGAGTTCCGGCTCGCTCCAGAGAGTGGGCCCGAGCTGGCCAGGCGTGTGCCGGCGCTCGCAGGGAAAGAGGTCTCCGTCCTGATCTGGACGACCACGCCGTGGACGATCCCCGCGAATCTCGGGATCGCATTCCACCCGGAGATCGACTACGCCGCGTATCCGGCCGGCGATACGCACGTCATCGTCGCGGAGGCGCTCGCCGAGCGCGTGGCGACGGCCACGGGCCGCACGTTGGGCGCGCTCGTGGCGAGGTTTTCCGGCGCCCTCATGGATCGACTCGTCTTCAGGCACCCGCTCTACGAGCGGGGGTCGCTCGGCCTCCTGGGCGACTACGTCACCCTCGAGCAGGGCACCGGCGTCGTGCACACGGCTCCCGGGCACGGCGCCGACGACTTTCACAGCGGCGTGAAGTACGGCCTCGAGATCTACGCGCCGGTCGGACCTGGCGGTCATTTTCTCGAGAACGTCGAGCTCTTCGGCGGCCAGCGGGTGTTCGACGCGAACCCGCGGATCGAGGAGGCGCTGGCGGCCCGCGGCCGGCTCTGGCAGCGTGCGACCTTCGAGCATTCGTACCCGCACTGCTGGCGCTGCCACAACCCGGTGATCTTCCTCGCGACCTCGCAGTGGTTCATCTCGATGGACGAGACGGGGCTGAGGGCGCGGGCGCTCGAGGCCATCGACCAGACGCGATGGATCCCTGCATGGGGACGCGACCGGATCTACAACATGATCGCGTTCCGGCCCGACTGGTGCATCTCGCGCCAGCGCGCCTGGGGGGTGCCGATTCCGGCGCTCGCATGCACGATGTGCCAGATCCCGATCCTGACGAGGGACACCGCCGAGCGCGCCGCGCAGATCTTCGAGCACTACCAGTGGGGCGCCGACGCCTGGTACGAGGGCCCCGTGGAGCCGTTCATTCCGGAGGGGCTGACCTGCCCGTCGTGCGGCGGACGGAGCTTCGAGCGCGAGAGCAACATCCTCGATGTCTGGTTCGACTCGGGCTCGAGCCACGAGGCCGTGCTCCCGTTCTACCCGGAGCTGCGGTGGCCTGCCGACATGTATCTCGAAGGCAGCGACCAGCATCGAGGATGGTTTCACAGCTCGCTGCTCATCGGCATCGGCACCAGGGGGCGCGCACCGTTCCGCGAGGTGCTGACGCACGGCTTCACCCTCGACGTCGAAGGCGAGAAGATGTCGAAGTCGCGCGGGAACGCAATCCTGCCCGACGAGATCATCAGGGAGAGCGGCGCCGACGTCCTCCGCCTGTGGGTCGCGATGGTCGACTACCGCGAAGAGGTGCGCGTCAGCCGGGAGATCCTGTCACGCGTGGTCGAAGCGTACCGGAAGCTGCGGAACACGTGCCGTATCCTGGCGGGCAACCTGTACGACTTCGACCCGGCGCGCGACATGGTGCCGCTCGATCGGATGGAGGATGTCGACCGGTACGCGCTCGCCCGGTTCGGCGAGGCGGCGGCTCGGATGATCGCGGCGTATGACGAGTACGACTTTCCCGCCGTGTTCCAGTCGCTCAACACCCTGGCGACGGTAGACTTGAGCGCGTTCTACGTGGACGTGACGAAAGACCGGATGTACACCTACCGTGCGCAGTCGCAGGCGCGGCGGTCGGGACAGACGGCGATGTACGTCATGGCGGACGGTCTCGCCCGCCTGATGGCGCCAATCCTGCCGTTCACGGCGGATGAGCTGTGGCGCCACCTGCCGGGGACCCGGGCTGTCTCCGTGCACCTGGAGCACTTCCCGAAGGTGAACGGCCTTCTCGACGGCGAGCGCGTAGCGCGCTGGTCGAGGGTGATGGCGGTCAGGGACCAGGTGAACGCCGCACTCGAGGAACAGCGCAAGAACAAGGTGATCGGCAACTCGCTCAGCGCCAGGGTCCGGCTCGCGGCCACCGGCGCCATCGGCGCGCTGCTCGACGAGATGCGCCGGCAGCTTCCGATGCTGTTCATCGTGTCCGACGTGGCCCTGGACGCCACCGCGCCCGGCGGCCCCGAGGGGGTGCAGGTCACGGTCGAGCGGGCGCCGGGGGTGAAGTGCGAGCGGTGCTGGCGCTACGTGCCGGCGGTGACGACCGGCCCCGAGCGCGCGGGGATCTGCGACCGCTGCGTCGACGCGCTTGCCGAGCCGGTCAACTCGTGAGCGATCACATGACGTTGAGCTCCCTCACCATGGACGTCTGCCTGATGTTTCTCGATCTTCGTGGACTCGCCGCACGTGTATCCAGAACTGTTTAGCATCGGCCCTGTTACCGTCTACACCTACGGCGTGCTCCTGGCCGCGTCGTACCTGCTGGGGTTGCAGCTCGCGATGGCGCGTGCGAAGGCACGGGGTCTCGACGCCAACCGCGTCCTCGACCTCGGCATCTACATCATCATCGCGGCGCTCATCGGCGCGAAGCTCCTCCTGCTCGTTATCGATTTCGAGCAGTTCCGGCGCTCGCCTGCCGAGCTCCTGACGCTCGCCCGATCCGGGGGTGTCTTCTACGGGGGGTTGATCCTCGCGGTTGCCGTCGCCTTCTGGTACATCTGGAAGCACGGGCTGCCGTTCTGGACCACGTGCGACGTCTTCGCCCCCGGTATCGCCCTGGGTCACGTGACCGGACGCCTCGGCTGCCTGGCGGCAGGATGCTGCTATGGACGGCCGTCCGACATGCCGTGGGCGATCACGTTCACCAACCCGCTGGCGGCCAGCAACGTGGGAACACCTCTCGGCATTCCGCTCCACCCGACGCAGCTCTACGAGGCGGGCGCGGCGCTCCTCATCCTCGTCTTCCTCCTCGCGAGCGAGCGCAAGGGGCGCTACTTCCCGGGGCGCACGTTCTGGTCCTACATGTTCCTGTACGCAGTGTCGCGCTTCATCATCGAGATCTACCGCGGCGACCCGCGCGGCATCGTCATGGGGCTCTCGACCTCGCAGTTCATCTCCGTTCTCCTCGCGCCTCTCAGCATCGCGATGCTGGTCTGGTTGTCGCGGACCGGCCCCGAGCCCGCGGCCGAGACGCACAGGAAACGGAAGGCGGCAGCCTAGCCGTCTGCACCGCCTCACACCGATTGTCATGATCCTCATGTCATCGGCACGCCGAGACGATCAGCCGTCTCGCCGCCTCCGCGTGCCCGTGATCGGTGCAGTCACGTGAGTGAGGGGAAGGCACTGGAGATCACCGTGCCGGCCGATTAC
>JBOGIW010000269.1:0-10198 GCA_050748045.1 Vicinamibacterales bacterium | reverse complement strand
ACGAAGCCCTGCGCACGCGCGCCTGGATCGAGGGCAATCGCCGCCTCGTGGACAAGCTTTCGGGCGGCCGCCTGGCGTACGTGTGGCTGCCGAACACCGCCGGTCCGGGATACGCCGCGTTCAACCGGTACTACTACGCCCAGCAGGACAAGGAAGGCGCGATCATCGACGAACGCTACAACCAGGGCGGGATGGTCGCCGACTACATCGTGAACGAACTGACCAGGCCGCTGATGGGGTACTTCGCACGCCGCGACGGGAAGCCCTCGCCTTCGCCGACGGTCGGCATCTATGGACCCAAGGTAATGATCGTCAACGAGTCGGCAGGCTCGGGCGGCGACGCGCTGCCCTACTACTTCAAGCAGCAGAAGGTCGGGCCGATCGTTGGCACCAGGACGTGGGGCGGCCTGGTCGGCACGCTTCAGATCCCGGCGACCATCGATGGAGGAGGAGTGACCGCGCCGTCACTGGCCTTTTACGATGTCAACGGACAGTGGGCCGTAGAGAACGAAGGTGTGGCGCCCGACATCGAAGTGGAAATCACTCCGGCCGACGCGATGGCCGGCCGCGATCCGCAGCTCGAACGAGCCGTGCAGGAAGCATTGAAGCTCCTGCAGGAGCACCCCAATCGCCGGGTGCCGCGTCCCGCACCAGTCAAACGCGTTTCGCCGCCACGGCGCTGACGATCGAGGTTCACACATGACCCCACGCATGCGGCGGTTGCTCGTCGCTCCCCTGCTGCTCGCCGGGCTGGCCGTCGCGCACATGCGCGGCGAACAGCCCGTCGTCCAGCCGGCGCTGTCGGCCAGCGAGACGATGATTGCCATGCGCGACGGCGAGCGGCTCTACACGCAGGTCTACGCGCCAAAGGCGGCAAGGGGGGCGCTGCCGATTCTTCTGTTGCGAACGCCCTATGGCACTGGCGACCTGAATCCCGCCCGCATGGCAGCAGCGCTCCCCGAGCTGACCTCCGAGGGCTTCATCATCGTGGTGCAGGACATCCGCGGACGGTTCAAATCAGAGGGGAGCTTCGTGATGCTCCGGCAGCCGCGGCAGCGCCAGGACGCGAAGGCCATCGACGAGAGCACCGATACCTCCGACACCATCGAATGGCTCCTTGACAATGTGCCCGGAAACAACGGACGCGTCGGGATCGCGGGCACGAGCTACGGCGCCTGGCTTGCGATCATGGGCATGCTGGACCCGCACCCGGCTCTCAAGGCTGTCGTTAGCCAGGCCTCACCGGCCGACATGTGGATTGGTGATGATTTCCACCACAACGGGAGCTTTCGCCTGAGCTACGGGCTCGAGTACGTCTACCGCATGGAGTCGTCCAAGGAGTTCGCCAATCCGGCGGCCATCATCGAGACCTACGACACCTACGACTGGTATCTGAATCTCGGACCCCTGACGAACGTCAACGCCAGGTACTTCCACAGCAGATTCCCGACCTGGAACGATTTCGTCAATCACCCGGACTACGACGCCTTCTGGCAACGGCAGGCGTTCGCGCCGTGGCTGACCCGAGTGACCGTCCCGACGCTGAACGTGGCCGGCTGGTGGGACCAGGAAGATTTCTACGGTCCGCTGAAGATCTACGAGCTGCTGGAGAAGCACGATTCGTCACGCCAGAACTTTCTTGTCGTAGGACCCTGGAACCACGGCGGCTGGTCCCGAGGTGACGGTCGAAAGCTCGGTCGCATCGATTTTGGAAGCGAGACGGCAGCGCACTACCGCCAGAACGTGCTGACCCCTTTCCTGGCGCATTACCTCAAAGGCACCGGACGACCGCCCCTGACCGAAGCACTGACGTTCAGGACCGGAACGAACGAATGGGTACGACACGACACGTGGCCGCCGCGGCGCGAGGTCACCGATCGCAGGCTCTATCTGCAGGCCGACCGCAAGGTCACCTTCGATCCACCGCCCCCGAAGGATGGGCCGGCTTTCGACAGCTACGTGTCGGATCCGGCGAGTCCGGTGCCGTATCGTCCCCGGCCGATCCGCTTGAATGTCGGATGGTCGACGTGGCTCGTCGAGGATCAACGCTTCGTCCACCGGCGGCCGGACGTGCTCGACTGGGTGAGCGAGCCGCTCCCGAGCTCCGTGACGGTCTCGGGAAAGATTGTCGCCCACCTGTTCGCGTCCTCGAGCGGGACCGACAGTGACTGGATCGTCAAGCTGATCGACGTATATCCCGAGACGTACGCTGCGGATCCGGAGATGGGCGGCTACCAGCTGATGATCGCGGGAGACGTCATTCGCGCGCGGTATCGTCGCAGCTTCGAGAAGCCCGCACCGCTGACGCCTGGTGCGGTGGAGCACTATCAGATCGAGTTTCCAGCCAACGATCACGTCTTCCGTGCAGGCCACCGCATCATGGTCCAGGTGCAGAGCTCCTGGTTTCCGGTGATCGATCGCAACCCGCAGACGTTCGTGCCGAACATCTTCCTCGCGCAAGCGTCAGATTTTCAGACTGCAAATCAGCGGGTCTTTCGCTCAGGTCCGCACGCCTCGTATATTGCGGTTCCGACCGTAAACTCGGCTGCCGGGCCAAAACCGGCGCAGCGAAATTGAGGCCGAAGCCTCGTCACACCGCCTTCGCGTGAGGGGCTCAGATGGGCCGGCGAGTGACGCGAGCCGACCTAGCCGCAGCTCACCCGAAGGGTGAGTGAAGATTGGCTGACCGTACTGGACAACCTTCGACCCTGGCTTATCCGTAGCGCGGCTCAACAGTTCGCATCCCGCGGTGTGTGATTTGAATGGCGACGATCGTTCCGTCGAGGCGCTGAGACCAACAGCCCGTTGTATGGGGTGTATGGACTGTCAATCCGAGGACCGCCGGGCTCAGTCAGTTGCAAGCCGGGCCAAAACAGGGCGTGTTCCGGGACATCTGCAAACGGGTCAAATGGGGAGAAACTTGGAGCGGAACACCTGTCGGGGTATCCTGGCCAGAGCTGAACTTGAACGTCTGGCCACTCGACCCAGGGTGGAGGCTCTTTTTCGAGACCAGCATGAGTTCCATTCGCCCACCTGGCGGACGTTGAAGTGACCCAGGGCCCCCGACGCCTCGTCCGGGCAGGCGACGTGCCATCTGACCGCGCGGCCGAAGCAATTGCGGATCTCGCCGACCTCGATCTCCACCGTCACCCCCATCATGATCTCCTGACTCGCGCGTGGAAGCTGCGCGAGAACGTCACTGCGTACGACGCCATGGACGTAGCCCTGGCAGAGGCGCTCGATGCGCCGATCGTCACGTGCGACACGCCGCTCGCCAAGGCGCCAGGTCACCGAGCGCGAATCGAAGTGATTGAGTGACGTCACAGGTTTAGCCTGATCGCAACCACACATCACGGCATGAAGAAGACGAGGTCATCGCTGAAGCCGCTGGCTGGACGCGTTGCGCTCGCCGCTGGTGCGACCCGGGGAGCTGGCCGCGGCATCGCACGTGCTCTCGGCGAAGCCGGAGCGACGGTCTATTGCACCGGTCGCAGTGTGAAGGGGAAGCCATCGCCGTACCGCCGGCCCGAGACGATCGACGAAACCGCGGCGATGATCACGGCCGCCGGCGGCAAGGCCATCGCTGTTCGCGTCGATCACACGAGCGAGGTGGAAGTGAAAGCGCTGTTCCGACGCATCCGGCGCGCCCACAAGCGCATCGATGTCGTCGTCGACAGCGTGGCGGGCGAGGATCCTCTGATGGGCACGTACGGCTTCCTCTGGCAGGCCGATCTCGAGACGGCAGATGCGATCTTTCGGCAGGGCCTGACATCGCGGATCATCACGGCGAAGCATGCCGCACTGGCCATGATGCCTGCGAAGCGTGGCCTCATCGTGGAGGTGACCGAGAACGACATGATCGGTGGCGGCGGCAATCCGATGTCGCAGGCCGTCAAGATGGCGCAGAAAGTGCTGCCGCTGCTCTGGGCGGCCGAGCTCGCACCGCGTGGCATCACCGTCGTGGCCGTGACGCCTGGTTTCCTGCGATCGGAGTCCATGCTGCAGCACTTCGGCGTTACGGAAGACAACTGGCGAGAAGCCGGCAAAAAGGATCCGAACTTCTTGCAGTCGGAGTCACCGCTGTTCGTCGGACGCGCGATCGCCGCGATCGCGGCGGACCCAGAGGTACAGGCCCGCACTGGAATGCTCTTCGGCTCCTGGGAGCTCGGACGCGACTACGGGTTGTTCGACTACGATGGCCGCCGTCCCGATTGGGGACGGCACAAGATCGACTTCTCCACGCTCCCGCCAGCGTGGATCGACCTGTTCCGCACGGGCGCTGACCTGGAGAGCAAATGGTTGACGACGCTCGCAGGTCGGACGAGGAGGTTCAGGACGAAAATCCCGTCGTAGCCCGTCGGATCTCGTTCCAGGCGCGCTTTCCGTCTCTCCAGTTGCTCGGGTCCGGTCTGTCGCCGGCCTGGGCATTCGCGTAGTCGTACCGGAATCACCTGATTCTGAGACGCCCCACCCGACGACGGCCGCACCGCCCGCGGCCGTCACCTTCAGCCCCGAGGCCGCCAGCGCCCCTACAAGCGACGAGACTGAGCACCCGACCAGAACGTCGCCCCGCACTGCTCGCGGCGCGCGCCAGCCATGCGCGCGCACCGTGGGTTTCGGCCGGCCGGCTGACCACACGACGGCGCCGCACCATCTACGCGAGCGCGTCGAGCTGCGGGTTACAGGTTCGATTCCTGTCCGGCTCACCAGCCTTCGCTCATGAATGCCAAGGGCGAAGGCTATCGTGAGCGGATCGAAGTCCACCGGCGATCGGACAGAGAACGCTCAGGCCGGCCGACGAAGGCCGACCTGAACGTCGGGATCAGGCAAGGTCGAAGCGATCGAGATGCATGACCTTGTTCCACGCAGCCACGAAGTCGCGCACGAATTTCTCCCGTGCATCATCGCACGCGTAGACCTCCGCGAGCGCACGGAGGTGCGAGCTCGACCCGAAGACGAGGTCGACGCGGCTGCCGGTCCACCGGACCTGGCCCGTCTTGCGATCGCGGCCCCCGAAGGTCTCCGCGGCTCCCGACGTCGGCTGCCACTCCGTGTCCATGTCGAGCAGGTTCACGAAGAAGTCGTTGGTCAACGTCCCCGGCCGCGTAGTGAAGACGCCGAGATCGGACGGCCGGGCGTTCGCGTTCAGGACACGCAGGCCCCCCACGAGCACCGTCATCTCGGGAGCGCTCAGGGTCAGCATGAAGGCCCGCTCGATCAGCAGATGCTCGGCAGGCAGCTCGTGTCCCTGCTTGAGGTAGTTGCGGAACCCGTCCGCCGCCGGCTCGAGCACGGCGAAGGCCTCCACATCGGTCTGCTCCTGCGACGCGTCCGTGCGTCCCGGCGTGAAGGGCACCTGCACGTCGTATCCGGCGTTCTTTGCGGCCTGCTCGACGGCCGCACACCCGCCCAGCACGATCAGGTCGGCAAGCGAGACCTTCCTGGTCCCGCCGGCCTGCGCGTCGTTGAACGCCTTCTGGATCCCCTCCAGGGTCCGCAGGACCTTCGCCAGCTCGGGTGGATTGTTGACCTCCCAATCCTTCTGGGGCGCGAGGCGAATGCGTGCCCCGTTGGCACCACCGCGCTTGTCGGTGCCGCGGAACGTCGCCGCCGACGCCCACGCGGTCGAGACCAGTTGGGAGATGGACAGTCCCGATGCGAGGATCCTGCCCTTGAGGGCGGCGCTGTCCGCCGCGCCGATCGGCTCGTGGGTCACCGGAGGGACCGGGTCCTGCCACACCTGCGGCTCCTTGGGAACCAGCGGGCCCAGGTACCGCGAGAGCGGTCCCATGTCGCGGTGCGTCAGCTTGAACCACGCTTTCGCGAAGGCGTCGGCGAGCTCCTGCGGGTTCTCGTAGAAGCGCCTCGAGATCTTCTCGTAGGCAGGGTCGAAGCGCAACGAGAGGTCGGTGGTCAGCATGGTTGGCGCGTGACGCCTGGACGGATCGTGGGCATCCGGAATCGTGCCGGCGCCGGCGCCACCCTTCGCAACCCACTGATTCGCACCGCCCGGACTCTTTGTCAGTTCCCATTCGTAGCCGAACAGGTTCGAGAAGAAGCTGTTGCTCCACCTGGTCGGCGTCGTGGTCCAGATGACCTCGAGGCCACTGGTAATCGTGTCGGCACCCGTGCCGCTGCCGTAGCTGCTCTTCCAGCCGAGACCCTGCAACTCGAGGGGGGCCGCCTCGGGCTCGGGGCCGACGTAGCTCGGAGCGGGCGCGGCGCCATGGGTCTTGCCGAACGTGTGCCCGCCGGCAATGAGCGCCACCGTCTCCTCGTCGTTCATCGCCATGCGACGGAACGTCTCTCGAATGTCCCTCGCGGCGGCAATGGGATCCGGGTTGGCGTTCGGCCCTTCGGGATTCACATAGATGAGACCCATCTGCACGGCGCCGAAGGGATTCGCGAGCTGCCGGTCGCCGCTGTAGCGCGCGTCAGCGAGCCACGTGTCCTCGGTGCCCCAGTTGATCTCCGTGGGCTCCCAGACATCCTCGCGCCCGCCGCCGAACCCGAACGTCTTGAACCCCATCGACTCGAGCGCGCAGTTGCCGGCGAAGACCATCAGGTCGGCCCACGAGATCTTCCGGCCGTACTTCTGCTTGATCGGCCACAGCAGCCGGCGCGCCTTGTCGAGGTTCGCGTTGTCCGGCCAACTGTTCAGGGGCGCGAAGCGCTGCTCGCCGGACCCGGCGCCTCCGCGGCCGTCGCTGATGCGGTAGGTGCCCGCGCTGTGCCAGGCCATCCGGATGAAGAGCGGCCCGTAGTGGCCGTAGTCGGCCGGCCACCAGTCCTGCGACCTCGTCATCACCTGCTCGATGTCCTTGTGCAGGGCATCGAGATCGAGAGTCTTGAACTCGTCGGCGTAGTTGAACTCCGCGCCCATGGGATCGCCCGCGGGCGGGTTCTGGTGGAGCACCTTCAGGTTCAACTGATTCGGCCACCAGTCGCGGTTCGACCTGCTGTGCGCTGTGGCCGAGAACGGGCACGTGTTGTCGCTTTCCATGTTGACGTTGACCTCTCCTGTCTGTCGTGGGGTTCCAGCCCGGGTGTCAGCCCGGGGGATTCTCTTCACCGTCCGTTGACCGGATCGTCGGGCCCTCTGTGCGTGCGATCCCCCGCTGGCGTCGGCGTTGGCGTGTCGGTGGCTCGGAGCGGGATGGCGCCTGGGCCTGGGCCAGGCAATCCGGACAGCGCCCCCAGTACGCGACCTCGGCCTCGTCGATCTCGTAGCCCATGTCGTCGACCGCCATGAGGCAGGGGGCGGAGCCGACCGCGCAGTCGACGTCGACGAGACGGCCGCAAGTTCGACAGATCAGATGGTGGTGGTTGTCGCCCACCCGATCCTCGAAGCGGGCCGGTGATCCGGCAGGCTGAATGCGCCGGACGAAGCCTTCGGCGACCAGGACGCCGAGCGCGTCGTACACCGACTGGAGCGAGATGGCGCCGATCTCGGCCCTGACGACGACGGCCACTTCGTCGGCCGCGATGTGGGGCCGACCCGCGACCGCCCGCAAGACAGCCAAACGCTGGGCCGTGACCTGAATACCGCGTTCACGCAGGCGGTCTGCCGGGTCAGCGACCATACCGAAAGACTAGATCAATCTTTGGATTCAATCAAAATTTGATGTCTTTGCATGTCTCGCCGGCGTCCGCCCATGATATGCGACAGCGCGCCACCGCCGTGTCGATCGCCATCACCCTCCGTGGCGATCGCTGCGCGGAACACTCCCGGCGCGGCTCGCCACGGCGTCGTCCCCCATCGCGGCCGGCGCGGCGAACCATTTCGAGCGATCGACGGTCACCGGATGGTCGGGCTGCCCCTCGAAATTGGGAGACATGATCTGAACCCCGTACTTGTTGAAGACGTCGAGAATCTCCTCGTGCAGGCGTGAGAGCACGGCCGGAGGCGACAGGCTGGCGGCGGCATGGGCCATCAGCTCGTACTGGACGTAGAAGTCCGACAGCGCCGTCTCGAAGACCACCGGCGCGGGCTCCGGCACGACGCCGTCGGTCCGCGCGGCCGCGATGAGCAGGAGCGCACGCACCTGCCTCCACGGCGTGTCGTAGCCAATCGTGACCTCTTCCTTCGTGCGCCTGGACACTCGCACGCTCACGAGGCCGAGAGGACCGCGCATCGGAATCGAACCGGATTGCAGGTCGGACGGGTGGTCTGCTGCGCGGCATCGGTTATTCTAGTGCCATGAGTACGACCGTCAGCATCGAGATCGACAAAGCCACGGCGGACATGCTTCAGGCACGGGCAACCGATCTCGGCATGACCGTTTCGCAATTGATCGCCGAGCTGGCGGCACTCGATGGTGCCACCCGGGAAGCCGACCCCGATGAGGTCGCGGAGCTCGATCGCCGATTTGCCAGGGCCACCGAGGGCTCGCGGGTGCCACACGAGCGTGTGGTGCAGTGGCTCCGCACGTGGGGTACGCGTGAGTTCCGGCCGTGGTCGGGCCGGTAAACATTGAGTGGTCGCTCGATGCCATCGCCGACCTCGACCGATTCGCGGCGTTCCTGCACGATCGGTTTCCCGACCTTGCCGCGAACGTCGGCCGTGAACTGATCCAACGGGCGGAGGTGTTGCGCCGCCATCCAAAGTTGGGGCGGGCCATCGAGGGTCGCGAGGAATATCGTGAGATCGTCTTCCAGGTGCTCGGTGGCACTTACGCCCTCCATCACCGCTACGAAGGGAACGCCATCCTGATCATCCGCGTATTTCACGGACGCGAAGCGAGGTAGCGGTACAGCATCGCCATCAGCAGCGACGAATCTCGTCCAATTGGCGACACTGGAACGCCAGCAGGGCCCCGGTTCGAGATCCTCGGTGCGGGCCAGGCGTGCGCTGATCACCACCGGCAGCCTGTCGGCGAGCCCGGTATCGTCGGGACGCAGGGTTCGCCCGCGCGCCGCGGCGACGCCCAGCACCTCGAACAGCGTTCCCGATACACGAGCTCCGCGAACCGTCCGCGCATCCGCTCCGGAGTGCAGCCGTTGGGTGAGTCCCGCGTGCTTCGCAACGCCCGCGAACGACACGACGTGGGCGAGCGCGACCGCATCGCCTGCGGACACCAGCTCGTATCCGACAGGTCCGCTGGCGTCCCAGACGCTGACGAGCCGGTACGGCTCACGATAAGGCAGCGGCCGGAGGAGCGCCGCCTCGACGATCGCATATGCCGTGCTGCCGCAGCCGACTCCGACAGCCAGCATCGCCGCCGCGGCGACCGTTTCGCGGGGGGAGCGCAGCAGTCGCCGGATATCTGTCAGCAGACCTGTCAGCTCCATGCGGTCACCTCGTGGCTCGCCTGACCTCGTGTTGGCCGCCGCGCTGTTGGTCGTCGTTGCAGCGGTCGCCGTGGCCAACGGCTGGCAGCTCTCGCGACAACCGCTCCGCAGGTGGGTGGCGTGAAAGGTAGCCCCTCACTCGGCGTGTAAGGCTGGACTCGTCCACGCTCGCGCCGAGCGGTTTCAGATCGTCGCGGACACACTCTCGACAAGAGCGGCGGCACGGGCAAGGACATCGAGCTCATCGAACGTGAGGGGCTGAAGCGCGGAAGCGAGACGCGCAACTCTCCGCCGCCGGCCTTCCAGCAACAACTTCGTGCCGCGCGCCGTCGCTTCCAGCCTGACGGCGCGGGCATCCCCGGCATCGGCGCGCCGTCTCACCAGGCCCGCAGCCTCCAATCCGGCCACGACTTTCGTCATGGTTGGCGGCCTGACCTGCTCGATTCGTGCGAGCTCCGTCAGCCGCATGGGACCCGCGAAGACCAGCACGGATAGAGCCGACAGCCGCGCCGGGCCCACCCCGGTGCGCGCGTCCTCTTTCCGGACACCTCTCAGGAGATGGATGGCTGCGGAGTGCAGGGCGTCCGCGACCGCGGTCCTCTGATTTGTCCTTGTGCGTGACGCCATTCCGGCAGTATAACTTATTTAGCTTAGGCTAACTATCAGCCGGAGGACGCCATGACACCTGCAATCGGGCTCTCGCGCATCCATCAGATATCGATGCGCGCGCACGACGTCGATCGCGCCGTGCGCTTCTATCGCGACACTCTCGGTCTGCCCTTCCTCTTCGCGGCTCCGCCCCGCCTGGCCTTCTTCGACTGCAACGGCGTTCGGCTGATGCTGTCCACGCCGGAGCCGGGGTTCGATCACCCGGGCTCCATTCTCTACTTCGCAGTGGAAGACATCC
>JBOGIW010000268.1:0-12382 GCA_050748045.1 Vicinamibacterales bacterium | reverse complement strand
TCCGAAACCGTTCGTCTGGACGAAAACGGCCGATGAGATTCTGATGAGCATCGCGCGATTTGCACAGCGCACCGCTGGCGGTGGCACCGCATGATTTATTTCACGAACCACTGAGACGGGACACTAGCACGACACGCACTTGTTCTGGTGTTTGACACCCATTTTCTCGAGGAGCGCGAGGGTCTGCGGGAAGGGCTCGACGCGCTGCACGGGGCCGTTCGCCATGTCGGCGACGTTGTTGCCCTCGCGGTTCACCACGTTGACATTGGCGCCCTTCGACACGAGATAGAGGATCATCTCGTTGTCTCCGCGGGCCGCCGCGTGATGGAGCGCGGTGTTCCCCTCGTGATCGACGGCGTTGACGTCGGCGCCCAGCGCCTCCACGAGGTACTGCACGGCGGCCATCATGCCGCCGGGCGCGAACCGATGAGAGTTGGCGGCGAAGCCTTCGCCGTAGCCGACGCCCGCCACGGCCTGAAGCGGCGTGACCGCCGGGCCGCCCAGGGGCAGCGGCGGCAGCCCGGAGATGTCCTTCGTCGCCTCGCGGCCGCCATCGCCCGTTCGCGGGCGTCCCGCCGGCTTGATCGTGCGCAGGTGCGGGTCGGCGCCGTGGGCCACGAGCAGCTTCATCGCGTCGACGTCGGAGGCGTACGCCGCGCGCCAGAACGGCGTGGCGCCGATCTCGTCCACGCCCGAGAGGTCGAAGTTGTAGCCCGAGTACCAGACCTTCCGCTTGACGCGCGCGTTGACGTCCGCACCCCGGTCGATGAGCATCCTCATCAGATCGAGGTAGCCGATCCGCTGCTGCAGGTACGCGCGGGGCTGCGGATAGAGCGCCTTTGGAGCCCACTGCACGTTCAGCACGGCGTAGAGCGGCGTGACGCCGTTCTCGCTCGGCAGCGTGACGTCGGCGCCCTTCTCCACGAAGAACTGTGCGACGTCGAAGTGGCCGTTGATGGTCGCCATGAGCAGCGGGCTGGTCCCGTCGCCGGCGCGCTGGTCGATGTCCGCGCCCCGCTCGACGAGCGTCCTCACGGCGCCGAGGTGGCCCTGCCGCGCCGCGAAATGAAGCGGCGCCAGGCCACCGGTATGCCCCACCAGCACGTTGTAGAGGTACTGCCGGTCGACGCCCGGCACCTGCGGACGGCGCGGCTGCTGCTGGTGGCCCGCCGCGCGCGGCCGCCCGAGTGCCGCCGCAGGCGGTCCCTGGCCTGGCGGCGCGGCCGGAAGCGGTTCGTCGGCTTGCTGACCCTGCTGCTGCGGCCCGGGTCCGCCCTGCTGTCGAAAGCGCCGGAACTCGGCTTCGAGCTCGCGGCTGAAGGCGAAGAGGTCCACAACCTTCGTCGCGGTCGTGACGTCGGCGCCGTGCGCCACCAGCACGTCGATGACGCCGACGCGGTTGGCGGCCGCCGCGAACATCAGCGCCGTCTGCTGCATCGCGTTCTCTCTGGCGTTGACGCCGGCGCCCTGCTCGACGAGCAGCGTCACCGCCTCCGCGTTTCCCGACGCGGAGGCGAGCATGAGCGGCGTGACGCCGGTGGCCGTCGTTCCCTTCACGTCAGCGCCCGCCTTCGCCAGCGCCGCGATCATCGGCGCGTCACCCGCCTTGGCCGCGAGCATCATCGCCGTGTAGCCGCCGAGCCGTGTCGTCGCCTTCACGTTCGCCCCGGCGTAGAGCAGCATCCGGGCGAGCGGCACGTCGCCCTTCATGGCCGCCCAGTGGAGCGCCGTCATGCCGTCGCCCTGCGCCGAGTTGACGTCGGCGCCGTCCTTCAGCATTCCGCGCACGGCGTCGCGGTGGCCGCGCATCGCCGCATCGGCGACCGACGGCGTGTCTCGCCCGATCGCGTCGATCCCGGCGGCACCGATGGCTGGAGCGTGGCCCCCGGCGTGCAGCACGGCCGAGAGCGTCAGCGCGCCGAGCGCGCCCGCGCAGGATCCGCGAATCAGTCGGCCTCTCATCGTCAGCCTCGTGCGATCTCCGTCGTCTCCACGGCGTCGTTGAGGTCCACGGTGCCGCTGCTGTCGCCGAACGTCTCCATCTCGAGGCCGAGGTCCTGCATGAGCGTCAGCATCACGTTGGCCATGGGCGTGCCGCCGGGCGTCCTGATGTGCAGCCCGCCGCGCAGGCTCCCGCCCAGGTGTCCGACCAGGACGAGCGGGCATCGCTTGTGATTGTGCACGTTCGAATTGCCCATCGGCGACCCGTACACGATGAGCGCGTTGTCGAGGAGGCTTGCGCCGCCGGCGTCGGGCGTGTTCTTCAGCTTCTCGAGGAAGTACGGCAACTGGCTGATGTGGTAGCGGTTGATCTTCGAGAACTCGACGATGCGATCCTCACGGTCCTGGTGATGCGAGGCGGGATGGAAGCCGGTGTTCACGCCGCTCTCCGGGTAGGCGCGGCCGGAGCCGTCGCGGCCCATCTTGAAGGAGAAGACCCGCGTCGTGTCGGAGGCGAAGGCGAGCGCCTGGATGTCGAACATCAGCCGCACGTGCTCGGCGAACGAGTCGGGGACGCCGACAGGCGCGCCGGGCAGCTCACGCGGCTCGCCGCTCGTGTTCTGCACCTCGACGCGCTGCAGTCGCCGCTCGATCTCGCGCACGTCGTCGAGGTAGTCGGCGAGCCGCGCGCGATCGGCGGGACCGAGCGTCGCGTTCAGGCGGCCCACCTCGGCGGTGATCCAGTCGAGGATGCTGCGGTCGGTACGGCGATGGCGGGCGCGCTCCTCGGGCGTCGCGCCGACGCCGAACAACTGATCGAACGCCACGCGCGGGTCGCGGATCATCGGCAGCGGCTCGGTGGGGGACGCCCAGCTGATCGTGTCGGTGTAGACGCACGCATAGCCGTACGCGCAGCCGCCGGCCTGGTCCACGTTCTCGATGCAGAGCTGCATCGACGGGATGGCGGTGTCCTGGCCGAACGTCCGGGCGTAGTACTGATCGAACGACGTGCCGACCTTCACGTCCGACCCCTGCGTCTGGCGCGGGTGCGACTGGGTCAGGAACACGGCGCTCGACCGGAAGTGGTCGCCGCCGATCTCCGGCGCGCTGAACGCTTCCGCGTTCTTCACGTCGGTGTTGCTCACGATCGTGAGGTGGTCGCGGTACGGCTCGAGCGGGCTGAGGCTCGACGGCGACAGATCGAAGTCGCGCCCCACGGTCGCCGGCGACCAGAGGTGCTTCTGCGCGCCGATCGCGGTTGCGCCGGCGGAGCCGTGCACCATCTCGATGCACACGAGGCGGATCCGCTTCGCGCGAGCGTGCGTCGCAAACGCCGACCCGGCCGGCAGCATCGCCTCCAGGAACGGCAGCGTCATGCTGACGCCCATGCCGCGAAGCACGGTGCGGCGGGTGATGTGCTTGCGTGTGATGTACGACATCGCTACCTCACCTCGGCCTGTTCGGCCGACGCCGCGTCGAGGCGACGGCGGGCGTCAGTGGTCAGTACGTTCTCGGCACGGCTCATCTGGAACGGCGCGCTGTTGACCACGCCGAGGATGAACGCGGACATCCGGTAGCCCTGTTTCGCCGCGTCGCGCACGATGGCGCGAACGGCGGGCATGTCGACGTGCTCCATGCGGCGGCCCACAGCGTAGGTCATGAGGCTCTCGGTGAAGCTGAGGAGCAGCACGTCCTTGCGCTTCAACAGCGCCTGTCGAAGCCCGGCCGGGCCGTCCATCTTCGTGCCGTCGTAGAGGTCGCCGCTCGGATCCACGGGAACGCCGCTGTCCTTGATGCGCCAGGCGCCCGTCACGTCATAGTTCTCGAGCGCAAGGCCCAGCGGGTCGATCACGCGGTGGCACGAGGTGCACGCCGGGTTCCGGCGATGCTCCTCCATGCGCTCGCGCACGGTGAGAAGCTTCCCGGCCACCGCGGCCCTGGTGTCCTCGAAGGCGGGGACGTTCGGCGGCGGCGGCGGCGGCGGCGAGCCGAGCAGCACCTCCATCACCCACTTGCCGCGGTTGACGGGCGACGTGCGGTCGGCCACCGACGTCAGCATGAGCATGCTCGCGTGCCCGAGGATCCCGCGGCGGTTGTCGGGGAGCTGCACGCGACGGAAGGCATGACCCGCGACGTTCGGGATGCCGTAGTGCCGCGCGACGCGCTCGTTCACGTACGAATAGTCCGCCGTGAGGAGATCCAGGAAGCTTCGATCCTCGCGCACGAGGCTGGAGAAGAAGAGCTCCGTCTCGCGCTTCAGCGACTGCGTCAGCGTGCTGTCCCAGTGGGGGTAGAGCAGCGCATCGGGGCGGATCGTGTCGAGGTCCTGCAGGCGGAGCCACTGTGAGGCGAATCGCGTCGCGAGCGCGTCGGCGCGCGGGTCCGCCAGCATCCGGCGCACCTCGCTGTCGAAGACGGCCGGCGCACGGAAGGTGCCCGTCTTCGCCGCCTGCACGAGCCTGGCGTCGGGCACCGTGCCCCAGAGGAAGAACGAGAGGCGGGACGCCAGGTCGATGTCGTTCACCTTGTAGGGCTGACCGGCGCGGAGCGTGGCGGGCGCCTCCTCGAGGCGGAAGAGGAACTTCGGGCTGGCCAGCATGGCCTGCACGGCGAGCCGGATGCCGTGCTCGAAGTCGCGCTCGCGCCGTCCCTCGGCGTAAAAACGCAGCAGACCCTCGAGGTCCTCGGTGCCGAAGGCGCCCCGGTACGCCTGCGTGGCCAGACGCCTCACGATGCCGGTGGCGCACGGGAGCTCCTCGGATGCCGCGGTCGGACGGCACGTGAAGATCCGCCGCCGGCTCGCCGTGTCGGATACGCCGGTCGCCTTCTGCGGGCCGGTGATCGCCAGATCGCGGAGGTGCGGCAGCGTCGTCACGCCGAAGCCGGCGCCGATCTGCGTGTCCGCCAGCGTGTAGTCCTGCGGCGCGAGCACGTCGTCCACCGCGAAGCCTTCGAAGCGCTGGATGAACGCCGCCGAAACGCGGTGCGGACCGGCCGTGACGTAAGTGGGCTCCGTGAACAGGTTCATGCCCTGCGGATCCTGTTCGGTCATCCGCGGGTTGATCTCGAGCACGGCCGCGCGCTCGCCGTCGATCGACACCTCGAGCTGTTCGCGCCGGCCGCTCGTCGTGGCGATGGCGCTCCCGTAGAGCTGACCCGTGGGGATCGAGTGCAGCATCATCCGGAACGTGTACTCGCCGTCGGCCGGGAACACGTGCACGACGGAGAGGCCGCCGCGCGTCCCGAGCGGAGCGCCCTCGACGTGACTCCACTGCGACGCGGAGCGATCCGTCTTGTACGTCGCCTCGCTCGGACTCGCGGCAGGATCCCCGACGGCGAGCGCGCTGATCCTGGCCGCCGCGCGCAGGTAGCCTTCCATGAGCGTCGGCGAGAACGTCTGCACGTCGGCCACGTTATCGAAGCCGTGGCTCATCGTGTCGGGCGGGAGGAATGCGGTGACGTCCACGTCGAGTCCGAAAAGGTCGCCGACGGCGCGGGCATACTCGGCGCGGTTGAGCCGCTGGAACGGCCGCCAGCCCGGGTTCGGCTTGGCCGCCGCGAGCGCGTCCATCCTGGCTTCGAAGGCCGACGCGAGCGAGGCGACCGTGGCTTCGTCCGGCCGCTTCACGCCGGCGGGCGGCATCATGCCCGCGCGCAGCTTGCGGATCATCTTCTCCGTCACCTCCGCCTGCTGCTCGACATGGGCCGCATCGAACCCGGCCAGGCTGAGGCCGCCCGCTTTCATCCGGTCGTTGTGGCAGGGCGTGCAGTACTGCTTGACGAGGGCGGTCTGGGAGTCCGACGGCAGGATCGCGGCGTGGCTCGCCACCGGCGCCATCGACGCAGACCTGCTGTTCCCGGCGGCTCCGGCGGCGGCGCCCGCGAGCACACCGAAGACACCGACCCCGAGGACCGCGATCGACAGGTGCGTCATCCGGCGCCTATTCGTCTCCAGCGCGCAGTAGCAGTATACGGCCGTTTTTGGCCAAAAAACCTCGGATTGCTCGCACTTTCTCGTAACGGGTTGTCAGCGCTTGTCTGCGCGCGGACGGGCTCTTGCCGGTGTTGTGCGCCGGCTCTATGCGTCGCCGTCCTGAGAGGGCGCGGCAGGCGGCTTCTGCGGGTGCTTCGTGCGGCCCCAGAGCCATCCGGCAATCCCGACCGCTGTGAGTCCCACCGCCGCGCGCCTCAGCAGGCGGCCCGCCGCCGACGGCCGCTCATCGACACCGGTGAGCCGGCGATAGATCTCCGCGTCCTCGGACGTCGTCGCCCTGGGGCGCTTGCGCCGCTCCGGCGCCGGAACCCATCGCGTGATGAACGTGAAGGTTTCCGACGCGCAGACCGGGCACTGCTGGTCCGCATGCACTTCTTCGCAGTCGTGACAGAGACGGGCGACCCGCAACTGCACCTGCCCAGTGTACCAGCGTCACGCGAGCGCGTGATCACGCCGGCTGACGCGGGAGGGCGGCAGGATGGGCTTCGTCACGTTGAAGGCCACGCCCGTCCGGTACGGCTGGAACGCCACGTGACACTCGTGCTTGCGAAGGAAGTTCAGCACGCGCTTGTAGTCGCGCTCCTCGAGGTTGAACGACCGCATCAGCACCTTGTAGCTGCCCCGGCTCTCCTCGAGCCCCCGCCGAATCACGCCCCGCACGTCGTCGCGCGTGAGGTCGCGGGCCATGAACGGCTCGTAGACGACCGACCAGAACGACTCGCCGCCCTTGATCATCCGCGTGACCAGGCTATCGATGCGGTTGTCGGGCACCGGCGTCCCGGACGGAGGCACCGGCGCAGCCGCCACCGTGGTGGAGGGTCCGGCGACAAACGGGAGATCCGCGGGACCGATTTGCCTGCCCGCGCGCGTGATCACCAGCCGCTCTGCGACGTTCTTCAGCTCGCGCACGTTGCCCGGCCAGTCGTAGGCGCAAAACGCCTCGAGCGCCTGATGCGAGAACCGCGGCGCCGCCAGGCGATACGTGCGGGTGTACTGCTCGATGAACCGTTCAAGCAGCAGTGGAATGTCCTCGGGACGCTCGCGGAGCGCGGGGGTGGTCAGGTGGATCACGTTGAGCCGGTAATACAGGTCTAGCCTGAAGTCGCTCGTGGCGACCCGGTCGAGCAGGTTGCGATTCGTCGCGGCGATGATGCGGACGTCGATCGGCGCCTGCCGCCGATCGCTCCCCACACGCTGGATCTCCCCGTTCTCGAGGAAGCGCAGGAGCGTCCCCTGCATGCGCAACGTCATCTCGCCGACTTCGTCGAGGAAGGCCGTGCCGCGATGCCCCGCTTCGAGCAGACCGCCGCGGTCGCGGACGGCGCCGGTGAAGCTGCCGCGCTCATGGCCGAACAGCTCCGACTCGAGGAGCGTTTCCGGAATGCCCGCGCAGTTGATGGCCACGAGCGGCCGGGCGCGGCGCAGGCTGCTGGCGTGAATGAGACGGGCGGCAATTTCTTTACCCGTGCCGCTCTCGCCGGTGATGAGCACCTTGGCGTCGCTCCGCGCCGCCAGCTCGATATCCTCCTGGAGTGCCTGAATCTTCGGACTCTTCCCCGTGAGCTCAGCTGAGATCGCGACCATACTTGGCTTCACCCGCCCGCTGAAAAGTGTTGTGTTGAATGGATGAGTTGCTGTCCGCTAAAGCACAATAAAGTACCATTGAGTCGCACGTTCGGCAAGCTCTACCGCGACTTTCTTCTCCCCGGAATCCGGTTAAATGCGCTCACCTGGCAGATAAAACGGTTGGGCGCCCCGAACCGAACAACTCACTCGGAACAGGCGGGACAGGGCTCCCCGAGCGCCAGCTCGACCGGGAGGAGGCCTGCGCGCGTGTGCACCGAATTGCCGTGCTCATCCCGACGCTGCCCGGGAAGCCCTTGTCGTGGATGTGCTTGGTGTCCTGAACCGCGCGACTCGAGCTGATCGGCGAGGGCCGGCACTGAGGGCGGGTCGTGCGCTCGGTCTGCCGATGAGACACGACCCGCGAGCCGCAGGACGCGGTCAGATGCTGTTGATGAACGCCAGCACGTCGGGCAGGTCAACGCGGTTCGAGTAGGTCACACCCGCGCAGTTGCCGTTGGTCACGTACGAATTGACAGCCAGCACGATGTCGGTGCCGGCCAGTACATCAGGGCCGCCCGAATCGCCGAAGCACACCCCGCCCTTGCCGTGTGCCGGGTTGGCGGTCAGCTTGATGAACTCGGCGCTGTGGACGTGGTTGCTTTGAACCAGTTGGCTGGGCGCGAAGAAGCGCGTGAAGAGGAAGATTTGCCCAGGTTGACCGCCGCCGCGCACGAACCCCTGCACGCCGTAGCCGACGAGATCCACGAGTGTCCCCATCGGCAGCGTATCGACGAGACCGGCCGCCGGCAGCGTGGCGAACACGCCCGGATCCCTCGGAGCGTTCAGGGCGATGACCGCGACGTCGCGCGTGTCGAATCCCGGAAGTCCCGGTCCGCAGCCGATGCACCAGTCCGGGTGCGGGTGAAACGTCCCCGGCGTGAAATCGGCGGCAAGGCTGAACGGCGGCCCCGACTTGTAGGAGACGAACGCCGGCGCGGCGGGGTCGAAACAATGCGCGGCGGTCAGGAACCTCGTCGCCGACAGCGCCGCCCCTGAGCACACGCTCACGAAGCCCGGCATGCTGGGGATCGGCTGGATGGCTACCCCGACATACGGATGGCCATTTCCATCCGGCTGTCCATTCGTCACCGTGAGAACGGGCGATGCCGTGGCCAGGACGGCTGCGGCCATGAGCGCGGCGAAAAGCTTCAGGCGCATGTTCCCTCCCACCTCTGACGTATCTGGTGCATGCTACACCGGCCGGGGGGGTGCGATTGCACGGCCGAATTCGTCGCGGGCGGATTGCTGTCGAGCCAGGCCGGAAGACGCACGCTTCGGCCCGGCCGGGAACGCGGCCGCGGCCGAAATAGCCCTGTCACCCATCGCCCATGGCTATACTGCGTCGATGCCGTCAGCGTCTGTCGTTGCGTTCGCCCTCGCAGCCGCCGTCCTCGTGACGGCGTCGATCACGGCCGCGGCGGCCGCGCCCGACTGGCCCCGATTTCGAGGACCAAACGGCTCGGGTGTGTCGGCGGCGACACACGTTCCGACGGAGTTCGGCCCGGAGAAGAATCTCCTCTGGCGTCTCGCCTTGCCGCCGGGGCACTCGTCGCCCGTGCTCCAGGGCGATCGCATTTTCGTCACGGGGTTTCGCGCCGGCGCGCTGGTCACCATCGCGGTCGACCGTCTGACCGGCCGCGTGCTCTGGGAGCGCGCGGCGCCTCGTGTCGAGACGAACGTCGTCGACAAGCGCAACAACCCCGCGTCGCCGAGCCCCGCCGTGGAGGAAAACGGCGTCTACGTCTTCTTTCCCGACTACGGCCTCGTCGCCTACGACGCGGCGGGCGGCGAGCAGTGGCGGATGCCGCTCGGACCGTTCAACAACATCTACGGCATGGGCGCGTCGCCGATCGTCGTGGGCGACCTCGTGGTGCTCGCCTGCGATCAGAGCGTCGGCTCGTTCGTCATGGCGGTCCACACGCGCACGGGACGCGTGCAGTGGAAGGTGGATCGACCGGAAGCCAAAAGCGGCCACTCGACGCCCATCGTCTGGCGGGGCCCCGACGGCCGCGATCAGATCCTGCTCCCGGGATCGTTTCTGTTGACGTCGTACGATGCGGCCACCGGGAAGAAGCTCTGGTGGGTGGGGGGCCTGTCCTTCGAGATGAAGTCGACGCCGGTCATCGGAGGCGACACGATCTACGTGAACGGTTATGGCGCTCCGGTCAATGACCCCGGCAACAAGGTCACGGTTCCGTCCGCGGATGAGGTCTGGAAGACGGCTGACGGCGATCGCGACGGGCTCCTCTCGAAGTCGGAGTTCCCGAGGCTCACCGCGGCCTTCTGGTTTGCCGTCGCCGACCTCGACGCCAGCGGCTCGCTGACGCCCGACGAGTGGTCGTATTACCGGGCGGCGCTCGACTCGGAGAACGGGATGCTCGCCATCCGCCTCGGCGGCTCCGGGGACATGAGCGACACGGCGATCCGCTGGACGTATCGCCGCAGCGTGCCGCAACTGCCCTCGCCGCTCTTGTACGGCGGCGCCCTGTACATGGTCAACGACAACGGGATCGTGACGGTGCTTCATCCCGAGACAGGCGCCGTCATCAGGCAGGGACGCTTGACCGGCGCGCTCGGCCCGCACTTCGCGTCGCCGGTCGCCGCCGACGGTCACATCTTCTTCACGACCGAGGCGGGCACGGTGGTCGTCGTCGCGCCGGGCGGCGACCTCACCCCGACGGTCGTGAACGATCTCGGCGAAGACACCTACGCGACACCGGCGTTTGCCGACCGACGCGTCTACGTGCGCACGACCTCGGCGCTGTACGCGTTCGGACAACCGTAATCGAGGAGCTGACACCGATGATGAGGGGCCGGAACAGCCACGCTGCCGCGATTCTCCTGGGACTCACGACCGTCCTGGGCGCACAGAGCACCCCGCCGCGATTCCAGGTCGATCCGGCGTGGCCCGGGGAGATGCCGAACAACTGGATTCTCGGCGCCGTCACCGGCGTCTTCGTGGACGCCCGCGATCACATGTGGGTGACCCACCTTCCCGAAACACTGACGGAGGAGGAAACGGCGGCGGTCCAGAAGCCGCCCATCGGCACGTGCTGCGCGCCCGCACCGACCGTCATCGAGCTCGACCCGCAGGGGAACGTGGTGCGGGGCTGGGGCGACCCTTCCCAGGACGTCTCGGCGTATCCGCGCAACCCGCACGGGATCTTCGTGGACCACAACGATTTCGTCTGGGTCGGCAGTCACGCGCACCACCGCGTGATGAAGTTCACGCGCGAGGGCACGCACGTGATGACCATCGGCACGTACGACAAGAACAACGGCAGCGCCGATACGGCGCTCCTGGGCGGCCCCGCCGGCATCTGGGTCGATCCCGGCACGAACGAGGTCTTCGTCGCCGACGGCTATCGGAACCGACGCGTCGTGGTGTTCGAGGGCGCGACCGGCAAGTACCTCCGTCACTGGGGCGCCTACGGCGGGCCGCCGGACGACACGTACGATTTCGGCGACCGCAATCCCGATGGCCCGCCGCCGCGGCAGTTCTCCACCGTGCACGGCCTGACCGGCACGCGCGACGGGTTGATCTACGTAGCGGACCGTCGCGGCAACCGCATCCAGGTCTTCGAGCGGAGCGGCACCTTCGTCAGGGAGAAGATCGTTGCGCCCCGCACGCGGGCCTCCGGTTCGGCGTTCGTGCTGGTGCCGTCGGAGGACCGGGCGCAGCAGTGGCTCTACATGGCGGACGGCACGAACCACAAGATCTGGATCCTGCGGCGCCGCGATCTCGAGATCGCCGGCGAGTTCGGCCGCGGCGGCCGGCAGCTTGGACAACTGCTGCGGCCGCACGGCATGAGCCTCGACTCGAAGGGGAATCTCTACGTCGGCGAAGCCTCCACCGGGCGGCGCGTGCAGCGCTTCCTGCGTCTCAGCGGCGGCTGAGCTACTGCTTCGTCACGCTCAGGCCCATCACCGTCGCCTCGGTGTTGTGCGCGAAGCGGATCCCGTAGACGCCGTCGGTGGACTTGAGCTTGCCGGGCGCGACGAGCGCCGCCTTGTCGTGGCTGGCGACGACCGTGCCGTTGATCGCGCACTCGACCTTGTCGCCCCTGACCGACATGGCGATTTCCTGCGTGACGGATTCGCCCTTCGCCGCCGCCTTCTTCACGGCCGCGTTCGCTTCCGGCCGCCGGCCACCCATCTGGAACGGCTCAGGACCAAAGCCACGAACGATGAATGTGCCGTTGCCGTAGGCCGAACAGTAGACATAGCTCTGCTGCCCCGTGCCCATGTCGTTGCCGGCGATGACAATGCCGTACGGGTGCGGATGATCGTTCAAGCCCATGTAATTCGACTCGGTGAACGTCGCCTTCACTGTGTAGTTGCCTGCGGCTGTGTTCGCCGGGTTCCAGTACGTCACGGCGGGTCCCGTCGTCACCTGGAGGCCTTTGCCGGCCTGGGCGAGCTTGGCGTTGTTCAGGACCTGTCCTGCCTTCTCCTCCTGGGCATCGATCTTCCCGGTCCACCCCGGCACGGAAATGCCGCCTCCCGCCACGGCGCGAGCAGCGTCGGCCTGCCCCTGGGCGGCGATCGGCGCGGGGCCGACGATGACGATGGCCACGGCAAGTGCGGAACCGTAGATGACACGCATGATGAGTCCTCTCTCAGAACAACCTCGACTATGGGTTGTAAGGTTACACAACGTCGTCGTCGATTCGTATGACGCGTGCGCGTCGAGAGCGCCAGCATCTTGGAGCGCGGCCGATTCTAGCACTCCCCGGTGTCGAGGAGCCATGCGGCAGCCCCCGGCTGGGATTCGCGGGTTTTCAGGTCCGGTGTCCGTTGTTCGGCAAGGCCACGTAGAAG
>JBOGIW010000267.1:0-29589 GCA_050748045.1 Vicinamibacterales bacterium | reverse complement strand
GGGCTACACTGCCCCGCGGAGAGCTCACCATGCGCCCGACGCTTTCGATCCTGATCATCACGTCAATTGTCGTCGCGTCCAGGCTCTCGCCCGCCGCCGCCCAGGGGGAAGCAATTGCGGATCCCGTGAGGGTGCTCGTCGATCGCCTCGACGTCGAGCGCTACAAGGCTACAATCAAGGGGCTGACGGCGTTCGGCGACCGCCGGCAGGGCACCGATCGAAACCGCGCGGCGATCGACTGGATCGAGGCGCAGTTGAAGAGCTACGGGTGTACGAACACCGAGCGCCTGAAGTACGAGTACCAACCCGACCCGCAGCGAACGACTCGAGGCCGCGTCAGGCGGCCGCAGGATCCGCTCGTCGCGGTGGGCGGCGGCCGGCCGCGCGGCGTCCGCCCGCGCACCGGCGTCAACACGGATCCGATGGCGCAGCCGGACGTGAAGCTGCGGGAGCTGAACGCGCAGCCATCCATGCCGGGTCCTCGCGAAGAGGTCTACTGCACGAAGATCGGCGCCACGCACCCCGACGAGATGTACATCATCGGGGCGCACATGGACGGGCACGGCTGGGGCGAGGCGGCCAACGACGACGGGTCGGGGACCGCGCTCGTGATGGAGCTGGCGCGTGTGCTGAACGGTCCGGACGTGCGCACCGAGCGGTCCATCCGCTTCGCCCTCTGGAACAACGAGGAGACCGGCCTGAACGGCTCACGCGCGTACGTCGAGCAGCGGAAGGACCTGCAGGGCAGGGAAGATCCGCCGGGCTCGGGCCGATATCCCGAGCCGAGATGGCTCGGCATGATCCAGCACGACATGATGCTGTTCGATCACGGCATGCCGCGCGAAGACGGCACCGTGAGCCCCGAGCAGCGGCCGGAGGCCGACGTCAACATCGAGTTCCAGTCCAGCTCGAAGATGGCGGCTGAATCGCAGAAGCTCGCCTGGTTGCTCCACGCCGCCAACGGAAAATACGCGACGGACTACCCCGCCTCGGTGGGACCGCACATGACGAACACCGACTCGACGCCGTTCATGGATCTCGTCGCCGCCGTCAGCCTGCGCGAGAACGAGCGCGGCGCCCAGATCGGCGGCGGGTGGGATCCGCACTGGCACCAGCCGACCGACCGCTATTCGACGTTCTCCGACAAGGACTTCCGCCTCGGGCTCAACGCCGCCCAGACCACGCTGGCGGCGCTCGCGCAGTTGGCCGGCGCGACGGTCCATGCACCGCCCTCGCAGGCGCCGCAGGATCCCGCGTTCGGGGGCCACGCGAGGTGACGCCGGCTGTGAGCGCCGACTGAATGCCAGGCAAGACCGAGCAGGAGGTCCTGGCCGTCGCCGGACGCGACGTCGCGATCTCGAACCCGGGGAAAGTGCTGTTCCCGCAGGCCGGGCATACCAAGCTGGACCTGGCGCGCTACTATCTCGCCGTCTCCGACGGCGCGCTGCGCGCCGCCGGGGGACGACCCAACGTCCTCGTGCGATATCCAGACGGCATCGGCCACGAGCTCTTCTATCAGAAGCGCGCGCCACGGTCCCGCCCTCCCTGGATCGAGGTGGTGGCGCTGCGCTTTCCGTCGGGCCGCACCGCCGAGGAGGTCGTGCCGCGTGACGCGGCCGCGCTCGCCTGGATGGCCAACCTCGCCTGCCTCGAGCTGCACCCTCACCCGGTTCGCGCCGAAGACCTCGATCATCCCGACGAGCTGCGCATCGACCTGGATCCCGTGCCCGGCGTGGCGTGGGAGCAGCTCCGCGAGGTGGCGCGCGTCGTGCGCGCAGCCCTCGACGACTTCGGCCTCGCCGGCTGGCCGAAGACGTCGGGCTCGCGTGGCATCCACGTGTACGTCCGCCTCGAGCGCCGCTGGGGATTCGGCGACGTGCGCCGCGCGGCCCTCGCACTGGCCCGCGAGGTGGAACGGCGCGCGCCGGGCATGGCCACGAGCAAGTGGTGGAAAGAAGAGCGCGAGGGCGTGTTCCTCGACTACAACCAGAACGCGAAGGACCGAACCGTCGCAGCCGCCTATTCCGTCCGGCCCACCCCGGATGCGCGCGTGTCGGCACCGCTCGCCTGGGACGAGCTGGACGCCTGCGACCCTCGTGACTTCACGCTCGCCACCATGCCGTCACGGTTTACGGCGGTGGGCGACCGGCATGCGGGCATCGATCGGCACCCGTGCTCGCTCGAGAGCTTGCTCGAGCTGTCGGCGCGTCACGAGCGGGAGGGGCTGAGCGATGCGCCGTGGCCGCCCCACTTCCGGAAGCAGCCTGGTGAGCCCGCGCGCGTGCAGCCGTCCCGCCGGCGTACGCCGAAGCATCCCTTGATCGAGATCGCCCGCGCGCAGTCGAAGGACGACGCGCTTGCCGGGCTGGAGCGCTGGAAGGCGCGGCACCCCGAGGCGGCCGCGCACCTGCTGCCCGCCGACGTGCTCGTCGACGCGATGCGCGGCCGCTTCCACACGTGGACGCGCATCCGCGTGAACCTGCGGCACGTCCCGGAGGCGCTGCGGCCCCCTCAGGAAGCGCTCGATCCTGACGAGGCGCCGCAGGACTGGCCGGAAGTCAGCGCCGGCGGCCGCCCGCCGCGAAGACCTTCTCGAGCTCGTAAGCCGTCGTGACCTCGAGCTGGTCGTAGCGGCAGTCGCGCGGAGCCTTGTCCTGGCGCCAGCGAAGAAAGGTGGCCGCGTGGCGGAAGCGCTCTCCCTGCAAATGGTCGTACTTGACCTCGCAGACGCGCTCGACGCGCAGCGGCTCCCACGAAAGATCCTTGCCCGCGCTCCAGCGGCTCTGGCCGCCGGGCATGCGCGCGCCGCTGGCACCCGCCTCGGCCCATTCGCGCCACGGATGCCCGTCGAGCGCATGCGCACGGAGCGGCGCCAGCTCGATCGCCAACTGTTTCCGCGCCGTCATCGTGAACGACGAGGTCACGCCGACGTGCTGCAGCGCCCCTCGCTCGTCGTAGAGACCCAGCAGAAGCGATCCCACGAGCACGCCGTTCCCGTTCTTGTGCCAGCGAAACCCGGCGACCACGCAGTCGGCCGTGCGCGCATGCTTGACCTTGATCATCGCGCGCCTGCCCGGCTCGTACGTGCCCTGCTCCGGCTTGGCGATCACGCCGTCCAGCCCGGCGCCCTCGAAGCGCGACAGCCAGTCTTCCGCGACGGCGCGATCCCGCGTCATGGGCGTGAGGTAGATCGGCGGCTCCGCGGCGGCCAGCGTCTCTTCGAGCAGGGCGCGGCGCTCGCCCAGGGGCACGCTGCGCACGTCGCGGCCGCCCGCGGCGAGCAGATCGAAGGCGATGAAGACCGCCGGCGTCGCCTTCGCCAGCTTCGCGATGCGCGAGGCCGCGGGATGCAGTCGAAGCTGGAGCGCATCGAAATCGAGCCCGCGCGGCGTCGCGATCACGATCTCGCCGTCGACCACGCAGCCGGCAGGCACATTCGCCAGCAGGGCGTCGTGGAGCTCGGGAAAGTAGCGATCCAGCGGCCGCAGGTCGCGGCTCTGGATGAACACGTCGTGATCGCCCCGAAAGACAATGGCGCGAAATCCGTCCCACTTCGGCTCGTACAGGAACGCCCCGCCCGCAGGGAGCTCGTCGGCGAGCCTGGCGAGCATGGGCTCGATCGGCGGCGGAAGTGACATCCGTCCGGTTCTATCACGTACCCGGCGGCTCGAGCCACCAGGGCATGAGACCTCAGGCCTGATGGCGGCGGATCGGTTCGACGGCGCGAAGCGCCAGCGCGGCGATGGTGAGTGTCGGGTTCGATGCGGCGGACGTGGGGAACACGGCGCTGCCAAGGATGAACAGGTTCGGGTGATCGTGGGAACGAAGGTCCGCGTCGACGACGGACCGCTTCGGATCGCTGCCCATCCGGCACGTGCCGATCAGGTGCCCGGCGGGCTTGACCTCGTCGTCATGAGACACCTCGGTGGACTTCAGGGCCTCGAAGATCTGCTGATGGATCCGCCGGCCCTCGGCCAGGCCCCTCCGAGTGTATTCGTCGAAGTGGAACGTGATTCTCGGGCGCGGCAGTCCCAGCGCATCGCGCCGCCCGTGATCGGGCACGATCCGATTCGCGGGATCGGGGAGCTGCTCGGTCATCGTGGCCAGCCCGAGCTCACGCGAGCTGCGGTCGGCGAGCCTCCGTTCCAGCTCGGCGCCGCGCAGGCCGTCTCGCAGGAGCCGGCGGACGGTATGGTCCGGCGTGCCCATCGGCCACGACCAGCCGTTGTTGTCGAGTTGAATCCTGAACGAGGGCCGCTCCGCACGCCAGCTTCCCGCGCGGGGCGATTCGATGGCTGCCGTCGACAACGGCCCCCGGTACGGCCACAAGGGCTCGCCGGCCAGCGCCCAGCTCAGTTGCGTCGGGTGATCCATCAGGTTGCGCCCGACCTGGTCGCTGGAGTTCGCCACGCCGGCCGGCCACGATTCACTTCGCGACTGGAGCAGGAGCTTGGGCGTCTCGATGCCGTGCGCGGCAATCACGAACACCTTGGCCGCCGCCCGCGTTTCGGTGCCGTCGGGCCGCTTGAACACGACCGCCGTCACGTGCCGGTGCGTTCCGATCTCGATCGCCGACACCACGGCCCGGTCGAGGAGCTCCACCCCGGCCCGCTCCGCGCGCTCGACGTGGACCATTGCGTCGTACTTCGCCTGGATGGGACAGATGGGAATGCAGGTCGTGCTTCCGCAGCAGGCCGGCCGGCCGTCGTGCGCCTGCGAGTTCCGGGCTTGAGGCGTCGGCTGCACCGAGTAGCCGGAGCCGGAGAGGGCAGCCGCGACCCGCTGGTCGAGATAGGTCATCGGAATCGCGGGCAGCGGGTACGGCTGGCTCCTGGGCGCGTTCAGATCGGCGCCGGAATCTCCGGCCACGCCCAGCTCGCGTTCCGCCTCGCAGTACCACGGTTCGAGATCGTCGTACGAGATGGGCCAGTCGACGCCGACGCCGAACCGCGATCGAAGGCGGAAGTCGTCAGGCACCAGGCGGAGCGCCGTGCCGAGCCAGTGCCACGTCGTGCCCCCGACCTGCCGCAGGTAGGTGCTGCTGAAGCGATCCGGGCCGTCCTGCACGTAGTAACCGTCGAGCGCATCGCTCTGTGGGTGAGGAGCGAAGTCCGCGTTCGGATACGGAGATTCCGGGACTTTGATCAACGCGCGATGGAACTGCCCGATGGCGTCGATCCGTTTCACGCGCGGTCCCGCTTCGAGCACGAGGATCCTGAGGCCGTGGCCGGCCAGGCGCGTGGCGGCCAGGCTGCCGGCGACGCCGGAGCCGACGATCACCACGTCAGCCGTGCGCTGCACGTCAGCGGGCCATCGCCCGGGGCGGCCGCGACCACGACGCGCGGGCGCTCGCGCAGATCCCGGGCGCCGGCCTGCCGAGCACGCTCCACATGAGCGCGCCGGCATGAGTGGCGAGATGGCGCCGTCCGTCGACCTCGTAGGTTCCGGTGTACCAGGCGGCGATGATGTCTTGCTCCAGGGCGACGTGAGCGGGCGTCCTCCGGCGGCTCTCGAGACCACCTGAGGACAGATCGGCGATCAGCTGGCGGTTTCCGGGAACCGACTGCAAGGCATCCAGGTAGGTTCGAGCAATGCCGCGGTCGAGCTTCGCGCGTCCAGTCAGACGGACCGACAGTGCGAGAAAGTCGTCCAGGGCGGACGGCGACGCCTGCGTCGCGCCAGCCGTCGCGGCCCGTGCCACACCGCGCAGCGGGGCAACCGCTGACACCAGCGAGACGAGCAAGAGAAACGCGCGTCGGCCGAGCCCTTCCATCGGATGCCGGGCATTCTACACCGCGGGCGCTGGGCGCTCAGAACGTCAGCTTCAGCGACAACTGCACCTGCCGGGGATCGCCGACGCCGGTCCGGAGGAACCCGTCGAAGTTGAAGAGCGCCGGAGTCGTCAGCGGATTGATATTGTTGGCGTTGTTGAACGTGTTGAACATCTCGATCGTCGGGAGGAGCTCGGCGCGCGTGCCGATGCGGAACGCGCGCGAGAGGCGCCAGTCGAAGCTGAAGTACTCGTTGTCCTTGCGATCGGTGTTGCGGCCGCGGTCGGTGCCGGCAAGCGAGCGCGGGCTGGGCGTAATCGGCTGCGCGCCGCGCGCCTGGATCCGCGAGTTGAGGCGCAGCCCGGCCGGCAGCTCGAAGTAGCCGAAGAAGTTGAACTTGTGCCGGATGTCGCGGTCCGACAGCGCGTAGTCGAGATCGAGATCGAAGAAGTTGAAGCTGCGGTCGGTGAACGGGTCGCGCTCGTTCGAGTCGTCATCCCTGTCGCGGGCGAGGACGTAGTTGGCCTCGAGCTGGAAGCCGTCGCTGAACCGCTTGCGCAGCCCCAGTGTGAGGCCGTTGTACTGCGATCGGCCGCGGCTCGTGGTGACCATCACCTCGCCGAGCTGCGGACCGAACGGGGATCCTCCATAGACATAGATGTTGCCGGTCCCAGGTCCCTGGTCGCAGCACGACGGGTTCGATCGGTTGTAGTTGAGGAAGCGCGTGAGATGGCGCCCGCGCGCCCACGTATAGTCGGCGTATGCCGACCACTGCGGCACGAACTCCTGCTCGTATCCCACGTTGAAGGTATAGGTCCGCGGATTCCGGTAGTCGCGGTCGTAGACACGGACGCCGGAGAAGTCGGGGAAGCTGCCCTCGGGCAGCGCGACGGGCGACAGCACGCCGGGCCACGCGGGCAGCGGAACGCCGAACTGCCGGTTCAGATCCGTGTTGGCGAAGATCGTCTGCTGCTGGAGGCCGTTGGTGGTGATGGTTCCCACCTGGCTCAGCATGTTCTGCCGGGCGAAGTAGACGCCCGCGCTCGTCCTGAGCACCGAGCGGCCGTCGCCGCGCACGTCCCACGTCGCCCCCACGCGCGGCTGCCACATGTGCCACTGGTCCGGGATCGTGCCGTCGGAGGGAAACGCCGGGTCGCCCAGGAACCGTGCGAACGCGGTCGTCGCTGGATCGACGGTTTCGGGCATGAGCTGCGCGTCCCATCGCAGGCCGTACTGCAGCGTGATGTGCGACCGGATCTGCCATTGATCCTGCACGAAGAGCGACAGTTCGTCGTTGGTGATTCTCGACGCCCCCGCGGCGTCGGTCGCCGGTCCCGTCCGCCCGGCGCCCTGCAGGTAGAAGAGGAGCGGCCCTCCCGTCGGCGTGCTGCCGGCGGGGCAGGCTGCAGGCGCGGTGACGTACGTGCCGTTCGAGCAGCCGACGGTCCGCGGTCCGAATCCACCCGGCGCCGCCGGCGACGCGTAGCGCAGGAAGCCGGTGACGCTGTCGAACAGGTAGCGGCCCGTGAAGAAGCCGCGGAACACCTGGTCGTTCAGCGTGTGCATCCACTCGCCGCCCATCTTCACCGTGTGACGGCCCCAGACGATCGAGAAGTTGTTCTTGATCTGCGCGCGCCAGAGCAGCTCGTCGACAGCGGGCTGCAGGAAGAACGGGTTCCCAAACCGGAACGTCGGCCCGAAGCCCATCCCGGTGTCGGCCGCCAGGTTCGACTCCACGGCGCGGCGCGGGCGCGACTCGCGGCCATAGGTGAAGTGAAGCTCGTTCAGCTTGTTCGCGGCGATCGTCGTGAAGAGGTTCGCGTTGACGACGTTGATGCGCGACGGATCGCCCTCGATGCCGTTCGCCGAGTTGCCATACGTGGCCACGTCGAATGTCTCGTTCTCCTTCCGCGAGTGGTTGAAGTTGTACGAGACGGCCAGGCGGTTGGATGCGCTCAGGTTCGTGTCGCCCTTCACGAGGAAGGCCACCGTCTCGATCGGGTGCTCGATCGGCTGGCCTTCGTCCTGTCCCAGCCGCGTGTTGAAGAAGCTCAGGAGCGCGAGGCGCTGGCAGTCGGGGGTGCCGTTGATGAGCGCCTCGTTCTGCGCGAGCGTGGGCGCGGCGATGGGACACGGCGTGCCGATGGCGCGGCTCAGGTTCGGCCGCTGGAAGTTCCCGGTGATCCCCTCGAAGGCCGCGAAGAAGAACGTCCGATCCTGCTGAACCGGGCCGCCCACCGTGCCGCCGAACTGCTCGCGATGGAACTCGTCGAGCGTCGTGCCGTCGGAGAGCTCCCCCGTGAGGCCTTCCAGGCGCTGGTAGTGGAACACGCTCCCATGGACCTCGTTGGTGCCCGACTTGGTGATCACGTTCACGACGCCGCCGGCCGTGCGGCCGAACTCGGCGGGGGCGCCCGTCGCGATCACCTGGAACTCCCTGACGGCGTCGAGCGTGATGTCGATGGCGGCGCGTTGCCCGCCGACCTGTTCCCCGAAGAAGCCGTTGTTGTAGTCGCCGCCGTCGAGGCTGATGTTGTTGAAGATGCCGCGCTGGCCGGCAAACGTGATCGAGTCGCCGTCGGGCCCCTGGACGACGCTCACTCCCGGCGTCAGCGTGAGGAGGTCCTCGAACTTCCGGCCGAGGATTGGCGTCGTCTCCACCGTAGTCTGATTGAGCGTGGTCGCGAGCGCAGCCCGCGTCGTCTCCACGCCGGCCGTGCCGCTGACCGTCACCGTTTCCTGCACCGAGGACACGGTCATGCGCGGGTTCAGATTCACCGCCTGCCCGACGGTGAGCGTGACGTTCTCGTGCACGATCGTCGCGAAGCCGGGCAGCCCGAAGGTGACCCCGTAGCGGCCGGGCGGAAGCTGGAGAAACACGAATCGCCCGTTGCCGTCGGTCACGCGCGTCAGGGCGAGGTTGGTCTCGAGATTCTGCACCTCGACGGAGACGCCGGGGAGCACCCCGCCCGTCGCGTCCTGCACCTCGCCCTGGATCACTCCCGTCGTGATCTGCGTTTGTGCAGCCGCCGTCTCGAAGGACGCGAAGAGCACCGCCAGGCAGGTGACGAGAAACCGTGCACGCACGACGAGCCTCCTTCCGCATAAGCGCGGATGAGAGAGTAGTGGCGCGAGACTAGCGCGGGTCACGGGCGGGACGCAAGGGCCGCGCAGGCAGGAGGCCCCTTCGTGTGCAGCGAGGCGGCGCTATACTTTGGTCGCATGCACAGGCGCGTGTTCGACCTGATCGCTTTCGACGCGGACGATACCCTCTGGCACAACGAGCGAAGCTACCGCGGCGCGCGCCGCCACTTTCACCGCCTCCTGACCGACGCCGGCATGGAGCTCACCGAAGAAGAGCTGGAGGCCTGCGTCAACCGTACCGAGGTCGCCAATCTCGAGTACTTCGGATACGGCGTCTCCAGCTTTGCGTTGTCGCTGATTCAAACCGCGATCGAAGTGACCGGTGGGCGCGTCGGCGGCCGGGAGCTCTGCGGACTGATCGATCTGGCCAGACGCATGCTCACGGAGGAGGTCGAGCTCTTTGCGAACGCCGGCGAGGCGGTCGCGGCGCTGGCGGATGCCTACCCGTTGATGCTGGTGACCAAGGGCGACCTGCTCCACCAGACCTCGAAGCTCGAGCGATCGGGCCTCAAGGACCATTTCAGCTTCGTCGAAGTGGTCAGCCACAAGACACCCGGCGTGTACTCGACGATCCTGGCGCGGCGCGGCGTCGATCCCGCGCGCTTCCTCATGGTCGGCAACTCGCTGAAGTCAGACGTCCTCCCCGTCGTCGAAGCGGGAGGATGGGCGGTCCATGTGCCGGCGACCCTGAGCTGGGCGCATGAGGACGCCCAGCCGCCGGCGAGCGCCAGACACCGGTACGTCGAGCTGCCCACGCTGGCGGAGCTCCCGCCCTTCGTCGAGAAGCTCGAGCGCGAGGCAGAGCACGGCCGGCTGTCGTTGACGCTTTCTTGACAGCGCTCGGGCAGCGCGCATACCCTCAGCCCTTCCGTTTCGCAACCACCGATTCATTCATCCGGGCGAGGGGGAATCATGCTCGTGCCCTGGGCCGTCTTTCGTTCCGTGACGTGGTATTCCAGCCGGGTCTTCGCCGCAGGTCTCGTCGCGCTGCAGGCGGCGGAGGCGTCCGACACGCGCGCCGCCGCGCAATCCGGACGGGAAACGATTCGCGGCGAGGTTCAGCACAAGGAGAGGGGACCCTGCAACCGGCTCAACTGCGAGTGGATGACCTTCGACCTGGTCGGCGCCGACGGCAGGCATGTCACGGTGCACATGGAGGAGCGCATCGTCGAGGGGACGGTCTTCGAGGGGCATGAAGTCGAGGTGGACGGCAGATGGAACCGCAGGAACCAGTTGCGGGCCGATCGCATCACCGACCTCACGACTGGGGCGACGATCGGCTTCGACAGCCTGAGGCTGCGGTACCCCGAAGGCCGGCAACTGAGCCTCATCGGCCACATCCAGAAGGCACAGGAGAAAGAACCGCCGGGACCGGGCCAGCGCGACAAGAAGGAGAAGCTTCGGTTCCTCCTCAGAGTGCGTGCCGAGCGGCCGGCTGATGACGACGTGCTGATTCCCGTGGAGGTCGTCAAGCGGCGCATCATCGGGTTCGTGCGGAACAACCAGGAAGTCCGCGTCATCGGCGAGTGGACCGCGCGCAACGTCCTGCGTGCCGACACGGTGCGCGACGAGCTGACAGGGGCCGTCACCGTCTCCGATTAGAACGAGCGATGTCCGACGGCTCCGACCGGCATGCGGACCGCGTTCACGCCGGCGTGGCGCGGCGCGACTTTCTCAAGACCTCGGCTCGGGCGACTGGGGCGCTCCTCGCGCTGGGCGCGCCCACCGAGGCGGCGGCGCTCGAGGCCGAGCAGAATCGGCCGCGACCCGGCACCTGGTCGCAGTCGAAACGTGTCCCCTCGAACCTCATCTCGCTGCCGAAGAGCGGCGCCGCCATCGCCGGACTCGGCGAGACGTTCGTCCCGAATCCACAGACCGGCACCGAAGGCATCTCCATTCCGATTCCACTCAGCAAGGGGCGAGACGGCTTCGGCCCTCAGTTGAGCCTGAGCTACAGCGTCGCCAACGGTAACGGACCGTTCGGCATGGGCTGGAGGCTCGAGATGCCTGAAGTCGCCCGGGGAACGCAGACACGCCTGCCTCGCTATCGAGACGACGACGTGTTCCTGCTCGACGGCGCGGAGTTGCGCGTGGATGAGTCTTCTCCACCCGTCGTGCGGGGCGGCTATGAGGTCCACACCTACCGGCTGCGGCACGAGGGCCCGTTCTCCCGAATCGAGCGCTGGGTTACACGTTCGCCCGCCGCTCGCGTGGTGGCGCCTGCGTTCTTCTGGCGCGTGACGTCGAAGGACAACGTCACCCAGATTTTTGGCGCCACAGACGAGGGCATCGTCGCCGATCCGAGCGACCGAGGCAGGGTCTTCCGGTGGGTCCTGCAGCTCGCGTACGACGGCACAGGCAACGTCGTTCACTACGTTTACAGGCGCGAAGACGGGGCGGGCGTGGAGCCGCACGAGCGCGACCGCGCGGTGGCGCAGACGTATCTCAAGCGCATTCGCTACGGCAATCTGTCGCGCCTCGTGTTCCCGACCCCGGCGGACGCCGTTCGGTCGCTCTCGAGCGGCTGGGAGGCGAGCGCGTGGTTCTTCGAAACGGTGTTCGACTACGGCGAGCATCGTCGCACTGATGCCGGCGATGCGATCGTGACCGACGACATCGACGAAGAGCGCGAACCGTGGAGCGTGCGTTCCGACGCGTTCTCGTCGTTTCGATCCGGATTCGAGACCCGGACACGGCGTGTCTGCATGCGTGTCCTGATGTTTCATCGCGTGCCCGGCTCGCGCCGCCCGGCGCTCGTCGGCTCACTGGATCTCGTGCTGGCGGCGCCTTCCGACCGTCGCGGGTTCCAGACGGTGACGTTGTTGAAGGAGGCGATTCGGCGGGGCTACGCCCCGTGCGAGAGCGGAGACGTCAGCTACTCGGAGGACTACGAGGCCGGAACGGGCCGCGGCGTCCGCAGCGGATCGCACTGCATCTCGTCGGTTCCACCGCTGGCGTTCTGCTACTCCGGCTTCGATCCGCCGACCTCCGACGATCAGATGACGCTTCGGGGCGAAGGGAACGCTCCGACCGAAGGGTTGAGCGAGGGCAATCTCGCGCTCGTGGATCTGTTTCAGCGCGGCCTGCCCGACATCCTGCGAACGGGCGGATCGGAGTATTTCTATTGGAAGAACCAAGGTGGTGGCCGCTTCGCGAGCCAGGCCAGCCTCGGGGCAGCTCCTCGCGGCGCTCGCCCCCGTCAGCCCGTGATCCTGGCCGATCATCGCGTCGGATTCGGCGAGCTCACGAGCGACGGGTTCCCGGACCTCCTCGTCGACACGCGGGGCGCCGGGTGCTGCGTCGGCCGGCGCGGCTCGCCGTCCGAGCTGCCACGCTGGCTCGATTATCAGCCCTTTGCCGCTCGCCTCCCCTTCCAGCTCACCGACGGAAACATCCGGCTCATCGACCTGAACGGCGACGGCCGTCTCGACATCCTTCGCTCGACCTCCCGCCACTTCGAGTTTTTCGAGAGCGAGGGTCAACACGGGTTCAAGAAGCCGCAGATCATTCCACGGGGCGCGCTCGATCGGTTCCCGAACGTGGACTTCGACGATCCGCGCGTGCATTTCGCCGACATGACGGGCGATGGCCTGGTCGATATCGTCCTGATTGCGCAGCGTGAGATTCACTACTGGCCGAATCTGGGGCTCGGCAGGTTCGGCCGGCGAGTGACGATGAGGCACAGTCCACCCGGGCCATTCGAGCAGGGCCGGCTGTACTTCATCGACATCGACGGCAGCGGTCCGGCCGATCTCGTCTACGTGGACTCCGGACGAGTCGAATGCTGGCTCAATCGCGCCGGAAACGAGTGGACCGAACGCTTCTTCGTGAACGACACGCCGAAGCTGATTGACGAGCCGCCCCAGCCGGTAGACCTGCTGGGGAGCGGCATCACCGGGCTTCTATGGTCGTCGCCGAGCGGCTTGAAAGGCTATTCGTACCTGCCGCTGTCCAGGAAGAAACCCTTCCTGTTGACGCGCGTCGACAACGGCATGGGACGCCGTGTCGAGTACACGTACGAGCCGTCGACGAGGTTCGCGCTGAAAGCCGACGCCGACACGCCGTGGGACGAGCCGCTGCCGTTTCCGGTATACGTGCTCTCGAGGATCGAACGGCACGATGACATCACGCGCTCCCGGCTCGTGTCGACGTTCTCGTACGCGCATGGCGCCTACGACAGCGCCGAGAAAGCCTTCAAGGGGTTCGGACGGGTCGACCAGGAGGACACCGAGTACTTGTCGGCACAGGCGCCCCTTCCACCAGGAAGCGACCCGTTGCCCGGCGAGCTGCACCTGCCGCCCGTGCTGACGAAGACCTGGTTCCACACCGGGAGCCACCTTCCCGATACGAAGGTCAAGCGGTACGCGAAGGAATACTACGCAGCGGATCCGCTGACGCTGCCGGCGAGCTCACTGCCGCCTCCTGTCTCGCCGCTGCTCGACGAAGAGGCGTCTCGATCTCTGGCGGGGCACCTCCTGCGCAAGGAGGTATGGGCGCTCGCCCGCGACCCTGAGGGGCCTGACCCTGCTCACCCCTATACCGTCACGACGTGGAGCTTCGACGTGCATCGGCTCCAGGGCCGGGCCGACGGCGCCAACGCCGTACACCATGCGCGTCAAGGCCAGGAGCTGCGCATCCACTACGAGCTCCGACCCGACGACCCGCAGGTCACGCACGAATTCAACCTCCTCTTCGACAAGTACGGCCACGTCCTCGAATCGGCTGCCGTGTCCTACCCACGTCGTCCGGTTCCCGAACGCCTGCCGGATCAGGGACGGACGCTGGCGACCTACACAGTTCGGACTTACGCGTCCCGTGAGGCAGATGCGGGCGGCTTCCGCCACGGTGTCGTCAGCGAGGAGCAGTCCTACGAACTGGTGAACCTGGCGGCCAGCGCGACGACCGTGCTTGCGAAGGAACAGCTGCTCGAGTGGTTCCGAGGCGCGACGAAGACGGAGTTCGACGCCGAGCCGCAGCCGGGCATCCGGCAGGCGAGGCTCATCGCTCACACGCGACACTGTTTCTGGAGCGACGAGGGCGCCGGTCCTTTGTGTGCGGGCGAAGTGGGGTTGCTGGCGCTGCCGCACAACACCTACCGGAAGGCATTGTCGCCAGGGCTGCTCGGGACGGTCTACGGATCCAGAGTCGATGAAGCGCTCGCGCGGGAAGGCGGTTACCAGCGGGACGAGCACGGCGCCTGGTGGGCGCCCGACGGCGACCCGCGCGCGGACCGCGGATCGATGATCTTCGACTTACAGCACTTCTGCCTGCCGGTTCAGTGGAACGATCCGCTGGGGCGCACGTCCTTCGCGCGCTACGACCCCTGCTGGCTCGCGCCCGTGGAGACCACCGATCCGCTGTACAACGTGACGACGGCCGAGGTCGACTATTACACGCTTCTTCCGAAGGAGATCCAGGACTTCAACCGGAACCGGACCTTCCTTGCGTTCGACGCGCTCGGGCGCGTCGCGGGAACGGCGCTCGCCGGCAGGGCCGATGCCATCGTCGGCGACTCGCTCCGCGGCTTTCGACCGAACCTCGATCATCAGCGAGTCCGCGCGTACCTTGAGGACCCGCTATCGAGAGGACCAGCCCTGCTCGGGGAGGCGACGACCCGGACCGTCCACGACTTGTGGGCGTATTGCCGCGCGAGGAAATCGGGCGGCGACGGCGCCGCAAGCCCTCCTGTGATCTGTACGCTGGCTCGCGAAACGCACGTGGCCGACCTCGCGGCGGGCACGTCCTCGCAGGTGCAGCACACGTTCGTGTATCGCGATGGGTTCGGCCGCGAGCTTCAAACCAAGGCCCGGGCGGCGCCGGGGGTCACGTCCACCGGACGTCGCGCCACGGCGCGCTGGATCGGCTCGGGCGCGACGCTGTACGACAACAAGGGGAACGTCATCAAGAAGTACGAGCCGTTCTTCAGCTCGACGCATCGGTTCGACACGGATGCCGTCCTGACGCGCTGGGGCGTCACGCCGGTGTTTCACTACGATCCGCTCGGCCGGCTGATCCGAACCGACAAGCCTGACGGAACGTTCACCCGCGTCACGCTGGCACCCTGGCACCAGGAGCGGTGGGACGAGGTTGACACGGTCCTCGAGAGCGCATGGGGGCGCGACCGCGCCGGCTCGGAACTGGCCGCCGACCGGCGGGCCGCGGAGCTCTCGCGGCGGCACGCCCGAACGCCCCTCGTCACGCATGTCGACGGTCTCCAGCGGTCCTTTCTGACCATCAGCGACAACGGTCCGCTGGGCCGGTACTCGACGCATACCACGCTCGACATCCAGGGCAACGCGACGCGCGTGACCGATCCGCGCGGAAACACGTGCGCGGCGTCCGACTTCGACATGCTCGGCCGCCTGCTGCGCACCCGGAGCATCGACTCCGGGGATCGATCGCGCCTGCCGAACGCCTGGGGCGATCCCATCCGCGAGTGGGACGGCGCCGGCCACCTCGTGCGCCGGACATACGACGCGCTGAATCGGCCGGCCGAAGTCTTCGTCCGTCGCGACAACGAGGCCGAGCGGCTGGTCGAGCGGCTCGTCTACGGGGAAGGCGTGCCCGGCGGAGAGGCGCGGGGACTTCGCGGCGAGCTCCATGAAGTCCACACCGAGGCCGGGTATGTCAGGAACGTGGCGTTCGATTTCAAGAGGAACATCAAGGAATCGGCGCAGACGCTGTGGAGGCCAGGACAGACGACGATCGAGGGTCGACGCGAAGCCGATGCCGAGACCTTCTCCCGCACGTCGTCCTACGATGCGCTCAACCGGCCGATCGCGGTTCTGCATCCCGATGGCAGCACGACCGAGACGGCGTACGACGAAGGCGGCAACGTCCGGCGGGTGCAGGTGCAACGCGGCGGGACGTCTCTCGCACGCGTCGACAACGTGGAATACAACGCGCGCCGCCAGCGAACGCTCCTCGTCTACGGAAACGGCGTGCGGGTGGAGAACCGCTACGATCGCGAGACGTTCCGTCTCAGTCATGTGATGACGGTGCGGCCCGACGGAATGAAGCTCCAGGACATGTCCTACACGTACGACGCGGCCGGAAACGTGGTGGAGATCGTCGACCGGGCGCAGGACGTCGTTTTCTTCAAGAACGAGCCGGTGCAGCCGAGGTGGCTCTTCGAGTACGACGCCGTCTATCGTCTGACCGTCGCGAAAGGCCGCGAGCACGCGAGCCTCGGGCTCCCATCAGCGCCGGACCGGAGGCCCGCGCCAGTGAGCGTGCCCTCACCTCCGCCGCGCGGCCGTGGCGCCGCGCAATCCCATCCGAACGACAGCCAGGCGCTGACGAGATACTGTGAGGAGTACGCCTACGACCCGGCCGGCAACCTCTTGTCGGTACGGCACCGGAGCGCCACGGGCACGTGGACGCAGCGCTACGAATACCCGCTCGCGAGCAACCGGCTGACCGCCTGCGGGCGGCCCGACCGGATGGAGACCTACTCGCACGACGGGAACGGCAACGTCGCGACGATGCCGCATGCGAAACGCATCGAGTGGGACTATGCCGATCGCATGCGTGTGTACGGAGAGGGGGACACGCTCGCCTTCTATGGGTACGACGTCGAGGGAGCGCGCGTGAGGAAGACCGTCGAACGGGGTCCCCTCGCCGACGATCGGATCTCGCTCGGCGATTACGAGCGATTCGAGCGCCGCAGGAAGGAAACCCCGGAGCTGGCCAGGCACACGACGCACGTGAGGCTCGGCGAGCTGCTCGTCGCGTGTGTCGAGTCGGAGACGAAGCGCGACGGCCGGGCGCTCGTCTCGGCGGCATCCCGTACGCGGTTTCAGCTCCACGACCACCTCGCGTCGGGACGGCTCGAGGTGGATGAGACGGGCGCTGTCGTCTCCTACGAGGAATACCATCCGTTCGGCACGAGCGCGTATCGGGCGGGGCCAAGTGCGATCGAGGTCAGCCAGAAACGGTTCCGGTATCGCGGGAAGGAGCTCGACGAGGAGTCGGGCCTCTATTATTTCGGCGCGCGCTATTACGCGCCGTGGCTGGGCCGCTGGGTGAGCTGCGATCCGCTCGGGCTCCAGGAAGGCCCGAATCTCTACGCGTACACGGCGAACAATCCCATCAGGTTCGTCGACGCCAAGGGACTGTCGCGCTCGGATCATCAGAAGTTGTACGGGATGACCAGCTCGGACGCGCCGCAAACCGTGGCGCCTCAGCCAGAACCCGAGCCGTCCTCTTCGAGCGTGTCGGACGCACCAGACGCGCGACCACCTGAAGACAGCGAACCGAGGGAGACGGCCGGCATGACCGATCCCGACTCACCGGCCAGCGTTGCTGCGCTATCGCTGGGCGCGAGCGTTCCCGATGGCGCGGACGCGGCAGGCGCTCCCGCCGAACCGCGTGCCGAAGAACGCGACGTCGCAACGCCGAGCGAGCGCGCCGCCGAGAACTGGTTCTCCGGGATTCAAACCACGGTCGATTTCGGCGCCGCCTTCACCGATCCCGTCACGGGAAAGTCGATGGGGGCCATCGGCGAGGCGTCGGCCGCGGAGGGAACCCTGAACAAGGGGCACAGGTCCGAAGAGAAGCCCCTCATCATCGAGAAGGTGGGATCGCGCGAAGTCCAGGGGTGGGGCGTCGGCGCCGGCCTGACCGTCAGTTGGATCCAGCAGAAGATCGATCCGTCGCTCATCGACAAAGGCCCCAGGATCAGCGACAAGTCCGATTTCCGGTTTCCGATCGGCCGGGGCAAGGGAAGAATCGGGAACGACAACATCGCCCTCGATGTAAAGGTTTCCTTCCTGAGCGTCAAGCTGCGGTGGGGACCGGAGCACCGCGAGATCGGCGTCGGCGTCAGCAAGGGCGGGCTTGTCGCCTTCACAACCAGGGGCCGCGTCGAAACCACGATCAGGACGGCTCCGCCGAGGCGCTACACGGGAGGCAGTTGGGATGCGCCTCGATGACGGAGTGAAATAACGTTTAAGGTATCGTTACTTGATAGTATAACCTTGCAGTGATATTATCCGGTATGGCACTGCGAAAAAAATCATCTATTAGTGATTACTACTCCAATGAATCATTCAAACATGATAGCGTCGGGACTCTTCCAGTCGTGCTCCGCGAAGCACGTCGGGCAAAAGGGCTGAGCCAGCAGGCGGTCGCCGAAAGGCTGGGACTCCACCAGCGGCAGATCTCGGATCTCGAGCGGGCGACCGTCGACCCGCGGCTGTCGACCATTCAGAACGTGGCGGGAGCGCTCGACCTCGAGCTGATGCTCATCCCTCGCCACCTGATCACGACCATCCAAGGTCTTCTGCGTGCCGGCCGCGACAGGGCGAAGCAGCCCATGTACTCGCTCGGCGACGAGATGCCACGCGCCTCCGACGACGAGGCGCCGCTGGAGGTTGGCGGCTCCGAAGCTGGCCCCGGCACGGTGCGGCAGCGTTCGAAGGACGAGGAGCCGCCACGATGACGACGCAGGCGCCTGAGCGTGCGAGCGCCAGCAGCCGGGTGCAAACGCTCGAAGTGCGCCTTGGCGAGACAGTGGTAGGCGCGCTGACGCACCTTGGCAACGAGGCGCTGATCTTCACCTTCGACCCCGCGTACGTGGAGGCTGTCGATCGACCGGCGCTCAGCCTCTGCTTCAAGGCTGCGGACGGCAGTCTCGTCGAACAGACGCGTCCCACCCGAGCACGACTGACGCCGTTCTTTTCCAATCTGTTGCCCGAGGCCCACCTGCGTGAGTACCTCGCCGCGCGCGGCGGCGTTCATCCCGACCGCGAGTTCTATCTCATCTGGCTCCTTGGAGCCGACCTGCCGGGTGCCATCGAAGTTCGTTCGATGGACGGCACACCGCCCCCCAGGGGTCCTGACGATGGACAACGCGAGAGTCGCGAGGATCGACCGCTCCATTTTTCGTTGGCCGGCGTTCAGCTCAAGTTTTCCGCCCTGATGGAGACCTCGAAAGGACTGGCGCTCCCGGTGGACGGCGTCGGGGGCGACTGGATTGTGAAGCTGCCTTCGCCCCGGTTCGAGGCGGTGCCGGAGAACGAATACGCCATGATGACGCTCGCTCGGGCCGCCGGCATCGACGTGCCCGAGGTGCGCCTCGTCTCGACGAGCGACGTCGTGGGGCTGCCGCGGGATCTGCCGGAAGCTTTTGGCGTGAGCCTGGCCGTGCGGCGCTTCGATCGGCCGGCCGGCGGCGGGCGCGTGCACATCGAGGATTTCGCACAGGTGTTCGGCGTCTATCCCGAGCACAAGTACCGCCGCGCGAGCTATGGCAGCATCGCGCGCGTCCTGTGGCTCGAGGCCGGCGAAGAAGCAATTACCGAATACACACGGCGTCTCGCTTTCAACGCCCTCATCGGCAATGCCGACGCCCACCTGAAGAACTGGTCGCTCGTCTATCCCGATCGGCGGACGGCGAAGCTCGCGCCGGCGTACGACCTGGTGGCGACTGTTCCGTACATCCCGGGCGATCGCCTGGCGCTGTCGCTCGGCGACACGAAGGCGTTCGCCGAGACCGACCTGGCGCGATTCCGCCGCCTCGCTGAAAGGGCCGGGTTGCCAGATCGTCTCGTCGTCCAGGCCGCGCGGGAAACGGCCGCGAAGGTGCGCGACCTGTGGCCGGCTCACGAACCCCTTCGCGCGCTGCCCGAACGCATCAGGGGAACGATCGAGAGGCACATGGCGACGGTGCCGCTGTAGCGAGCGCTGATTGGCCACGTCCAGGGTTACGCGTCGAGGAACGTGATGCCGGCCTCCCCCGACCCTGCGGAATGTCGACGATCTGCTCGAAGGGCCATCCGAATCCCGTTTCTGCTGTCGCAATAAACTGGCTGCGGCGATTCGCGGCACGCACAGCCCGAAGGGAGGTCAGACCCCATGCTCGATCCGCAGCTCAAAGACAAGGTTGTCCTCATCACGGGCGCGAACAATCCGTTCGGGATCGGGGCGGCTGCGGCGCGCGCCCTGGCGGGTCAAGGGGCGCGAGTCTTCCTGCACTACTACCGCTCGGCCGACATCACGAATGCGGAGAGCAGCGCGCCGGCGACCTCACCGGGCGCGGCATTCTATCGGCTGCAACAGATGAAATCCGCCGACGAGGTTGTTGACGGGATCCGGCGTCAGGGTGGCGAGGTGTGGGCGTTCGAGGCCGATCTGGCGGACGGGTCGGTCGTTCCAGGGCTGTTCGACCGCGCGGAGGCGGCGCTCGGACCGGTCGAGGTGCTCGTCAACAACGCCGCGCACTGGGGAGCCGACACGTTTCTGCCGCACGAGGTCGATCGCGTCAATCGGCTCGTCGAGTTATGGACGGACCGGTCGCAGCCGATCACCGGGGAGCACTTCGACCGGACGTTCGCCGTGAACGCCCTGGCGCCCGCGCTGCTGATGGCGGAGTTCACGAGACGGCATGTCGCGCGCGGCGCCCGCTGGGGGCGCATCATCAACGTGAGCACGGCCGGCGCGCACTGCTTCCCGTCCGAGGTCACGTACGGCTCGAGCAAGTTCGCGCTCGAGAGCTACACCCGCAGCGCGTCACAGGAGCTCGGCCGATTCGGCGTGACGGTCAACGTGCTGGCGCTCGGCCCCGTGCAGACCGGCTGGATCACCCGGGAGCTGGAGCAGGCGATCCTGCCGGGCATTCCGCTCGGCCGCGTGGGAACGCCGCAGGATGTCGCCGACGTCATCGTGTTCCTCGCGTCCGACCAGGCGCGATGGGTCACCGGCCAGCGGATCTACGTCGGCGGCGGCCGCGAAGTGTAACGGCGCCGCGCGGCGCGGGAGCGCGTCAGGCGGCCTGGCATCACACCGCCGCGGCAAGCTCCATCGGATGGCCTGCTGGCTCACCTGCTCCACCTCGCGCATCTCATTACACGTAACCGGCGGCGGCCGGGTTTCATTGTCTATGTGACCAGGATGTCCCCCGAGGCCAGCGACGCTGCAAGGCGGTTCGGAGGCTGTGACACACCCGATGCAGCGTTACACTCGCTCGATGCGGCGACCCGCGGCAGGCGTGCCGATCATTGGAATGGGCTGCATGCGCCTCTCGACCGAACGCGATCGCAACGAGGCGGGCGCGATCGCCGTGCTGCATGCCGCGTTCGATTCCGGCATTACGCTCCTCGACACGGCCGACGCGTACTGCCGCGATGCGACCGAGACTGGCCACAACGAGCGCTTGATCGCTCGTGCGCTCGCCGACTGGAGCGGCGATCGCTCCAGCATCCTGGTGGCCACCAAGGGAGGCCTCACCCGCCCGCACGGGCGCTGGGTCGCCGACGGGCGCGCCCGTCATCTGGTCGCGGCGTGCGAGGCCAGCAGGCGCGCGCTCGGCGTCGAGCGCCTTCATCTCTATCAGCTCCACGCGCCCGATCCACGAACCCCGCTCGCGACGAGCGTCCGTGCGCTCGCGGCGCTGAAGCGTGACGGCCTCGTCGAGTCGATCGGCCTCTGCAACGTCACCGTGGGGCAGATCGAGGAGGCCAGGCGCATCACGGAGATTGACGCCGTCCAGGTCGAGCTCAGCCTCTGGCAGGACACGAGCTTCTTGAACGGCGTCGCCGCGTACTGCATCGACCACGGCATCCTCCTGCTCGCGTACCGGCCCCTCGGCGGTGTCCAGCGGCGAGGCCGTCTCGCCTCCGACCCGCTCCTCGCCGACGTCGCCGCGCGCCACGGCGCCACGTCCTCAGGGATCGCGCTCGCCTGGCTCGCCAGCTTCTCGGACCTCGTCATTCCCCTTCCAGGCCCCACGCGTGTCGAGACAGTGCGATCGGCGGCGCGGGCGATCGTCCTGACCGAGGAGGACTGTGCGCGCCTCGACGAGCGGTGCCCTGCCGGCCGAGCGCTGCGTGAGCCCCGGAAGGCCCGCGCCCGAGGCGCGCCGACGCAGGCGCACGGCGAGGTGGTCCTGATCATGGGACTGCCGGGCGCCGGCAAGAGCACAGTGGCGCAGACGTTCGTCGCCGAGGGATACGCGCGCTTGAATCGCGACGAGGCCGGCGGCTCGCTGGCGGCCCTCCTGCCGGCGCTCGACCGCCTCATTGCCTCCGGCTCCTCCCGCATCGTCCTCGACAACACGTATGTGTCACGACAGTCGCGCGCCTCCGTGATCGAGGCCGCGTCGACACGACGGTTCTCGGTCCGGTGCCTGTGGCTGTCGACGAGCCTCGAGGACGCCCAGGTGAACGCGGCCTGGCGGATGGTGTCGAAGTACGGCCGGTTGCTCACGCCCGACGAGATTCGAAAGGCAGCCAGGCGCGACCCCGCCGCGTTCGGGCCCACGGTGCAGTTTCGCTATCAGCGCGAGCTGGAGCCCCCGGATCCTGCCGAAGGCTTCTCGCGGATCGACGTCATGCCCTTCGAGCGCAGGCGCGACCCTGCCTGTGTCAATCGCGCGCTGATTCTCTGGTGTGACGGCGTGCTGCGCCGGAGCCGCTCGGACCGCCGCTCGCCGGTCTCAGCAGAGGATGTCGAGGTCTTCCCGGGGCGCGGCGACGTGCTTCATCGATATCGCCACGAAGGCTGGCTGCTGCTCGGCCTGTCCTGGCAGCCGGAGATCGCCGACGAGACGCTCAGCGCCGCTCGGGTCGATGCCGGCTTCGCGCGGATGCAGGACCTTCTGGGCCTGTCAATCGAAGTGGAGTACTGCCCGCACGGCGGCGGACCGCCGGCCTGCTGGTGCCGAAAACCTCTGCCAGGTCTGGGCGTGGTGTTCATTCAGCGCCATCGCCTCGACCCCTCGCATTGCATCTATGTCGGCGCCGGCACGCAAGACCCGGGCTTCGCACGGCGACTGGGCTTCCAGTACCGCGACGCAACAGACTTCTTCGCGCCGGGGCCGGGCGTCCTCCCTCCGTCCGCACCCGCATGAGCGCGCGCAGCTGTACCGGGAAATCGAGATGCGCGGCTCCTACGCTATCGATCTCCGTCGTGCCGCCGGCTGGCTCTTGAAGAACTCCACCAGCGGCGGAACATGGCTCTTCGGCTTCACCATGTGCGTCTGTCCCGTCAGCGTGCGGTACTTCGCATTCGGCAGCACGTCGGCGAGCGCCCGCATCGCGTGACGCATCCACGCAGGGCTCCTGCCGCCGTCCATCACGAGCGTCGGCACGGTGGCGCCGGCCCACCGCGTTGCCGGAAGCGGCTTTCCCCTCTCGTTGTCCTGCACGAGGGTGATGTCGTACGCCAGCGTATGCGCCACCGCCGTGAGCTTCGACCACACCGGCAGGAATCGCATCAGCATGATGAACAGGGCGGGAACGCCCACGAGCTTCATGAAGGCCTTCACGGCGTCGCCTCGGCGGTTCGCCGCGATCGCCTGGTGGAGCCGTGCGAGGAAGTCCTCCGGAATCGGGGGGTGGCTGTCATCGACGATGAACGGCGCCTCGTACAGCGCCAGCTTCCTGATGGGAAGACCTCGATTCGCCGCCTCGAGGGCGAGCGCCGCGCCGGAGGAGACGCCGTAGACGAACGCCGTCTCCCCGGCCGCCCTGATGAGAGCGTCGATGTCTTCGACCTCACGCTCGACCGCATAGGGCGCCGTGTCGCCGCTGTCGCCTCGCCCACGGCGGTCGTATGTGAACACCGTGAAGTGTTCCGCCAGGCGCGCTGCCAGCGGCCGGCTCGGCCCGGACGCGCGATAGCACAGGGCTCCATCCACCAGGATGAGCGCCGGGCCTTTCCCCGACCGATCGAACGCGATGCGCGTGCCATCCTTCGAAACGGTCGTATTCATACGGGCTCGAATCGTCTACGGCTTGCCGGTCGCCATCTTCAGGCGGCCAGCGCTTGACCCACTCGATCGCCTCCTCCTTCGACCTTACCTGGATCATCGTCAAGCCCGCTATCAACTTCTTTGCTTCCGTAAGCGGGCCTCGGCGTGCCCCTGGAGAACGTGACGCGCGCACCCGTCGCGCTCGGACGGAGCCCGTCGCCCTGACTTGAAGGGAGTTGGAGACTGGGAGGAGTTGGGAGTTGGAGATTGGGAGTTGGGGATTGGAAGTTGAGGGGGGTTGGGAGTTGGAAGTTGGGAGTTGGAGATTGGGAGTTTGGGAGTTGGGGAGTTGGGAGTTGGGAGTTGGGAGTTGGATTAAGGGTTGTACGTCAGCCCCGTGACCCGCACGTCGAGGTTCCGGTTGATGCGAAGGCCGGCGATGCCGGCGGTGTCCAGCTCCGCCGTGGGAAGCGACGCCACTTCGACGCCGTTGACCCGGAAGCTCGTCGCCGGCTGATCGATGTGGATGCTGAGCGCGTTCGTCATCGCCCCGGAGGCGTCTGCGCGGGTGATGCTCTCGTGCTCCGTCCAGTTGATGACGATGGGTGTCTCGTACCCGTTGCGCTTCTTGACGAGGAACTTGCCGTCCTGGCGGATCAGGAAGTAGCTGTATCGATGTGCCGGTCCTTGGAGATCGCTCCCGCCGACGAACAGCCCGTACGCCTCGGGATCGTCCAACGGCTTCAACTGTGTGAACGAGGCGCTGACCACCGCGGCGCCGCTGAAGGTGCGCGCCGGTTCGTAGAGGATCGCGGCAGGACCCATCACGGCATGAAAGGTGTCGTCACCTTCCCTGGTGAACCGCACCTCGTCCGGGTTGTCATTCGGATTGTCGATGCGCATTTCCCAGCCGGCGGGGCGTTCGGCGCCGGGCGTCTCGCGCGAGCACGCCTGCAGGAACAGGCCCGACGCCAGCAACACCGCAACCGCGGCAGCCGTTCGAATCATGACGCCTCCGTGGGTGGCAGGATGATAACCCGCTCAGAAAGCATAGGTCGTACTGACAATGCTGGCGTCGCCGTCGTGCGCTGAAAGGGCGTGCGGCGGCCTGATGTCGCGCAACCCGGACACGCCCGCAGGCCAGCCGGGCCCCTGATCGAGCACGAGCGCGGTGACGGTGCCAGGCGTTGTCCACCGCAGGACCATCTCGACACCCGGCGCCGGCGTCGCGAGGCTCGTGAACGTCCACCAGCCTCCGAACCAGCCGAGGTCCTCAGCCGTCACGAGCGGCACCGGCGCCTCGTTGACGACGGCAGACACGACCGCCACGTCGCCGGGTAGCCGGAGCGTGAGCGTTGGGGCCCCGCGCGGCGAGCGCAGGTTCACGCGAACAGTGCGAATGCCGGCAGATTGAGAATCGTCGAGGATCGAGACGATCGGAGCCGGCAGGTCGACGGCCGGCGTCTCGAACACAAACACGCGCTCCCACGGACCGGACCAGGGGAACGGTTCGATCGGCGTCATGCTTGCCAGGCGAGCCGAGCTTGCCGGCCGATTCGTCCGGAGCAGCCACCGGGCGCGATTCGCGTGCTCGTCATGATGGAGCGTCAGCGTCATCTGCGGGTTCACCGGCGCATCGGTTGCGATGGCGGCCAGAACCGCCACCACGCCAACGAGCGCGAAGCTTCCGACGACGGCGAGCGAGCGCCCTCGCAGTGATAGGCCGCAGGCGAATGCGCCCATCGCGAGAGCGATGACACAGGCGGCGACGCCGACAGCCGGCAGCGCGGTACCTGCGAGCCCGGCGTACAAGTGGTGGATCACCGGCACCCAGAGAATGGCGATGACGACGGCTGGAGCCGCAAGAAGCACGTGGCTCCAGACGCGATCGTCGCGCCACGTGGCGGCGAGCGCCGTGACGGCCCAGGCCACGGCCGGCACGAGGACCGGATAGGACGCCGCCGGCTGCATGCCCGCCAGGACGATGGCGGTGAGCACCCACCAGGCGGATTGCGCGACGAGGAAATCGGCCCGCCCGACGTTCCGCAGCAGCACGACGGAGACTGCGCCGGCGATTGTGACCCCCAGCGCCATGAACGATGCGACGGCCCAGGCGCTCGTCTCCACGTTCAGGCTCCGGAACACTTGCAGGAGCCCAAATCCCAGGACGGCCGACGAGAGCATCGCGACGGGAAACGCGATGAGCGCAAGCGCCACACGCCGGAGCGCGAGTGCGCCGCGACGGCGATACAGCCACACCGCGAGGCCGGTCGCCACGAGCGGCACCGACGCCACGTACAGCGTGGCCGTCTCCGGCCAGGAGACGATCGCCATGCCCATGACGTCGAAGAACACCGCTTTCCCCGCGGGCAGACGCTCGACATCTGCCTCCGCCAGGGCCCGCAGCGCCGCGAGCCCATTGTCGCCCTGATGCTGCAGGCTCGCGGGGCTGAGCGCGCCCGGAACGTCACCGGACGTGTGGTACCGGTCGGGCGACTCGATGAAGGCGAAGTTGTAGCCCTCGATGCCGCGCGCCTCGAGCGCCGAGAAATCAGTGTCGTAGTCGAGCTTCTCGTAGACGAGCTGGAACAGCGAGCCGGCGGCCGGCTGTTCAGCCACGCCTCCGAACTGCTGCACGAGCCATCGATTGCGGCTCGAGGTCTCGAACAGCAGGCTCGGCCCGGAGACGCCGCGCGCTTCGAGATTGACGGCGGCGCGCACGCGCCGCGCGACGGGAGCCTTGGCCAGAAACGACTCGATGCCCAGCAGGCCCGCCTCCTCGCCGTCGTCGGCAAGGAACACGACGTCGTTTCGCGGCCGTGGCGAAGCGGCCAGCGCCCGCGCCATTTCGATCATGGCCGCCACGCCTGATGCGTTGTCGGCTGCGCCCGGTCCGGCGCCGACCGTATCGTAGTGCGCGGTGATGAGCACGGCATGCTCGCCGCGCCCTTTCAACACGGCCATGACGTTCTCGACCGGCCCGCAGACGCCGTACGGCCCACAGGCGTAGCCGCGCTGGATCTCGGGCGTGTACCCGAGGCGCTCGAGTTCGGTGGCGATTCGCTGGCGCACCAGCGCGTGCGCCGGAGATCCGATGGGGCGCGCGCCAACGCCGTCAAGAAGGCGATGCAGGACGTCCAGGGCGCGCGAGGCCGAGAAGTCCACCGCCGGCGCGTCGGCGCCCTTCGGCGCTGGCGGCCACACGCGGACTTCGGCGGCCGTGACCGCGGCGACGAGCAGGCCGCAGGCCAACACGACGGCCTTGAGGCTCGGGGGCACGGCCGGGCCGGCGGTCACGGGCTCAACAGAGGATGCGTGACTGCGAGGAGCGCCGGCAGTGACGGGACTTTCGGAGGTCGCGCGTGGCATTGACCCGGAGCAGCCATCGATCCGTGCCGTCATAGCGTGCGTCGAACGCCCGCCGGCCATGGACGGCCTTGTAGTTGTCGAGGAGGCAGATGTCGCCCGGCTGGAGCACGACATCGCGGATGTGGGCGTCGATGAAGCGGATGAGCGCGTCGAGCGCCTGCTGCGCCTCGACGCTGGATTCAACCGGATCCATGAAGTAGGGATCGAGCCGCAGGTACGGCGACGACCGATCGCCGGAGAGGACCGGGATCTTCTCCGGGCGCTCGCTCATCGTCTCGATCTGGTCGTAGGAGACATCGGTTCTGTGCGCGCCCTGATGCTTCGGCTGGTGGGAGTTGTCGGGCCGAATTCGGAAATGGGGCTCGAACAGTCGATCGATGTACGTGCCGGGCAGATCCAGGCCTTCCAGGGACGCGAGCATCGTCGGCACGCCCTCGCGGTTTCGCAGGCACATCAGGCCGACATAGTCGGGCCGCAACGGATGGAACGCGTCCTCGTTGTGCCACGAGAGCAGCTCACGGCTGCCCGTGCCCAGTTGCTCGTCCTCGTGGGCCCTGATCGGAAAGACGTGGTGAACCAGGTGACCATCCTGCTGCGTGGCCCAACCCATCGGGTCGCCGACGAGGGAGGACACGAGGAACAGGTAGCACTGCTCCCGGCTGACAGACGACCCAAGCTCGACCCAGTGCGGCGGCGTCGGCCCGAGCCGGTCGTCGTGGATGGGAAATCCTGACAGGAGGCACATCCCGCATTGGGGCTCCGAAACGCGGAACTCATAGAGCACCCGGCGGAGACCGCGCGGCAGCTCCTGGGCGGCGATCGCAAAGCGCCGCAGCGACTCGGGGTCGTCCGCAGCTCCAGACGCCAGGCACGGCTCGATGACGCGCTCGACGGCGTCGACCTCGGCCCCCGACAACCGATACGTCCAGGGCTCAATCATGCAGGGGCAAGCTCCAACGACGGCCACGATGCGCGGAACAGGTCGAGTCGCTCGAGACCCGCCTGGAAGCCGCGCTTCCCGAATCCCACGCGAATGTACTGCGGCAGGCCGAAGCACGAGCCAGGGACGATCAAGGTCTTCTGCGTCTCGCAGAACACGCGGCAGAATTTCTCCGTATCGCCGACGCCGGTCAGGCCGACGAGCGCGCAGACGCCGCCGCTCGGACGCTGCCATGTGACGTCGCCGCGGCCGCTCACCCACTCGGACAGGATCGTGAGGTTTGCTCTTGCGAGCGTCAGGCGCGGCTGCAGCAGCTCGTCGGCTCGCTCGAGCGCCCGGCGCGCGATCGCTTCGATCAACGGAGACAGGTGAAGCGTCGTGTAGTCCCGGATCCGGAGGAATCGATCGAGGAGCGCGCGTGGAGCGACGCACCAGCCGACGCGCAGCCCCGGCAGGCCATACGCCTTCGACAGCGTCCCCAGCGAGACCGCTCGTTCCCAGCGCGTGCTGGGATCGGGCAGCACGGGACGGTCGTACACCAGTTCCGCGAAGGCGGCGTCCCACACGAGGTACGCGCCCGACCGCGCGCAGAGGTTGACGAGCTCGTCTTGCTCGCCGGGCGTGAGCGTGACGCCGCTCGGGTTGTGGGGGAAGTTGACGACGACCATCCGCACGCCGGCTGTCATCAGCCGGCGCAAGTCGTCGAGGTCGGGCCGGAAGCCGTTATCAGCGCGCAGCGCCCAATGCCGGATGCGACATCCAATCGCCTCCGCGGTGGACTGCAACTGCTGGTAGCAGGGCGAGAGCACGACCACCTCGTCGCCGGGCGCGAGGATTGCGTGCATGGCGAGAAAGATCGCCTCGGAGGAACCGTGCGTGGCAACGATGCGGTCCGGGTGGGCGCCGGGGATGCGGGCCGCGATGGCCTCCCGCAGCTCGCGGCTGCCCAGCGTGGGGCTGTCGCGAAACACGATGGCATCGAGATCGTCCAGGTCCAGTCGCGACCGCAGCTCAGCCATCGAGTACTCCTCCACGCCGCTGCTGCCGATGTCGAGCTCGGCGTCGAAGTAGTGCCGACGCATCCACTCCTCGAGCGTGGCAGGAGGCAACGAACTGGCCAGGGTTGTCACGGGACCGGACCTTTTCTCCGTTTCGCGGCGCCGTCGTGAGGCAGCGCCAGGGAGCTCGCGCAGGGGCGTCATTAGAGCACAGTCGGTCCCCGCGGTGCCATAACTATCTCGGTCGCGAACCGTGAAGTAAAGTGGAACGCTCCAACCTGTTTCTGTAATAGTACCGGCGCGTAAGGGCACCAATCCGGTCCATGGACAGGCGACCAGCAGACCTGATCTGTCGCGCTGCGGAAAGTCCTGCCACGTTCGCGGGCGTTCTGAGCGATCGGGCGGCAGCCGCCGGCGGCAAGAGGGTTTTCACGTTCCTCGACGACGGCGAGTGCGAATCCGCGCGACTGAGCTACGCGGACCTGGACCGTCGCGCGCGCGCCATTGCGGCACTCCTCCAGCACCACCGCCTGCCGGGTGAACGGGTGGTGCTCGTCTACGAGCCTGGCCTGGAGTACGTGTGTGCGTTGTGCGCGTGCTTGTACTCCGGCGTTGTCGCGGTGCCCGCGCCGCCGCCTCCTGGCGCCCGGAGGCGGCACGCGCACCGGCTCGAGG
>JBOGIW010000266.1:0-5598 GCA_050748045.1 Vicinamibacterales bacterium | reverse complement strand
TCGTCACCCGCCATTGCGCGCGACGGAGCCGCAACCGCACGTGGAGCACTCATCGGCTGTGTCTTTCACACGGAGCTGTCCCCTGGCTACGATTTGGTTGCGGCTCCGCCGCGCTGGGGTCTTCGTGCGCTTCGTGGCTCAGCCGCTGAGTCTCCGCGTCTCGGCGTCTCTGCGTGCCCGTGATCGCCGACCGTCACGATCGGCTGAGGGCGCTGAACGAAGCCAGCGTCTCGTCACGCACCGGCCGCGGGATGAGGGGGAACGTGTCGAGAATGCGCGCGAGCTCTTCAGTCGAGAGACCGTACAGATGCGTTGCTAGCGCCTGCAGCTCGACGTACTCCGCCATCGTCTCTACAGGCGCCGTGGCGCCTGACAGGATCCGCGCGAGCTCGGCCAGACGACGTGCCGCCGGGTCGTCCTCGGCGACAACCGGCACGGGCAGCCTCGACGTGATCGCGATCGTCACGTGCGTGTTCACGCGCAACCGGACCAGATAGTTCGCCACGAAGCTGTTGAGGAGCGCGCAAAGCGTCAACTGCCGCTCGTACGAAAACGGCGTGCGCAGGCAGAAGAGCGTATGCGTCGTGACCGCCAGCGCCGGGACGATCGCCGCGATGAGCGTCAGACGATTCGTGGCGCTCGCGACGTCGCGGTACGCCAGACGCGCGCGCGGGGACACGCGTGTCGTGAACATTGCGGCCGGGCTCAACTCATACCGGCTCGCCTCCGGCGTGACACGGAAAGGCCCTATCTGCCGGCCCTCCAGCACCGGCCGCGCGCCGCGGGCGCCCGTGGCCGGCACGAACGCGCCGCGGTCGTCGCTGGCGTTCAGCTCCCGGCCGAATCGTGCGTGCCACCCCGCCGCGGACGACAGCCACGGATGCGACGCCGTGATCTTCTCGAGAATCCGCAGGTCCATCGCCGTCGCCAGCTCCGGTATCGCCAGGTCATCCTCCCCCGACACTCGCGCCACGAACGAGCGGGAGAGCGTGACCGGGAACGCAGGCGCCTGCAGCCCGCTCTCGTCCACCGCATCAAGGTCGGCGGGATCGCTCACGCCGAAGCGACAGGCGATGCGCTCCGTGGGCCGGGCCGTCGTCGCCGTCAGCAGGACGAACCTGACGGACCGATGGATGGGAAAGATGCTTGCGCGGTTATCGAGGCCGGCGACGCTGTCCACGTCAGCGCGCTCGAAGAGATGACGCCGGAGCGTCGCCGAGCCCGTATCCGTCACAACGCCCGAGGGGAGCACCAGCCCGACCCGCCCGTCCGGGCGGGCGAGCTGCAGCGCCCGCTCGGCGAACAGCTGGTACCGGTTGACGTGCGCACCCGCGGCGGCGGTGTAAATGCCGGCGCCGCGGACGAACTCCACGAGCCGCCGCGCGTCTGTGCGGCGTTCCTCTCGAACGCCGGACTCGCCGCTGTCGCCCCGCACCATGTCCCACGGCGGATTGCTCAGCACCGCGTCGAACCCGCCCCGCGCGGACCGCCTCCCGCCCTCATCGAAGAACACTTCCGGAAACTCCACCTCCCAGTGAAAGAACCGCCGGCGCTCGGCGGTGGATCGGGCCCGCTCGTGCCACTCGCGCTCGACGTGTGCCGGGAGCGACGACCTGCCGCGCACCATCGAGTCGGACAGGGCATGGAAGACCGCAGCCGCCGGCCGGTCGCCGTCCCAGAACCAGCACGCGCACCAGAGATCCAGCAGCGTCTTCCATCGCATGAACACCGATCCGCGCTGCCTGAGCGCCGCCAGCGCGGTTTCCTTCCTCCTCACCACCTGCACATCGTCATCCCGCTCGAGCGCCAGGCGAAGGCGGGCGTCGACCACGGTGCGGACGACGGCGGCGAGCGCGTCGGCGTCGAAGAGCGGCAACGAGGCGCGGGGGCGCCGCCGCGAGCCCGGGCCCGGCGGCCGCGCGAGCGCATCGCCCAGCGACGCGCCCGCCAGGCTGTCTCCGACCGCGAGGCGGTGATCGAGAAACGTCAAGGGGCGATCCCCGGCGAGCGTCGCCAGCCAGAGCGAGAGGCGCGCGAGCTGAACGGCCATCGGATTGACGTCGACGCCGAAAAGGCACCGCTGCGCGACCTCCCGGCGCAGCATCACGCGCGCCTCGCGGGTCGCGTCGTCCGGCTGCCACTCCCCGTCCCGAAGGAGCGCCGCTTCCGCCGCCGAGGCGAGATAGCGGCAGGCGGCGACGAGGAAGGCGCCGCTCCCCATCGCGGGATCGACGACGCGCAGGCGCAGGATCTCGGCGGCGGACCGGTTGCGGACGAGCGGCGCGAGCGTCCGCCGCACGAGGTAGCTCGTCACGGACCGGGACGTGTAAAAGGTGCCGCTCGCCTTCCTGGCGTCGCCGGCGCGCCGCAGCGCCACGCGCCCGGCCTCGCGCGCGGCCTCGTAGTCCAGCACGTGCTCGTACACCGCACCGAGCTGCTCGACGTCGAGGTCGCGGTAACGGATGCGCGTCCGTCCCGATTGCCTGGCCGGAGCCGTGGCCACGGCAACGAGCGCCCTTCCGATCGTCTCGTCGTCGACGCGTCCTCGCTCGGCAGCGGGCGCGTGGAGCGGCGAGAAGAGACGGCCGTTGAATGCGGGCACGCGCAGATCGCCCGCGCGGCAGCCCGCATGGGCCATCCTGGCAATGGCCTGCAGCGCCTGCCAGGCGCCGCGATAGCGGCGCCCGGCCATCACGGCTGAAAGGATCGAATCGATCGCGTAGCGGTCGCGATAGATCGGGTGCCAGACCGGCACGAGACCTCGCGCCTCGGCAAACAGCAGGAAGAGCACGCGATAGAGGACCGTCAGCGACTGCTCGAGGAGCGCCGGAAGGGCCAGGCCGCGGCCGGGCGCGGCCAGCGCCTGCACGACGGTGCGGAGCGCGTCGAGCACGCCGTCGGCCAGCGCCCGGCAGACGCCGATCCCGTGCCGTGCGGAAAGCTCGACGACGCGATCGAGGAACGGGCTCGCGCCGCCGACGGCATCGGCGCGGACCACCGTCCAGAGCAGGCGGAGCGTGTCGGGGACGTGTGCCGCAATATGCAAGTCGAACTCGATGTGGCTTCGGTTCCACGTGCGCTGCGTGTCGACGATGCGCAGCGCGCGCCCGTTCGTGCAGAAACACCATCGGGCGTCGGAGGCGATCCCGGCGCGGACGGCGTCGCGCCACATCGCGTCGAGGCTATGGGACCACGGCGCAACGATCGCCGGGATCGAGGCTCGTCCCGCCGAGAGCAGCAGATCGCAGCGGTTGGTGGCGTCGCGTCTCGAGACGATGCGGTAGCCGAGGAGCTCCAGCAGCGGCACCGCGGCCACGTCCGCGACGGCGCGAACGCTCGTCGCGGGGCCGAGCTCCGCTTCGCGCGTCGCATTCCAGCGGCCCGACAGGCGGGCAATCGCGGCTGGAGGCTCATGAATGCCGGACAGCTCCGGCAGGACGTCCGCGGCAAACGAAGAGCTGAGCAGCCGCCCGCCGAGACCCGGGATCATCCCGACCACGTCACGCCGAACGCGAGACAGCGTTCGCCCGCTGCCGCCTCGCGCCGGCGTTCGAGCTGGTGGATGCGATCGCGGGCACGGGCGGCAGCCTCCTCGGCGACGCGCTGCAGCGCGTCGAGATCGCGAGCGGCTCGACGATCGAACAGCCCCAGCTGAAGGAGCGGCGCCGCGAGCCGCCCGTGAAGCGCGCCGAGCTGGTCGAGGATCCGTTGCTCGCGCGCCACGAGCGGCGACATGGCAGTCTCGAGCTCGGATCGCAGGGTAGCGAGGGTGGCGTCGTGGAGGAATGCCGATACGCCGGCGATCGCGTGCGCATTGGCGCGCACCGATTCGTCGAAGCAGCCACGAACGCGACGTGACGATCGGTCGCTCGGACGAGCGGCGTCGAGCGAGAGACCCTTGAGGGTCTCCCATACGATCGCGCCCGTGGAGTCCACGAAGAGCAGCCGGAGCGCCAGCCATAGCCCCGGCGGGCGAGCCCTGCGGTCGATGAGCGTCACGACGGGGCGGGGGTGGATGGCGGGACGGGCACGGTACGGACCCGTGAGCGCGCGCACCGATTGAAGACGTGCCGCCTCGGCGCGGGCGTCGGCTCGAAGGGTCGCGCCGGCATCATCCGTCGAGCCGAAGGGCGCATCATGCTCGGCCTGCGCCGATCGGGCGGCCAGCCCGGACGCGGCGGTCACGTCGGCCGTTCCCGCGGCCATGAAGGTCACCGCGTGGACGCGGCGCACCTGCCCGAGCCGATCCACGCGGCCAACACGCTGCTCCAGCCGCAGCGGCGTCCACGGCACGTCGAGATTGACGACGAGGCGGCAGCGGTGATGCAGATTGAGCCCCTCGCTCGCCGCATCGGTGGCGAGGAGGATCCGCGCATCGCCGTGCGTGAACCGGCGCGCCTCGCGCGCCCGTTCCGCGGTGGTGAGCCCTCCGTGCAGGATCGCGATGTTCCCACCGAGGAGGGCCGCCACCTGACGCAGGGTGTCGCGGTACTCCGTGAACACGAGCGCCGGCTCGCCGGCTCGTCGCAGCAGGCGGCGGAGCGCGGCGATCTTGCTCTCGGCGCGCACGGCGCGGGCGAGCGCGAGCAGGTGCTCCAGCCAGCGGTGCTCCGCGGCCTGGTCGGGAAGGCCTGGCGCGGCCAGCTCCTCGGCCGGCTCGTCGTCTTCGGAGAGGTACCCTTCGTCGATCGGAAGCCGGAGCTGCGCGCCCGCGGCGTCGTGGGTGTCACGCAGCAGCGCCATGCGCCTTTCCACCGATCGGGCGAGCGACGCGGCGCTCGACGACGCGCGTCGTTCGAGGACGCTCATCGCAAGGCGGGCGGCGGCCCTCCTGTCGGAGGGCGCGTCGCGCGAGACGCGGGCGGCATAGGCGGCCAGGGCACGATGCACGAGCGCTTCCTCCGGCGTCGGCGAGATCGCCAGCCGCCGCATCGCGCGGTCGCGCGCGAGGCCCGCTTCCCCGCGTGAGCGCCGGAACGTCAGCAGGGGGTCGGCGGGTCCGATACGACCGAGCGCGCGCAGCCGATCGAAGGCGCGCTCGTCGCCGCTGTGCGGCGTCGCGGTGATGATGAGCACCCGCCGTGCACGCGCCGCCAGCAGCTCCGCCGCCGTGGCCCGGTCGGATCGGCCGCTGAGGGCGTGCGCCTCGTCGAACGCCACGAGATCCCACACGAGCGGCTCGAGCGAGCGGATGACGTCGGGCCGCTTGAGGAAGTCGATCGACGTGATCGCCACGTGTGGAATCGCCCAGGGATTGACGCCGGCGGGAAGGTCCGAGGCAGCCCGGGCCAGCCCGGCGGCGTCGATCACCTCGGCGTGGACCGCGAACCGATCGCGCAGCTCATCGCGCCACTGGTCGCGCAGGCTCGCAGGCGTCACGACGAGCACGCGCGCGTCGCGCTCCCGCTCGACGAGCTCCGCGACGATGAGCCCGGCCTGGATGGTCTTGCCGAGCCCGACCTCGTCGGCGAGCAGGATGCGGCACGCCAGCCCGCGCATCATGGCGAGCGCGGGCTCGAGCTGGTAGGGGAAAAGCGCCAGGTGCGCGCGCGCCGCGGCGCGAAGCGAGGTCCACGACGGCGTCGCGCCGGCCAGCAC
>JBOGIW010000265.1:0-4413 GCA_050748045.1 Vicinamibacterales bacterium | reverse complement strand
GCTGACGGGCGCCGCGATCCTCTCGCTGGCGCTGGGGATGGGCGCGAACACGGCCGTGTTCAGCGTGTTGAACGCGCTCCTCTTCGAGTCCGCCGCGTGAACGAGCGCGTGCGCGCGATCTCGGGCGTCGGCGCGTCGGCGGTCTCGACGCACGTGCTGCTCGATGGCACCGGGCTGGCGTCGAAGATGAAGCTGGCCGGCCAGGAGGATGCCGAAGCGATCAGCATCCAGGCCGATGCCGTCGGCCTCGACTACTTCCGCATCATGGGGATCTCCGTCATCGACGGGCGGAACTTCCAGGAGAGCGACGGCGCCGAAGTCAGCGCCTACGGGTGGGGAATCGTCAATCGCACGATGGCGGAGAAGCTGTGGCCGGGGCGGACCGCCGTCGGCCAGCAGTTCCACGTGTTCGGGATCCCGGAGCCCTACATCGTCGTGGGCGTCGTTACCGACTCGCAGTACGAGATGCTCGGCGAGCCACCGCGTCCATATCTGTACATCTACTACGATCAGGCGCCGGGCCTGAAGAAGCTGACCTTGCACGTCAAGACCGCAGGCGATCCACGGCCGCTGCTGGCGACAATCCAGCGGGAGATCCGCGCGGTCGATCCGGACCTGCCGCTGGTCAACGTCCGGACGATGTCCGACGTGCTGACGCAGGCGATGTGGGTGCCGCGAACGGGCGCGGGGCTTCTGACGCTGTTCGGGGCCATCGCGTTGCTCCTCGCCGTCGTGGGCACGTACGGTGTCACCGCCTTCTTCGTCACCCAGCGGCGGCGCGAGATCGGTATCCGCATGGCGCTCGGCGCCTCGCCCGCCAGGATTCTGCTTCCCGTGATGCGCCGGACCTTCGTGCCGGCGCTCGTGGGGCTGGTCCTCGGGCTCGCCGCCGCGTGGTTCGGCGGCCGGTTGGTCGGCAGTCTCCTCATCGGCATCGCGCCCACCGACGCCGCGAGCTTCGGCGGCGCGACCCTCGTGCTCGGCTTCGCGGCGGCAACCGCCTCGCTCCTGCCGGCCCTCGGCGCGATGCGGCTCGATGCGGCCCGCGTGCTGAGACGCGAATAGTCCGCGGCAGGTCCCGCGTTTCTCACACACCCCTTCGCAGCCGATTGCATCGGCACGAGGAAGGCCCGCATCCGGGTGCCTGGCCTCGGTGGATGATTCCGCACCGACCCCGGCGAGATGCCTCGCGCGTCCCGGTTGCCGGCCACGGCCCGAGACCTCTCATGGAGAGCTCCGTTATGGACAATCGCATTCGTGACGTCGTGATCGTCGGCGGAGGAACCGCCGGGTGGATGGCCGCCGCCTACCTGCAGAAGGTGCTGGAGGGCAGCGTCGCCATCACTGTGCTCGAAGCGCCCGCGATCCCGCGTATCGGCGTCGGCGAAGCCACCGTGCCCAACCTGCAGCGCGTGTTCTTCGACCGGCTCGGCCTGGCCGAGGACGACTGGATGCGCGAGTGCAACGGCGCATTCAAGATGGCGGTGAAGTTCGTCAACTGGCGCAAGCGCGACGCCGGCGCCGGCGTGAGTCACTTCTACCATTCGTTCGGGCTGATCCCGAACGTGGACAACATCCCGCTGTCGCACTACTGGGTGCATCGGCGGCAGCTCGGCGACGGCGAGCCGGTGGACTACGCGTGCTACCGGGAGCCGCCGATCATGGATGCCAAGCTGGCACCGCGCACGCGCGACGGCCGGCGCGCCACGTGGTACGCGTGGCATTTCGATGCCGCGCTCGTGGCCGCGTACCTCTCGCGGGTGGCCACCGGCTGGGGCGTCCGTCACATCCTCGACACGCTGGAGCGCGTCGAGCTCGACGAGCGGGGCTTCATCGGCGCCCTGCACACCGCCGGACAGCGCGTCATTCGCGGCGATCTGTTCATCGACTGCAGCGGATTCCGCGGCCTGCTGATCAACAAGGCGATGAACGAGCCGTTCATCGACATGAGCGGCCATCTGCTCTGCGACAGCGCCGTCGCGACGCAGATCCCGCATGGCGACGAACGGCACGGCATCGAGCCGTACACGTCGGCAATCGGAATGAAGCACGGCTGGACGTGGAAGATCCCGATGCTCGGCCGCTTCGGCACCGGGTACGTGTATTCGAGCCGATTCTGCGACGAAGACGAGGCGGTGCGGGAATTCGCGGACCTCTGGAACGTGGACCCCGACACGACGCCGCTCAACCGCATCCGCTTCCGCGTGGGCCGCAACCGCCGCGCCTGGGTCGGGAATTGCGTGTCCATCGGGCTCGCCTCCTGCTTCGTCGAGCCGCTCGAGTCGTCCGGGATCTACTTCATCTACGCGGCGATCTACCAGTTGGCCAAGCACTTCCCCGACAGGAGCTTCAGCCCGGCGCTCGTCGACCACTTCAACCGCGAGATCGAGTTCATGTTCGATGACACCCGGGACTTCATCCAGGCGCACTACCTCACGTCGTCGCGCGACGACACCGCGTTCTGGCTGGCGAACAAGCACGATCTCACGCTGTCGCCGAACATCCTCGGAAAGCTCGAGACCTACAAGGCCGGCCTGACGGTCAACATGCCCGTCGCCGACGAGAACGCCTACTACAGCAACTTCGAGACCGAGTTCCGCAATTTCTGGACGAACAGCAGCTACTACTGCATCCTGGCCGGTATGGGCCTCGTGCCTGAACGGCCCCTGCCTACCCTCGGCTACCGCGCTCGATCCTTGAACGCGGCGGAGGCGGCGTTCGCCGACGTGAAGCGAAAGCAGGCAAACCTGCTGGCCAGCCTTCCCACCAACTACGCCTTCCTTCGTCGCCTCCACCAGCCACAGCCCGAAGAGATTGGACAGGCGATCGAGGCCGTGTAACCGCGCCGGAAGGTTGACATCCGGCATCACGCGCCTGGAGCACCGGACCTGAACACAGGTTCCTGGGATCGGTGTGCCCCGCGGAAGGGCATCGGAACGCGCTCGATGCAGGGAATGAACCGGCGCCGCCCTACGGTTCAGGCCCTCGTCGGCCGATACACCGTTCGGTACCGGACCATCGACTGCCATGATGACTTGCCATGCGGTGGCTGCCTCCCACCCGCTCCGGCACGTGCTGGTGAGTGCAGCCCTGCCGGCCGCGGTCAAGGGCCGGCTGACAGCCGAAGTCCTTCACACGTCTGCACGGAGCCGGGGCTCGGCGCGACTCGAATGCCCCGCCCGCGCGTGTCCGTCGCTCGGGCCCGTACGGGAGCCGGCTGAAACGAGGCGTCACCATTAGGTCCCGGAGGGATACGGTGAATCGACCGCTGCGCGTCCTGATCGTCGAGGACTCCGATGACGATGTGGAGTTGCTGTATCGAGAACTGGGGCGCGCAGGGTTCGACGCGATCCATCGCCACGTCCAGACCGCCGACGGCATGCGGGACGCGCTCCTGCACGAGCGCTGGGACGTCATCCTCTCGGATTTCTCGATGCCGCAGTTCGGCGCCCTCGCGGCCCTGTCGGTGTTGCAGGAGACCAGCATCGACGTGCCGTTCATCGTTGTCTCCGGGACGGTGAGCGAGGAGACCGCCGTCGAGGCCATGAGGCACGGCGCGGATGATTTCATGTCGAAGGGGCAACTCTCCAGGCTGGGCCCCGCGATTGAACGAGAGCTGCGGGAGGTGGCGGGACGGCGCGAGCAGCAAGCCGTCGAGCAGACCCTGTCGGAGACCCGGGAGCGGGCGCAATTCTCCCTGGAGGCGGCGGGCGTCGGAACCTGGGAAACCGATCTGGCTACTGGCGCCACCAAGTGGTCCGCGACGATGGAGCAGCTGCACGGGCTGCCGGCCGGGGCATTCAACGGCACGTTCGACGCGTTCATCGACCTCATCGAGCGCGACGATCGCCGGCGCGTGCGGGACGCGATCATCCCAGCCGATCGCGACGGGAGCGATGCTCATCTCGAATACCGCGTGGCATGGCCGGATGGTTCTGTGCATTGGATCGCGGGCATCGGCCGGACGCTCGGCAGCGCCGACGGACGGCCCACGAAAGCCGCGGGGATCGGCCTGGACGTCTCGAATCGGAAGCACCTGGAGGAGCAGCTTCGCCAGGCGCAGAAAATGGAGGCCATTGGACGACTGGCCGGCGGCATCGCGCACGACTTCAACAACCTCTTGACGGCGATCATCGGCTACAGCGAGCTGCTGCTCGAACGCGTGTCCGATCAGGCCGACGTGGTCGGGGACATCGAGGAGATCAAGAACGCCGGCGAGCGGGCCAGCCGGCTGACGAGCCAGCTCCTCGCGTTCAGTCGAAAACAGACCGTCGTGCCTCTCGTCCTGGATCTGAACCAGGTTGTCGGCGACCTCGAGAAGATGCTGAGCCGCGTCATCGGCGAGGACATCGCCCTCGAGATCACCCTGGCACCATCACTCGGACGGACGAAGGCGGATCCGAGCCAGGTCGA
>JBOGIW010000264.1:0-13534 GCA_050748045.1 Vicinamibacterales bacterium | reverse complement strand
AGCCACGAAGATCACGAAGGTCCCAGCGCGGCGGAGCCGCAACCAAATCGTAGCCAGGGGACAGCTCCGTGTGAAAGACACAGCCGATGAGTGCTCCACGTGCGGTTGCGGCTCCGTCGCGCGCAATGGCGGGTGACGACGTCGGTCGGTGCGGCCTCGCGAGAAGAAACGCTCCACGCCAGTTTCCGGCATGATGTGTTTGCCACAACGCATCGAGCGGAGGACGGGCCATGGAGCGTTTCGTGACGCGGCACCAGGACCGCATCGCCGGGATCTTGACAGGGTTTGATCGCATGCGCTTTCGCGGGACCTTGCGGTCGATAAGCAACGTGAAGGGGCTGGCGATCTGGCTGAACCAGCGTCACGTGCTGCTGAAGGACTTCGGGACCTTCGCCGACCGTGTCTCGAAGCAACTGACGGCGCATGCCCGCGCGCTGGCGGACGAGCAGGGTCGGCCGTTCGAGTACCTCGCGTCGTGGAAGATTCGGAAAGAGGATCGCGCCCGGGAGATTCTGGCGCGCGACGGCATCCGCGAGGGGCTGATCGCCATCTTCGAATGCGTCGAAGGATGTCGGTCGGTTCGGGTGCGCGGGAACCGGCAGACCAAGCGCTTGGAGTTGGTCTCCAGCGAGCGCCGGTGCGCGCATCTCTACTTCTATTACTGGGACCACGACTTCGGGTTGCTGCATGTGCGCCTGCAGACATGGCTGCCGTTCACGATCCAGATCTGTGTCAATGGGCGCGCGTGGCTGGCGCAACAGTTGCGCCGCTGCGACAGCCCTTTCACCCAGGTCGACAACTGCGTGTTCGACGTCGCGGATCTCGGCCTTGCGCAGCGGATGCTCCGCCAGCTCGAGACGCGGCCGTGGGCGCGCGTGCTCCGCGTCTTCGCCACGCGTGTGAATCCGTTGCTCCGCGGGCATCAGCTGCGGCCGTACTACTGGAGTTTGGAGGAAAGTGAATACGCGACCGACGTGCTGTTTCGTGACCGCGCCAGCCTGCAGGCCGTCTATCCCGCGCTCGTGACGCACGCGTTTCACGCCTTCCGGACCCCTGACGTGTTGCGCTTCTTGGGCCGGCCGGCGCCGGCCCGCACGGCCGAGGTGATCACCCGCGTGCAACGCCGCGTCGAGGGGGTTCGGGTCAAACATTGGGTCGCGGAAAATTCGGTGAAGATGTACGACAAACACGGGCAGGTCCTGCGCGTCGAAACGACGCTGAACCAACCGCGCCGCTTCAAGGTATATCGGGTGACCGCGCCCGGCCAGGCGCGGCACTGGGTGCCGCTCCGCAAAGGGATCGCCGACATCCCGCGGCGAGTGGCCCTCTCGCAGGCGACGAATGCGCGCTATCTCGACGCGCTCAGCGTGGTCGAGTTGCCGACGCCGATCCATCACGTCCTCGATCCCGTGAGCCAACGGCGGTGCGTCAACGGCCGGCCGTTTCGCCCCCTGCGCCCCATCGCTCCCGACGATAGTGCCTGCTTCGCCCGGCTGCTCGATGGGCGCGCCCTCCTGGCCGGCATTCACGCTGCCAACCTGCGGTGCGTCCTGACCTCCGCGGAACCCGCCGACCTCCGCGCCCGCCAGCGCCTGACCGGCCGCGTCTCGCGACTGCTCCGGCTGTATCGCGCACACGGCCTCATTGCGAAGGTCACACGCACACGCATCTATCGTGTGACCCCCAAAGGACATCAGATCATGACCACTGCCCTACGATGCCGGGCAGCGACGCTCGAGCAACTAGCCGCATGACTATGTGTCAAAAAAACAAAGAGCGACGGGTTAGTGTCTTAGTGTCACGAAGCGCCTTCCCGCGCAGACCGCCTGTGGCGGCCCGTCGAACGGCGTTGCATCTTCGCGATCATCGTGATCTTCGTGGCTTGATGATCATCGTGATCTTCGTGGGCTCATGATCGTCGTGTTCCTGGTGGCGATATGCCGCTTGACGCACCTAATGCACCCACAGCAGCCCGGCCGAGAGCGCCGCGAGCAGCCACAGCGCCGGCGTCACGTCCTTCGCGCGCCCGCAGACGGTGTAGAGGAGCGCGTGCAGCACGAACCCCCAGAGAATGCCTTGCGTGATGGAGAAGGTCAGGGGAATGAGCACGAGCGTGACGAACGCCGGCAACGCGTCCTCCACCCGGGAGAAGTCGATGGACGAGACGGTCTGGAACATGGCCGCGCCGACGAGGACGAGTACGGCCGCCGTCGCGTAGGCGGGGACCGCGGCGGCCAGCGGCGCCACGAAGAAGCAGGGCACGAAGCAGAGGCCCGTGACCACCGAGGCGAGTCCCGAACGCGCGCCCATGCGGATGCCCGCGATGCTCTCCACGTACGCCGTGCCCGGCGACGAGCCCGCGATGCCCGACCCGAGCGTGGCGACGGCATCGACGATGAGGCCGCGCCGCAGGTTGAGCGGCGTGCCGTCGGGTTCCGTCAGGCCCGCGGCGCGCGACACGCCGATGAAGGTGGCCAGCGAGTCGAAGAGGTCCGTGAACAGGATCGAGACAATGGCCGGCAGGAGCGCCAGCTTCAGCGCGCCAATCGGGTCGAGCGCCAGGAGGACCGACGAGAAGTCCGGCGGACTCACCAGGCGCTCGGGCCACCCCGCGAGGCCGCTGCTCCAGGCGGTGAGCGTCACGACGAAGATCGACGCCAGGAAGGCCAGCGGGTTCTGGCGCCGCATGAGCGCGACCCCGACGAGGACGCCGGCGAGCAGGAACCCGGCGCGATGGTCGATCGTCCCGAGGCGCACGAGCGTGATCGGGTCGCCCTCGACGAGGCCGGCATTGCGCAGCCCGATGAACGTGAGGAGCAGCCCGATCCCGCCGGCCGCGGCGATGCGCAGCCCCTCCGGGATCGACGTGGCGATCCGCTCGCGCAGCGGCGTCACCGACACGATCAGAAACAGCACGCCGGCCCAGAAGACCATCCCGAGCGCCACCGGCCAGGGCACCTGCTGCTGCAGCACGATCGTGTAGGTGAAGAACGCGTTGAGCCCCATGCCCGGCGCGACCGCGAACGGCAGGCGCGCGTACAGTCCCATCAGCAGCGTCATCGACGAGGCGACGAGCACCGTGGCGGTGAGCACCCCGGAGAAGGGCATGCCGGTTCCGGGCGAGGCGAGGATGGCCGGATTGACGATGACGATGTACGCCATCGTGAAGAAGGTCGTGACGCCGCCGGCGACGTCGCGCAGAAGAGGAGAGCGCTCCATTCTCGATTCCGATTCGCGATTCTCACGATGGATTCGGGATTCGAATTCGGAACGGGATTCGAATTCGGACTGGAAAGTCGGAGTCAAAATTCGGAATTGAGAATAGCAGTCAGAATCGCGACTCGGAATCCAGAATGCCGGTCTCAGACGCGATAGCGGCCGAGGCGCGCGGTGAGGGTCGCCTTGAGGTCGGCTTCGGATCGGGTGCCGGTGAGGTCGAGATCGGACTCGCTGAGCGCGTCGATGAGCGCGCGGATCACATGCGCGCGGCTGATGGCGACGCCGCTGGCCGACCGGATGTCGGCGTTGAGGCGGTCGAGGAAGACGATCTGCCGGTCGAAGAGCACGACCGTGACTTTCGTCCAGTGCTCCGTGTGCGAGGGCCGGCGCCCGCGTCGCTTGGCGGGGGCTGGCGACAGGTCGCCTCCCGGCCCGCTGAAAATCTCCTCGCCGGATTTTCCGAGCCGTCTCGTCCTACCTGTGGGTCGGGATGCCATCGATAACCCGCCTGTCTCGCGGCGCCACCGGCCCGCAGAGCACATTCAGTGTGAATACTTCAATTGTTCCGTATTTAATCTAGATTGCTGCACACGCGCGGACGCGCGTCGATAGTAAAGCATCGTGTACGCGCGTTCAAGACGGATTCAGCGTGCCCGCCGCGTGAGACGCTGCAGGATCTCGGAGGTCGCGCGGCGATACGCGTCGGACGCCGGGCTGCGCGGCGCATACAGCACGAGCGGCAGGCCGTGCGACGGCGCCTCGATCGCGCGCGAGTCGCGCGGCACTTCGGTCGTGAAAACCCCGTCGCGGTTGTGAAGACGGATGATCTCGACGATCTCGCGCGTGGCCGGCACGCGGTAGTCCACCTGCGTCAGCAGGATGCCCGCCAGCGTCGCGAGCCCTTTCCGGCGCGTGCGAAGCGCCTGGTACCAGCGCAAATACTGTGCAAGTCCCTCGAGCGGCAGGTAGAAGGGCGTGACCGGCACGACCAGGTGCTGCGCCGCGTACGGCACGCTCTGCGCCAGCAGCGTGAAGCCGTTCGGCGCGTCGACGACCACCACGTCGAACGCGGCATTCAGCGGCCTGACGATCTCGGCCAGGCACCGCTCGGGCTGACGGAACTGCGCGAGCGTCTGGTCGATGCGCGTCAGCGCAGGCGATCCCGTCAGCAGCGACAGGTTCGGCACGGCGGCGACGGCGCGCACGGCCTGCTGCGCCTGCAAATGCCCGGCGAGCACGTCCGCGATCGACGGCCGCAGATCGGCGGGCGCGATCCCGAGCGAGATCGACGAGCCCGCGTACGGCTCGAGATCCACCAGCAACACTCGCCGCCCCAGGGCGGCGATCACGGCAGCGATGTTGACGGCGGTCGTCGTTTTTCCGACACCACCTTTCGGATTATGGACGCCGACGATCATCGCGCTCCGGTCTGCGGAGGCACATTGTATTTAATTCCGTATCAAAAGTTAAGTCGTTGCCGCAGCGGATCTTAGAGATGAGCTTGGCGGTCCGCTATCCGCTATCCGCGGTCCGTGGTCCGTTCTCCGCGGCTTGCCGACCCGTCAAGCCGCCATCCGCGGTCTGCGAATCCCCCCTCGGCGGGGCGTGCGCGGGTGTCAGAAGTCCGAATCGAGCAGCGCGCGGACGATGAAGCGCTGCGGCGCGGAACCCACGTACGTGAAGGGATAGCACGTCACCAGCGTCAGCGCCGGATACGCCGTCGGATCCAGCACCCACACGTCCCGCGGCTCCACGACGTTGGTCCGCTCGACGCGATACCGGAAGGTGCGATCGGGCATCGCCACGCGGATTTCGTCGTCGGGGCGAATGTCGCGGAGCCGGCGGAAGAAGGTGTCGCGGTGACCGGCGAGCCCCACGTTCCCGCCCTCGCCCGGAAACGCGGTGCCCGGAATGTGACCGACGGCGAGCTGAAGCGTGCGCGCGTCGGTGCCAGCCTTGATGATGGCTGAGACCCGGAGGCGCGGGATCTCGATGCGGCCGACGGTGGCGCCGCTCGCCGTCGCGCGAGGCCGTGCCGCGCCGGCGGCCGGCGGTGCGTGGGTCGTGACGCGGGAGGCGAGAATCGCGTCGAGCTCGCGGTTCTCGTAGGTCTGGTAAAGGACTGTCTCCGCCGACACGTACGCATAGTAGCCAAGGCACACGATGCCGAGCACGAGCAGCACGCGCTCCAGCCACCGCCTCAGGGGCCGGCGGCGCGCCGCCGGTGCGGCGTGCGGGGGCAACGGCCCCCACGCGTCACCAGGTGCCGGGCGATCCGGGCGCCGTATAGCCATCACGACAGCGAGCGGACAGTCTCTTGCCTGGCGCACGCACCATCACCTTCACGGTCCGCCATCCGCCGTCCCGCGCCGTGTTGGTGGGGACGTACCCGATGCTGTAGCCGCGCCGGATGTTCTCGGCAATCTCCGTGAAGGCGGCGACCGTCGCCTGATCGGATTTCGGCAAGTAGGCCATGCCGCCGCCGATCCCCGCCAGCCGCCGAAGGACGCCCGGATCGCCATCTCCGCCCGTGCGCGGGTCGTTGACCGCCACGGTATAGATGATGGCGTCGCTGCGCCGGGCCCGCGCGTACATCTCGTCGCGCCCGTGCGTGCTCGCGTTGTCGTCGCCATCGCTCAGCACGATGATCACGTGCTTCTGGTGGCCGGCCGTCTCCACGTGCTCGAGCGCCGTGATGACGGCGTCGTGGAGCGCGGTCGTGCCGCCTGGACGGACGCTCGACACGGCGCCTCGCAGCAGGGGTCGGCTCGAGGTGAACGCCAGCGCGCCAGGCAGGCCGAACCGCACGTGCTCGTTGAAGTGCACCGTGAACAGCTCGTCTTCCGGATGGCTCGAGTCGGCAAACGCCATCGCGCCGGAGACGACGAGCCGCCCCTTCGCGATCATGCTGCTGCTGTTGTCCATCACGAGCCCGGCCGCGACGGGGACGTCCTCGCTGCTGAAGAACGTGATCTCCTGGTGGCGGCCATCCTCGAACACGAGGAAGTTGTCCCTGGTCAACTCCGGCACCGCATCGGAGTTGCCGTCGAAGACGTTGACGTGGAGCTGGACGAGGTCCGCCTGGGATGTGAAAACCGGGTTGGCCGGATCCTGCGCAGAAGGACGAGCGGTACACACGAGAACCGAAAGGAACAGCGCTTCTGAAAGGACTCTGTGCATTCGCGGCTCCACGGGCGTTCGGATCGCCAACGCAACCGTATGGCGATCCGAACGTGTCGGACGGAACGTGCCGGGGCGCTCCGAACGGTCCGGGACTACCGGCCGGCCCGGCGGAGCGCCAGGGCGCCTCCGAGTGAGAGTAGCCCGACGAGACCCACGAGCGCGAGCGGGCTCGCAGTGCGTGGCAGCTCTCCGGCCCTCGTGTCGGCCTGGCCCGTCGTGCCAGTCGTCGGTGTCTGGCTCATCGACCCCGTCGCTGGCGCGGCCGGTTCGGCCGGAGGCGTCTCCCTTGCGACAGTCTCTTCCGGCTGCTCCGGCGTTGGAGCCGTCCGCGGCATCTCGGAGACGCCCGTCGTCCCCTGCACCGCCCCCGGCTGCGTCTCGGCGGCCGGCGCCGGCGTGCCCTCGCGCGCCCACTCGGTGGTCCGCCCGTCCGGCCCCGTTGAGCTCACCGTCGATCCGGCGCTGGCCTCGCCCTCAGTCGAGAGGACGTTCTGGCCGGTGCGCTGGGCGATTCTCGTCGCCTGGTCCTTCGGATAGACGAACTCATGGCCGATCCGGTCGCCGGGGTAGTACCAGAACTGCACGGCCGGCGTGGCACCCTCGGCGCTTTCGCGGAACGTCACCACGTTCTCACCCGTCACCTCGAGCCGCTCGGCGGGAACGGCCAGAATGGTGGCGTGGATCTGCTTCTCGTCCTGGCTGAACACCTGCACGATGTGGCGGTTCGACTGCGAGTCCGCCAGCCTGAACAGGTACGTGCCGGGCTGCAGCGTCACGCCCGGGAGCTCGACGGTGCCGCTGAACGTGAGGAAGGTACGCTCGCTCGTATTGAAGTCCTGAGCCGCCACACTCAACGTCAGCGCAGTCAGCATGGCTGTACAGCACGCGGCCCCGATCAGTTTCACCCGTGTCATCGATGTCCTCCTCGCTTCTCTCTCATCTCTCCGGCTGGACGGGTGCACGCACCGCATCCGCACGCTCGTGAGTCTGCACGTCGTGTGCCCATGTCAGCCGAGCCGTATCCGCAGGACCAGTGGGCGCGCACGTGGAGTGCCTATGCAAGACGCGCACGGCCTTCAAGCGCGCGCCTGACCCCGCCTCGGTTTCGCCAGCGCGATGACCCGATCTGCCGCAGGACACGACGGCCGGCGACAGGCTCCATGTCTTCGGCCTGCCATGAGGATCGCACCCGCGTGCATCGTTCGTGTTCTGTGTGGACGCGCGGATCGCGCGGGGCGTGCCGCCGCCGGAACTGCGGAGCCTGTGTGCGCCGACCCGACCAACCTCCCCTTCACGAATGCGAGGCACGAGGGGTTCGAAAATCGCCTCGCGAAGCTGGTCGCAGGCAATCTCGGTACGATCTCGGTACGAGGGTCGAGTACACATGGTGGCGCAGCAACGGGGATTCCCCGTTCGTCTTCGACATGTGGATCGCCGTGCGCCGCGGCGACGAGGCGCGCCACGCGATGCTCGACGCGCTCATCGTGCGGCGCTGGTGTTCGTGAGCAACGAGCGCGGCGGCACCGTCACGTCATCAACGGGGTCAGACCGGGGTCAGAGTGGCGATGCGATTCGTATCAAGGGGTTGAGTCGACTCGTATCGTTACTCTGACCCCGATTGGTCGCCGTCGAGCGCGACAAAAATCTGCTTCGTCGAAGCGACGCATTCGGACTCGTCGAGGCAGACTTCCGCTGGCGGGTAAAATTTATATCCCGGAGTGAAGGGAAATCGGCCACTAATGGCCGATCGCCTAAGAGGCGGTGCGCGTCAGTGGGGGCGCGACTCCACCGGCATCAGGAACAGGGCAATGGCCTGGGCTTCCGCTTCCGCCGCGGGCGCCGAGTCGAAAACCTGCGTCAATGTGACCGGTCCGTCGCGCAACACGAGCATCCAGCCAAGCTCTGTCTGTGTCACGTCGTACTCGAGATCGACGTCCGGAGTCACCCAGGCGGCCGCGAGCGGGATCATGGCTATCCGTAGAGCAATCTGCATGCCTATCAGTTCAAGAAAATGCGGGTGACAAATGGAGACACTCATTGAACTCGAAGTACTTTCCCTTCGTCAGGAGCGGGCATGACCCTTCGCCAGGACGCCGTTTACGCCATTCGTGCGCTCCGACGGACGCCGGTCTTCACGTCGACCGCGATCCTGTCGCTGACCATCGGCATCGGGGCCAACGCCGCCATCTTCAGCCTTGCCGATGCGCTTCTCCTGCGGGAGCGGCCGGGCATCCGCGACCCGGGACGTCTCGTGGACGTGGGCCGCACGACCCGCGGCGAGGGCTTCGACAACATGTCGTATCCGAACTTCGCCGACTACCGCGACCGCAATACCGTGTTCTCCGGCCTTGCCGGCTATCGTTTCAGCGCCGAGCCGATGGGACTGGGCGCGCGCGACGGCGCCGAGCGCGTGTTCGGGGCGCCGGTCTCGGGCAACTACTTTGAGGTCCTCGGTGTCCCGATGGCGCTTGGCCGAGGCTTTCTCGAAAAAGAGGATCGCGCCGGCGCGGGCCGGCAGGTGGCGGTGCTCAGCCATCGCCTCTGGCGGCACCGGTTCGACGGCGCCCGCGACATCCTGGGCCGGACCATTCACATCAACGGGCGGCCCTTCACCGTCGTCGGGGTCACGGCTGCGGGCTTCACCGGCAACACGTTCGTGGAGAGCGATCTCTGGATTCCGCTGTCGGTCTACCCGGAAACTGCCGGCAGGGGACCTGAGATGCTGCAGAACCGCGCAGCCGTCTGGATGGTGGCGGCGGGCCGGCTCGAGCCTGGCGTCACGCTCGATGAGGCGCACGCGCAGATGACGACCATCGCGCGCGATCTCGAGCGCGAGCACCCGAAGGAGAACCAGGCACGAGGCGTGGCGCTCGTGCTCTCGCATCGTCTGCCGGGCAGCATGCGGACCTCCGTGACCGCATTCGTCGGCCTGCTGTTCGCGCTCGTCGGCCTGGTGCTCGCCATCGCCTGCACCAACGTGGCGGGCATGCTGCTGGCGCGCTCGCTCGCACGCGCGCGCGAGATCGCCGTCCGCCTCGCCGTCGGCGCAGGGAAGGCCCGGATCGTCGGCCAGCTCGTGACCGAGAGCCTGCTGCTGGCGATCGCCGGCGGGGCCGGTGGCGTCCTGCTGGCGGTCTGGATGATCCGCGGCCTCCGCGCGCTGCTGCCGGCACTGCCGGTCCTCGTGGCGCTCGACCTTCGTCTCGACTGGCGTGTCGTCGCGTTCTCCGTGGCACTGGCGGTCGGTACCGGCGTGGTGTTCGGCCTCGTGCCCGCATGGCAGGCGGCGAACACCGACTTGACGACTGCGATGAAAAGCGATGGATGGGTCACGGGACCGCGGCGGCTGCGGCTTCGCCAGGCATTCGTCGTGGCGCAGGTGGCGATGTCGGTGCTGCTGGTCGTGGTGGGATTGCTCTTCGCGCGCTCGCTGATGCGTGCCGGTACGATCGATCCGGGCTTCGACGTGACCGATGTTGACGTGGCCGGCCTGGATTTCCGGCTCGCGGGTTACGAGCCCGACACGGGCGGCCGCGTGCAGGAGCAGATCCTGGCGCGTGTCGAGCAGCTCCCCGCGGTGCAGGCGGCGGCACTTGCCGCGAATATCCCACTGATCGGCAGCGGCCTCGCGCTCGGGCCGCTGACGCGTCCCGGACAGTCCGTCGACGCGCCCGATCGCATCCGGCCCGACTGGAACATCGTGACGCCGCGCTTCTTTCACGCCATGCGGACCCCGCTCGTCCGCGGGCGCGGATTCACCGGCGCGGATCGGGCGACCTCGCCCGCCGTCGCCATCGTCAACGAGACCTTCGCGCGGCGGGCCTGGCCCGGCGAAGACCCCGTAGGCAAGACGCTCGAGCATCACGGGGATACGAAGCGGATCGTGCAGATCGTGGGCGTCGCCCGCGACGGGAAGTACCGTTGGCTTGGCGAGGAGCCGCGCGCGTACATCTACGTTCCGCTGGCGCAGCATGACTGGGCGAGCGTCACACTGCTGGTGAAGACCGAGGGTGGCCGCCGGGTCGCCTCTGAGGTGCGCGAGGTCGTGCGGCAGATCGATCCCAACCTGCCGATCGTCCACAGCGCCACGCTGGCCGAGACGACGGCGATCGGTCTGCTGCCGCATCGTCTGGCCGGCGGTACCGCGGGCGCGTTCGGCCTGGTGGGTCTCGTGCTGGCGACGATCGGCGTCTACGGCATCACCGCGTACAACGTGACGCAGCGCACGCGGGAGATTGGGGTGCGTGTCGCGCTCGGCGCCGCGCGTCCGGACGTGCTGCGCCTCGTCATCGGGCAGGCCATCCGCATGTCGGCGACGGGCGCCATCATCGGGCTGTTGCTGGCGGCGGCTGCGACCCGGCTGCTGGTCGGCCTGCTGTACGGCGTGGCCCCGCTCGATGCCGTCGCGTTCGGCAGCGGCGCGGCGCTCTTCGCCGGGCTCTCCCTGGCCGCGAGCTGGTGGCCTGCGCACCGGGCGGCGTCGCTCAACCCCGTGGACGCGCTACGGACGGAATGACCCGCGGTCCGCTCTCCGCGGTCCGCTCTCCGCGGTCCGCTCTCCGCGGTCCGCACTCGCTGTCCGCACTCCGCTGTCCGCCATCCGCGATCCGCCATCCGCGGTCCGTACTCCGCGATCCGCACGCGGCTCTCCGGCCGAGCGGGAATGCGGAGCGCGGAAATGGGAATGCGGACCGCGGATCGCGGAGCGTGGAGAGCGGGTACCTACGGAGTGACTCGTCCCGAGGAATCCACCGCGAAACTGAGTCCCGGCTCCGGGCCGGATCCGGGCGTGGTGACGACTTCGGTGAGCAGCACGTCGTTGGCGAAGACGTTGTTCGTGACGGCGCCCGTTGGGTTCAAGTCACACGCGTTGCCGTCGGACACGCGGATCGCCTGGCGGCCGGTCGTCGGCACGTCGTTGAATGTGAGTTCCCAGCGGTCGAGGGTGGCGGGCTGGAACGGGATCGCCAGCCACTGTCGCCAGCTCGGATGGATGTGCGTCGGCCCGACGCCGGCGATGCACAGGGACGCGCCCGCCGGGAGGTCCATTCGCCGCATCGTGCTCGCGCGATAGACGATCCTGACCGTCGCGGTCGGACCGCCCGTAGGCCCTATGGTGATGCCGCCCGAATCCGAGCTGTTGCCGCAGCCGAAGACGACCGGCGCAAGCGCGATGATCGCCAGGTGTTTCATAACGGTGCTCCGGACATCCGCGATCCGCAATCTGATCCGCGATCCGCTCTCCGCGATCCGCGGTCCTCACTCCGCTGTCCGCACTCCGCGATCCGCGATCCGCACTCCGCGATCCGCACTCCGCGATCCGCACTCCGCGATCCGCACTCCGCGTTCCGCTCTCCGCGATCCGCGGTCCGCACTCCGCACTCCGCGATCCGCAATCCGTAGTCCGCAGTCCGCGATCCGCAGTCGGCGATCCGCGATCGTCCTGCGCCGTGCAGCGGGCGTCGTGAACGCTACTTCGCGCGCGCCTTGCGGGTGATCGACAGCCCGGCCCGGCTGCCGCGGTCGATCGTCGTCTCGCCGTCGGGCAGGCGGTTGAGCGCGTCCAGGAACTCGCTGATCCCCCCGCCGCGCATCGTCACGTTGTGGGCGGTGAACATGCCGCCCGGGACCAGCTTCGGCCAGACCGCCGCCAGGTAGTTCGCGTACCACTCCTTGTCGGCGTCGGAGAAGACGAAGTCGAACGGTCCTTCGAGCCGTGGCACGATCTCGTGCGCGTCGCCGAGTCGCGCGTCGATGTACTCGGAGAGTCCGGCTTCCTTGAAGGTGGCGAGCGCCTCGCGGTGGCGGCCGGGATCGATCTCGAGTGTCGTGAGCCTGCCGCCTGTTTTCGCGAGCGCCCAGGCGATCCAGATCCCCGAATGGCCCGTGGACGTGCCGATCTCGAGCGCGCGGGTGTACTTGTTCTCGACGATCAGCCGGTGCAGCGTGCGCCCGTCGGCCACCGGGACGTTCATGTCCCGCCACGTGCCTTCGCGGCGTTTCAGGAGCGCGTCGACGCGCGCGTCGAGGTCCGTGCCGGCGCGCTGCATCGCGTCGGGGACCATGATGGCGGCGACGATGCAGGCACACAGGAGTGCGGGAGCCGGGTGGATCGTCATCGAGCGCCCACGACGGCCTGGTCGGCCCGGTACTGCGCGATTTTTACGGCGATGGTGCGGCGGTCCATGTCGATACGCCCGGTGAAGCGCGCGCCGTCGGCGATGACGACCCTGTTGGCGGTGAGGCCGCCCATGACGTTGGCGGAAACGCCGAGCTCGATGCGTTCGGCCGCGGTGACGTTGCCGTTGACCGTGCCGAGAATGAGCACGCGCAGGGCGCGGACGTCGCCATCCACGCGCGCGCCCTGGCCGATCGTCAGCTCCGCGTCGCGCAGCACGATGTGGCCGCGCACGTGACCGTCCACCCGCAGGCTTTCGGTGCAGCTCAGCTCGCCTTGGACGGCGATCGACGGTCCGATGCTGGTCATGACGGTGCGGGAGGAACGCGTCGAGCGAGTATACGATCGGCTCGACGCTTCGTGCAGCTCTGCCGTGTCAGCGTGCCGGTGTGGCGTGGCCCGATGGCGGGACGCGGAACGACGGAAGGCAGTTGTCGTTCTACCGCGTCAGCGAGCCTGTGTGGCGTGCTGGACGGGAGCTGAGGCGGTCGTCATGCGCGCGCGGCCGCCCGCCGTCGCCTGCCGATCCATGTCGACGAGGCCATGGAACGTGGCGCCGTCCTGGAGGACGATGGCGCGGGCGGTGAGGGTGCCGGTGACGTCGGCCGTGGGCGTGAGCTCGATGCGTTCGGCGGCGGCGACGTTGCCGGCGACCGTGCCGTGTACCGTGATGCGCCCGCCGCGCACCTCCGCGTCGAGGTGCCCGTTCGGCGCGACGAGGAGGGCGCCTTCCTGCATGTGGATGTGGCCTTTCACCCGGCCGTGGACGGTGATGTCCTCCTGGCTGGTGATGTCGCCGGTGATGCGCAGCGATGGTCCGATGGTAGTCACGTCTTTGTTTTCGGCCGCGGCCGTCGCGGACAGTATGGGCGGGCCGGCGCCGGCAGGAAGGTATACTGAAAGGTCTCGCCGCCCGATGCCGGAGTGGTGAAACTGGCAGACGCGCCGGACTCA
>JBOGIW010000263.1:0-2727 GCA_050748045.1 Vicinamibacterales bacterium | reverse complement strand
TCGTCACCCGCCATTGCGCGCGACGGAGCCGCAACCGCACGTGGAGCACTCATCGGCTGTGTCTTTCACACGGAGCTGTCCCCTGGCTACGATTTGGTTGCGGCTCCGCCGCGCTGGGATCTTCGTGACCTTCGTGGCTGCGTAGTTTCGTGATCTTCGTGGCTGGGTACCCTATTCCACTCGCAGCGCCACGGTCGGCTGAATGCGGGCGGCGCGCTGCGCGGGGATCAGGTTCGCCAGCGCCGCGATGGTGAGCAGCACGGCCGCTGCCCCGCCCCAGGCCACCGGATCGGCTCCGGTGACGCCGTACAGGATCCCCGAGAGCGCGCGCGTCGCGAGGAAGGCGAGGACGCACCCGGCGACGAGCCCCACGACGGCGACCGTCAGGCCCTGGCGCATCACGAGGCCGAGCACGCTCGAGCGCGCCGCGCCGAGCGCCATCCGGACGCCGATCTCGCGCGTGCGACGGGCCACGGAGTACGCGATCACGCCGTAGAGGCCGATGGCCGCGAGCACCATCGCCACGGTGCCGGCCCCGCCGACGAGCGTCGCGGCGACGCGCAGCGGGTACAGCGTCGCCGCAATCTGCGCGTCCATCGTCATGTTGCCCATGAAGAGGAGATTGCGCTCGAGGGCGAGGAGCTCGCGCTCCACGGCGGCGAGGAGCGCCTGCCCGTCTCCGCGGCCGCGTACGACGAGCACCTGGTACAGGCCGGGCTGCTGCGAGTAGGCGAAGTGCATGTAGGGCTTCTCCGCTTCACCGACGGTCTGTACCTTGTGATTGGCGACGACGCCCACCACTTCGAAGAACGGCCCCTGGTCGTCACGCAGCCTGACGCGCTGGCCGACCGCGCTGGCCTTCGGCCAGTAGCGCCTGGCCATCGTTTCGTTGATGACGATCACGGGCGGCGAGTCCGGCGTATCGGCGCCGGTGAATAGTCTCCCCTCGATGAGGGGAATGCCGAGCGCCTCGAAGTACTCGGCCGATACGCGCGCATTGTGCGTGGGCGTTCCGCGATCGCCCGGCTGATGCACGCCCGGCACCCAGATCTGCTCGATGTTGAAGTTGAGCGAGAACGGAAGCCGCGACGAGAGCGCTGCCTGCCGCACCCCAGGTATCTGGCGCAAGCGCTCGAGCGCGCGCGCGTAGAGCGGGGGGCCCTGCTCGCGGCCGTACCCGGCGTTCTCGAGATCCATGCCGACAATGGCCAGACTCGCCGTATCGAACCCGACATCGGCGTGCCGCGCGGCGGCAAGGCTGCGCGCCAGCAGCGCGCCGCTCACGAGGAGCACCACGGTCGTCGCCATCTGCCCGATCACCAGCGCGTCCCGCAGCGTCCAGCGCCGGCCGGCGGCCATCGCCTCGGTGGCGCCGCCGCGCAGGTCGCCGGCGATCGAAGGGCTCGAGGCTTTGAGCGCCGGCATCAGTCCGGCGATGAGCCCGGCCAGCGTGCTCACGCCAAAGGCGAACGCGAGCACGCGGCCGTCGAGCCTGAGGTCCAGCGAAAGGGGCAGCTCGAAGGGCGGCTCGAGGAGGCCGATGGCGCGGATGGCCCACGCGGCGAGCAGCGTGCCCGCCGTGCCGCCCGCCAGCGAAAGGAGCACGCTCTCCACGAGGAGCTGGCGGACGAGGTCGCCTCGCGAGGCGCCAATCGCCAGCCGTACGCTCATCTCGCGCTGCCGGGCTGACGCGCGCGCGAGCAGCATGCTCGCGACGTTCGCGCACGCGATGGCGAGCACGAGGCCGACGGCGATCATGAGCCCGGCCGCGGCCGCCGCCAGCGGGCCGTCAGCCGCGGGATGCAGGCGCACGTCCTTCGTCGCCTTCAGGGAGAGACGGCGGTCCTTGTTCGTCGTGCCGTGCTCCCGGCGCAACTGCGCCATCAGCACGTCGAGATCCGCCTTCGCCTGATCGAGGCTGGCGCCGTCTCTCAGGCGGCCCTTCAAGAACATCCACCGGTATCCGCGGCGTTCGAGGCGCGTGCGCGCGCCGGGCGACGGTACGGCATCGATGATGCCGGCGGGCTCGATCTCCTCGAGCCATCGGACCGGCACCCACATCTCCGCCGCCAGCAGCGGCACCATGCCGTTGAACCGATCGGGCGCCACGCCCACGATCGTGTACGGCTGGCTCCCGATGCGGATCGTGCGGCCGACGACGTCGGCTGCCCCGCCGAGCTCCCGCATCCAGTAGCGATGCGCGATCACCACCACGCGCTCGGCGGCGTCGCGGTCGTCGGAAGCAGCCAGCATGCGGCCGATGGCGGCGCGGACGCCGAGCACCTCGAAGAAGTTACCGGTGACCACCTCGCCCAGCACGAGCCGCGAGCGGTCGCCCTGGCCGACGGCGGCAACCATCGCGCTGTGTCCGGCCAGGCCGCTGAACACGTGATTGCGATCGCGAAGGTCGCGATAGTCGGGGTACGAGGAGGTGTTCCACGGATCGCCGTCGCTGCCGCTCGTGTACAGGTCCACCAGCCGGTCGGGCGCCTGCACGGGAAGCGGCCTCAGCAGGATCGCGTCCACCACCGCAAACAGCGTCGCGTTGAAGGCGATGCCGATGCCGAGCGAGGCGACCGCCACGGCAAGGAACGCCGGGCTGCGGCGCAGCCAGCGAAGGGCGAAGCGAAGGTCCCCGAGGAGCGTGTCCATGTGGGCGTTGGACGGCGGCGGGATACGGGAAGTTCAGATCCGCAATCCGCAATCCGCTCTCCGCTTTCCGCTTTC
>JBOGIW010000262.1:0-23126 GCA_050748045.1 Vicinamibacterales bacterium | reverse complement strand
TCGTCACCCGCCATTGCGCGCGACGGAGCCGCAACCGCACGTGGAGCACTCATCGGCTGTGTCTTTCACACGGAGCTGTCCCCTGGCTACGATTTGGTTGCGGCTCCGCCGCGCTGGGATCTTCGTGTTCTTCGTGGCCATGATCGTCGTGATCTTCGTGGCGAAGATCTTCGTGGCCGACTGATTAGATGTCGACCGTAATCATATGGTGGCGATCGAAGATCGTTTTCCGGTCCACGATCCGATAGCGCAATGAACTGAGCCCATCGCATCGGTGATCCAGTTCGCCGCTGACGAATCGACGCAATCGCCGCCGATTCTCAATCGTCTCCTTGGACACGTCCCGGCTGCCGACCATGACGCCATTGGGCTCGTGCCACAAGGACACATACCTGCCCAGTCGCCGGTACGGCTCCAGGCCGGACAATCGACACCTGACAAACAAGTCATGGTCTTCGAGCCCCCATCCCCAGTACTCATTCGAGCAACCGTTGACCCTTTGAAAGTCCTCTCCGCTGAACATCGTCACGCCGCCGAAATAGGTCAGATACGGCAATCGATACCCATACTGACTGACACAGGCTGCCAGGTGCGTCGGGGCATGCGCCCACCCGTAGTCAGCCGCGTCCGTTTCTGGAAGCATGTCGATGTCGTGAAGGCAGAAGTAATCGAAGAGGTCACGTGTCAGGACGAATCCGGTATTCAGCAGTTTGGCTTTGTTGAACGGCTTGCCCGCCGCCTGTTCGACGACGGTGATCGTGAACTCCAGGTGCTTGCCCTTGAGAAACTCTTCCATGTACGGCATGAAGATTCTCAAGTGCTCCTCTCGATCTCTATAGGGGACCAGAATTGCCAATCGCGGCATTTCAGTCGGAGGAGCCGGCGGGCGAATCTCAGAGATAGGGCGCGCAGTACGCGAAGGTCGCCTTCAACGCCGTCACTGGATCGCCGGCCGGCACGAACTCGTGTGCGACGTAGCCGGTGTAGCCCGTCGCCGCAATCGCTCGCAGGATGGCTGGGTAATAGATCTCCTGCCTCTCATCCAGATCGTGCCGGCCCGGATTCCCCGCGGTATGGTAATGGCCGACAATCGGATGGGCACGCTGCAGTGTCCGGATGATGTCCCCTTCCATGATCTGCATGTGATAGATGTCGTACAGCAGCTTCACGCGCGGGGATGCGACGCGCCGGCAGACCTGCAGGCCAAAGCCCGTGTGATCCGCGTGATAGCCGGGATGATCGACCTTGCTGTTCAAGAGCTCGAGTATCAGCGTCACGCCGGCCGCCTCCGCCGCCGGCGCCACTCGCGCCAGCGCCGCCGCCGTGGCTTCGATGCCCGCGGCATCGTCCTGACCGTTGCGATTGCCGCTGAAGCAGATGAGGTTGGGGATGTGCCATTGCTCCGCTGACGCAAGCGCGGCCCGGATCTCGCGCTCGATCCGCGCGTGCTCGTCCGGTCGGTTGAGACCCACGGCGATCGAATGATGGGCCTCGATGGCGGAGATGGTCAGCCCATGGGCGATGACCAGGGGCCAATACGCCGGGGGGACCATGTCGATGGCGGAATAGCCGGCATCGGCGACAGCCCGGACAAACTGTTCCGGCGTGAGCGTGTGCGGCACGAAGCACCACCAGGCGACCGATTGCGAGATCCTGCACATCGGCGACTCCGTTGAATCGGCACGCGTGTCAGAACGACGGGCACGACCCGACGGCGAGCGCCGGCGGCCTGCTCTCGGCCTCCGCCACACGTGCGCACGCGGTGAATGCCTGGATTTCGCCCCAGATGGTGTACACGTCGGACATGAGCTCCATCCACGACGCGCTTTCCGCGAAGGCGCGCCCGACGTGCCTGACGCGCTCGTCTCGATCCTGCTCGGGGTCGGGCCAGACGACCGTCAGCACGTCAACCTCGGGACGCCTGCCTGGTGATTCATACACCCCGTCGACCGTGGTCCATGCGTCCGACACTATCCACGTCGCCGCCATCTCGCCGTTGACGAGCAGGGTTGCCGGCTTTCCCATCGAGCCCGGATGGTGGCCGCGGGTCGTCAGTTGAAAGCGCCAGCGCCGTGACGAGGCCTTCCCGGCCAGGCGGAAGTGAACGCGCTGGCGGAAGCACCTGACATACGCGCGCGGCTTCTGGACCGGGAACTGGCCCAGGACCTCGACGTCCCCCGGGCTGCCCTGCGCCAGCACGTCGATCGCCTCTCGATGCCCCGCGTACTTGCGCCGCAGCAGCGCCGCGCAGTGCGACGGAGCCTCGGGATAGTCCCGGGCGATCGCATCCGCGAGGATGCGCGTCTGCATCGCGTCCCGCTGGTACACGGGCCGCACCTGGTCGGTCAGGTGAGTGTCCAGGTGTCGCAAGGCCGGGAATCGTCCCTGGAGGTCGCGCAGCCGGTGAAAGGCCGGGGAGAACATCCGGGGGACGCGGGAGAGCCTGAGATCGAGGTAATGGCGCAGCACTTCGCCGATCGGCCGCGACTTCGCCAACGCGCTCGTCGCGTAGCTCTGCACCAATCGCTCGTCGTGCGCATTGATCAACGCGGCCACGCAGTCGGCCTGCGCCTCGGCCCGCGGGTCGATCGCACTCTTCCTCCGGGCGAGCACGTCCGGGCACGGCGGGACGCCGAGGATCGGCAGCGCGACCTCCGCCACCGCCGCCATCGCCGCGGCGATCCCCCTGGCCGTCATGTGGCAGTCGTCGTAGAACCACTCCCGTCCAGGCGGCGCCCCTCCGCCGAGTGTCGCGAATACCCGTGGCAGGTCCACGATGGGGACTCCGGCGGCGGCCAGGCCGGCCCGCAGTTCCTCGCTGCGTGTCACGTAGCTCGACATCCCGGCCACCGGCAGCGAGGTCAGCAGTTCGCGCGCGTTCTCGAAGAGCCGCGTCGCTTCCTCTATCGCCCCGCGCGCCAGCGCACAGCGCCCGAGCGCCTGGAGGCCGGCGAGACTGCAGCCGTCCTCGAGCGCCACGAGCTCGGCGGCGAGGGGCTCGCTCTCCGCCAACCGCCCCTCGGCTTGCAGCGCGCCGATGCGCTCCAGCAGCTCGTCGCGCACGATCTGCCGATCCGAGGCGAGCAGCGGGCTGTACAACGTGGCAGCCAGTGGAAAATCCAGGATGTTCTCCGCCGGAATCACGAAGAGCGCTGGCGTGCGGCTCGTCGCGACGATGCGCGTGAGCTCGGTCGTCCAGTTGGCGAGCTGCGCGCGAAGGAGGTGCCTGCAGCACGCGGCGACGGCGTGCCAACCCCGTTCGACGGCCCCCGCGATCTGGCGGAGGCCCGCGCGTTCCGCGTGCACGATCCAGTTGTTGCCGGCGAAGATCACGTAAAGGTCTGGCTCGAGCGCCGTTGATGCCTTCAGCAGCTCGATGAGCGCCGGCGCGTCGATGGCCAGCCGGGCGAGGTCCACGACCTCGACAGCGTCGCGTCCTGCCGCGGACCTCAGACAGGCCTCGAGCGCTGACGCGCAGTTGAAGAACGGGTCCAGCGGCCACCCGCGCGCGCACGACTCGCCGAGCAGCACGACGCGCCGGCCGCGCTTCGGTCCAATGCGATCGACGTCGGCCCACGACCGGCCGTCCGGAGCGGCGGCATCGCGCACAAACCACGTACGGCCGTCGACGCTCGCCGGTCGCCAGATGCCGACGGACGTCGCCGGAGACGTGGGCCGATCGTTCGGCCCGTCCGAGACGGAGAGCACGGCTCGCCAGCGCTCGATCGCCGCGGCGGCCTCGCCGCGCGTCTTCGCGGCGACAAGCTCGCGGGCAAGGGCAGCGGACGACTCTCTCCTCCGGGGCCCGTTCCTCATCGTCACATGCGCTCAGTCATGATTGCGTCGTCAGTCGATCGGCGTGGGAGCATCGACGGAATGGTTCTTCGCCACTCGGCGGTGGGCTCGCCGCGATATCGGTCGTGAAAGGTGTCGGGGAGATCAGGGGCGTGGGCGCTACACGCCGCCGTGGGCTTTCAGGAAATCGAACGCCTGCTTGTGCTCATGGTACGCCGCCCAGCCGAGCGGGGTGCTGTCGTGTTCCTTGTCCTTCAGGTCGAGCCGCGCGCCCGAGGAGAGGAGAAGGCGGATCATGGCGACATCGCCACGGCTGGCCGCCATGTGAAGCGCCGCATGCCCATGAGGGCAGAACGCATTCGGGTCGGCGCCGGCCTTGAGGAGCCGCTTCACGATGATTGGGTCGCCCTTCCGTACCGCATCGGGAAGCGGCGACGGGTCGGTCGCAGCCACGGCGTCGTGCTGGAGGAGGAATCCGACGGCGTTCCGCTGGCCGTATCGAGCGGCAACGCCGAGGGGGGTCTCCCCCTTGATGCCGATGGGTTTTCGCTTGCTTCCGATCTTCTTGTTGACCGCTTCGGGGTTCCTGGCCACGAGCGCGCGAACGCGGCGAAGGTCGCCCATCGCGCACGCCAGGTGGATGTCGACGACCGCCCCCGTGGCCTCTGCCAGGACCGCGGCGACGCGAGGCCTGTCGACCGCCCACTGTATCGGCGTTCCTCGGTGGAAGGTGTCTCGCGAGCCAGGATCGGCTCCCGCTGCCAGGAGCAATTTCGCGACATCCGGCGACGCGGCGAGATGAAGCGCTGTCGCGCCGTCGGGCCCGCGGCCTGCCACAACGGTGGGATCCTCCCCCAGCAGCCGGCGCACGGCTCTGGCGTCGCCCAACGCGGCGGCCGCGAAGATGTCCATCCGCGCGCCGTGCTGGATCAGCGGGTGGACCAGGTTGCGGTGGCCCGCCACCGCGGCGAAGTGAATCGGCGCCCAGTCGGCGTCGCCGTCGACCGGTCCTGCCGAGGCGCCCTGGGCGAGCAGCCAGCCGACCACCCTGCGGTGGTTCCGATGGACGGCATAATGCAGCGCCCGGACATTTCCTTTCCAGTACGGCCCCTGGCCCGACGCATCGAGCAGCCGGGGCTCTGCTGCGAGGAGGCGCTTCACGGTGGACAGGTCGCCTGCTTCCGCGGCTACGAGCCACTCCCGGACGAGTTGTGCGTCGACCCGCCCGGAGCGGTTCCGACCGGCGGCCTTGCCCTCTTCCGTCGAACGACGCCGGCTGGTCATAACAGCACCGGAATCCTACCTGAGTGCCCGCCTCGCGACAACAGGGGCGCCTGCACGCTCGTGCTCCGCCAGGTGCGCGTCCGGCAGGCGCTTCACCCATCGCTCGTGCCGCTCGCCGATTCCCAGATACAAGTCACGGCACTGCGGATGCGTCATGGCCCACTCGTGGCCCTTCACGCCGTCGGGCAGCGGCATGGAGAACTCGTAGCTCTGCACCGCGCGCCAGAGCCCGCCTCGCGCCTGGTCGAGCGTCATGGTCCCTGCGTCATATCGCGTGATGACGCTCCACATCTCCTCGAACAGCGCTCGGTACTGCGGACCCTCGTACTCGGAGGCGATCGGATCGATCGTCGGCCGGACCGGCGAGTGCTCGCCCATCATGATCACGCTGCCCAAACGCGACTCGGTATCGTGCACGCCGACGGCCCAGAGGCGCAGCCATGCGTTCCACAGCTCGAAATCGTCCCATGCGATGTACGAGCCGGCGACGATCTTGTCGGCAAAGGTGATATTCCGCTTCTGCTCGCGATCGATCCGGTCGAACCGCGACTCGGAGAAGTCATCGTCCCGGAGAGCGGCGATGATCGCTTTCGACAGCGACCGCAGGCTGTCGACGGTGTTGACGAGACCCCGCGAGAACAACGGATCGATGAATCCCGCGGCGTGCGAGAGGAGCGCCCAGCGGTATCCGGTCGTCCTGGTCGAAAAATACTGCAGGCGCCGGGTGCGTACCCACGGCCGCGCGAGCCTGGCCGTCGCGAACTGTCGCGACACGGCCGGAAACATCTCCACGAACCCGGCGAATTCCTCCTCGGGCGACGCCGACGGGTCCTCCGGATGCAGCCTCTCGTCGACGGTCGCGCCGACGCTGACGAGCGGGTTCGGCGCTCCGTCCCAGTTGTTGAACGGAATCACCCAGATCCAGCCGCGCTTGAAGCAGTGGTGCAGCGTCGCCTGCGACCAGCGGTGCGCCATCCTCGACGGCGCGACGTCCTCGAACGGCTTCACGTCGACCATGTGGGTGAAGATGCTGCGTGTCCGCGCGACCAGCGAGCACGGCTCCTCCCGCACGTGGAACCGGTCGGCGACGACGCTCTTGTACCCCGTCCCGTCGGCGACGAACCTGCCCGTGTACCGGTCTCCGCTCGCCACGACTTCGACCCCATCGTCGCCGACGACGATGGATTCGACTCTGATGCCCTGCACGGCGTGCGCGCCATACCGGATGGCCGTCGTCAGCAGGTACGCGTCGATGTCCTGCCGGAAGAAGTGATTCTCGTCGCGCCACACGTTGCCGAACTGGTGCGCTTCGTTGGGATCGTGCTCGACGCCCGGCCGGTGGTAGACGAAGCCGAAGACACGCTTGATGCCGCAGTTTCGTGTGACGTGCTCGCGCAGCAGCCGCGGCGAGCCGAGGCCCAGGAAGTGGAGTTCCGGGACGTCGTACTCGCGGCCCAGCAGCGTGATGAGCTGTGAGGTCTGCGGAATCGTGGACTCACCCACGGCAAACCGCGGATGGACCCCGCTGTCGAGGATCAGAACCGCGAATCCCTGCCTGGCCAGGATCGCGCCGAGCATCGACCCGGCGACGCCCGAGCCGAGGATGATGACGTCGAAATCGCGCCGGGTGTTCAGCCGCATGACACTGCTCCTGAAGGTGTACGAAGCGTCATGCCGGCAGCCAGCTCGAGAAGCCGATGGCGATCGATCTTGCCGTTCGCCGTGCGCGGCATGACATCGACAGGGCACGCGAGGTTGACGATCATGTACGGCGGCAGCCGCGTGGCGCAGTGCTCCTTCAGCGCGACGAGCGTCGGGCCGGGCCGGCGTTCGGGCACGTAGCACGCGACGAGCTTCGCGTCGACTCCCTCGCCCAGCACGACCACGGCGACGTCGAGGAGGCCCGGGCAGACCGCCAGGACCGTCTCGATTTCACCCAACTCGACACGGTGGCCGCGGATCTTGACCTGGTGGTCCAGGCGCCCCACGTACACGAAGTTGCCGTCGGCGTCGATCCGGCAGATGTCGCCCGTCGCGTACGGCCTGCGGCCGTGAAGCTCCCGTCCCCAGTACCCCGACATCACGGTCGGCCCCTCGACGAACAGTTGTCCTTCCGCGTCCCGGATCGGGCGGCCGTCGGAATCGCCCAGCCAAATCCGGTTCCCGCAACTCGCCCGGCCGATCGGCACGGGCGCGGTACGCGCCGGATCGATCGCGCCGACTTCGTACGACGCACAGACGTTCGTTTCCGTGGGCCCGTAGAAATTGAGCAGCCGAACGCCGGGCCACGCGTCCCGCAGGCGTCGCAGGTGACGGACAGGAAAGACCTCGCCGGCAAAAATCACGGTCTGGAGCGCCAGGTCGCGCCGATTGAGCAGCCCGCCATGATCCATCATGAGCACCAGTGCCGAAGGCACCGAGTACCAGACCGTGATCCGCTCGCGGGCGATGAAGTCGGTCAGCGGCGTGGATGTGACGCTCAGGGTTTCCGGAACGATCGTCACGCATGCGCCGGCGTGGAACGCGGCATAGAGATCGAACACCGACAGGTCGAAGTTGAAGGCGGCGTGGTTGGCCAGCCGGCTCCCCGCGTGAACGCCTCCCGCGCCGGCCGCCCACTCGACGAACGCCATCGCGCTGTGATGGCTCACGCACACGCCTTTCGGCTGCCCGGTCGAGCCGGACGTGTACAACACGTATGCGAGGTCGTCTTCCGCAATCGCGGGCGGGGCGAACGGCTGCTGCGAGCGCTCCCCCACCGCGCGCCAGTCGTCGACGAGCAGCGCGGCGAGCGTCCGGCGATCGTCGCCGAGGCTCGCCAGCCGGATCGTGTCGGTGACGACGCAGCGGATGCCGCAGTCCGACAGGATGGCCTGTGCGCGCGCCGGCGGCGTGAGAGCCGCCAACGGGACGTAGGCCGCGCCGAGTCTCAGCACGCCCTGCATCGCCGCCACGACGCGACACGCCTTCTCCGTCCACAGGGCGACGCGATCGCCCTGGTTCACGCCGAGCGACTGCAGCTCGCGGGCGACGCTATTCGACCAGCCGTCGAGCTCGCCGTACGTCCACGCGCCGTCCGGTCCCCGCACCGCCGGCGAAGCCGACCTGGCGGCGGCCCGCGGGACGAGCTCATGTAACAGCCTCATACGCCGAGGCCGGGGGCCACAATCTCGAAATCCATGCGCCGCACGGGTCGGAACGGAGGGAACAAGCGGCCGAGTTGCCGGCGCTTGAGCAACAGGTCGGCCACGATGTGATCGCGCATGATCCAGTCGACCGGAGGCACCCAGCGCGAGAAGGCCCACGGTCGCGGCCGGGCCTTGGACGGCCTCACCTCCACGATCGTGACCGTCGGACAGCCGCGCAACCGCTCCGCGACCAGCGCGTCACACACGTCACGAGGGCAATACAGCAGGTGATGCCGCGTGACACCGTTTGGATGCGAGAGGAGCGCGGCGAGCTCGGCGAGGTGCGCCCGGTCGAGGACGATGGCAGGATCGAGGAAGCTGTTGTAGTACCGGTCCAGCGCCTGCGGCGTGCAGAACGCGTCGATCTTGTCGCGGTCGTCGCCGGTCATCTCCCGCTCGAGCTGCGCGAGCGTTTTGCCGGTGGCTTCCTCGACCATGTGCAACAGCCTGTTCGGCACGGTGTTCGCGAACTCACCCTGCACGGGCCGCGGTCCGAAGGCCCACACGGTCCGGGCCTTGAGGTACTCACCGGCGGCCATGGCGATCGGGCCACCGGAGGAGATGCCGACGCAGTAGACCTCGTCGATGTGCCTGTGCGCGCCGATCCACTGCTGGAGCCACGCGCAGATCCGGGCCGGCGTCGGCAGCGCGTCGGAAACGCCCAATCGATAGCTCTGGCCGTACGGATCGCCGAAGGCGATGACGTTGCGGTCCGTCAAGCCGCTCTCCGTGAAGAACCGGGACACGGGCCAGTCGGCGACTCGGCGTCCGGTGACCAGGTCCTGCGAGAGGCCCGTGAAGAAGATGAACAGTTGCGCGCAGGCCGGCGCCTCGAACACCGCGGCGCCGTCCACGGCGGCGCCATCGGCCCTGGAGGACTGCGCCGGTTGCGGCCTCAGCCGGCGCGCCACGAGCCGGCTGATGGACTCGATGGTCTTGAAGTCGTGCCCGGTGATCTCGTCGGGCCCGAGGTCGATCCCGAACGACCGATTCAGATGCGCGACGAGCCCGAGCAGCGCAAACGAGTCGAGGATGCCGAGCTCGAGGAGCGGCGTCGCCGGCGACAGGCCCGCGTCCGTGCCGAGCAGGATCTCATCGCGGATGTACTCGTGGATCCGCTCGCCGATCGTCGTGTCGGTCATAGCACACCTGAACCAGTCATCGCGTCGGCTCACAGGCCAAGGCTGCGCGCCACGATCTCGCGATGCATTTCGGAGGTTCCCGAGTAGATGGTCCCTGGAATGGCGTCCCGCAGCGCCTGCTCGAGGCCGGTGTCGGTGACGACCCCCGCGGCGCCGTGGATTTGAATGGTGTCGAGGCTCGACTGAATCGCCGCCTCGCTCACGGCCAGCTTCGCGAGCGACACGTCGAGGGTGGTGGAGCGGCCGCGGTCCGCGAGCCAGCAGGCGCGATACAGCATCCACCGGGCGGCCTCGAGGCGGAGCTTCATGTCGGCGATGCGGTGCGAGATGGCCTGGTTCTTGCCGATTGGCCTGCCGAACTGCCGGCGGCCGTTCGCATGGGTGAGCGTCTGGTCCAGTTGCGCCTGCATGAGGCCGAGCCAGATGCCGAAGAGGCACAGCCGCTCCCACGCCATCGACGTCTCGAACGCCGCCTTGCCGTCGCCCTCGGCCCCGAGACGATGGCCGGCCGGTACCGTGCAGCCGTTGAACGTCACCGCGGCAATGGGCGTCGTACGAAGGCCGATGGTTCGAAAGGCGGGAAGCACGGTCAGGCCCGGTGTCGACCGCGGCACGACGAACGCGCTGAGGCCCAGCGCCCCAAGGCTCGGGTCCGTGCTTGCATACACGAGGAAGACATCCGCCACCGGGGCGTTCGAGACGAAAGACTTCTCGCCGTCGAGGAGGTAACCGTCGCCGCGGCGGACGGCCGTCGTCCGCAACGCGAAGATATCGGAGCCGGCCCCGGCCTCCGTGATCGCGTTGGCGCCGATCCACTCGCCGCGACAGAGCCGCGGGAGCCACGCGTCTTTCTGCTCGGGTGCGCCGTGCTGCCAGATCGGCACCAGGCACGCGCACATGTGCGCCGCCGCCGAAAACAGGAGCCCCCGATCGGTCGACAGCTCGCCGAGCGCCTCCAGGATTCTCGCCGTCAGGAGACGGCCGCGGCCGGCGCCGCCATATTCAGGCGGCACAGGCAGGCCCAACAGGCCGTACGCGCCGCAGGCGCTCCACTCGTCGCGGCCGAACACGGCGTCCCGATCGCGGTCCGCGCACGGCCGCCGCAGCTCGCGCGCCGCGAAGTCGCGGACGCGCGCAATCAGCTCGATCTCGTCGGCCGCCCAGTCGAAGTCCATGGCTCAACGCACCGGCTCGGATAACGCGAGCGACCTCGCTTAGAACGTGTACACACGGGCCAGAGGCTGGCTCGATGGCTGGGGCACGGCCTCGCGACAGCTCGCCACCAGGCCCGGTGCCAGGCTGGCCCGGTCGATGATGAAGTCTCCGAGGACGAGCGCGTCGAGCTGCGAGCGCGCAAACGACCGCAGCGCATCCTCCGGCGAGCGGACGATCGGCTCATCGCTCAGGTTGAACGACGTGTTCAGGAGAATCGGACAGCCCGTGCGGTCGTGGAAGACTTCGAGCAGCCGCTTGAACCGTGGCTCGGAATAGTGGTCGACGGTCTGCACCCGCGCCGTGCGATCGACGTGCGTGATGGCCGGCAAGGGCAGGCTGGAGACGACCTGACAGGTTTCGAGCATGAAGGGCGACGGGTGATCGAGATCGAAGTGCTCGGACGCCCGCGACGCCAGAACCGCCGGCGCGAACGGCCGGAAGCCTTCCCGCTGCTTGATCAACTGATTGACCCGGCGTTGCATCGCCGGCTGCCGCGGATCCGCCAGGATCGATCGCGCCCCGAGCGCTCGCGGTCCGAACTCCATGCGTCCCTGGAACCACCCGATGATCTTTCCCTCGCTCAACAGCTCGGCGCTCTTCGCGATGAGGGCCGCCTCCTCACGCCGGTAGTCCTCGGCGGCAATGCCCGCCTCGTCGAGAAGATCGGCAACCTCCTCGGGGGCGTATGCCGGCCCCAGATAGACGTGTTCCAGCCGGCGCTGCAGGCCGCGGGGTCCGTGCCGCTTGACGTGGGCGAGCGCCGCCGCCCCAACGGCTCCCCCGGCGTCGCCGGCCGCCGGCTGCACGAACAATCGCTTGAAGGGGCCGTCGCGGAGAATGCGGCTGTTGGCCACGCAGTTCAGCGCCACGCCGCCGGCGAGACAGAGATTGTCCACCGGCACGCGCGCGTGCAGATACCGGACCTTCTCGAGCAGGCACTCCTCCAGCACGATCTGGAGGCTTCGTGCGATGTCCTGGTGAACGGGAAGAATGGGCTCGCCCGGACACCGCGGAGGACAGCCCAGGATTTCGGTGAGCCGGTCGGAGTGCATGCGATCGCCGCGAAGGAAATCGAAGCAGGCGGCCTGCAGCTCGAACTGCCCCTCGGCGCCGGCCTGCACCAGATCCCTGATCGCCTGGACGTAGCGCGGCTGCCCATACGGCGCCAGCCCCATCACCTTGTACTCGCCGTCGTTGACCTCGAAGCCGAGATAGCCGGTGAACGTGCTGTACAGGAGGCCGAGGGAATTCGGGAACCTGACCTCCTCGAACGCGTTGATGTCGCCGTTGCACGCACGGCTGTAAGTGGTCGTCGCCCATTCGCCGACGCTGTCCACCGTCAGGATTGCCGCTTCCGGAAAGCCCGAGAAGTAGAAGGCGCTCGCCGCATGCGAGCTGTGGTGCTCGCAGACGTCGATCTCGCCATCGTAGCCGAGCACGTCGCGAATGGCCTTGAACGGCAGGCTGGCTTGCTGCCAGAGCCAGAAGGCGTACGGCGGCGTCAGCTTCGGCCACCACTGCCAGAGCTGGCGTTCGAGCTTCGTGTACGGATTCTCGTAATACGCCAGGCAATCGACGTCGGCGAGCGTGAGCCCCGCCGATCGCAGGCACCAGGTGAAGGCCTGAAGCGGCAGCGAGGGGTCGTGCTTCCGGCGGGAGAAGCGTTCCTCCTGGGCCGCGGCGACGAGGGCGCCATTCTGGAGGAGGCAACACGCCGAATCGTGGAAATACGCGGAAATGCCGACGATGGGTCGGGCAGCGTCGGTGCTCATTGGCGTGAACTGCGGTTCGAGCGTTATGCGATGTGAGCGCTCTGGTACTCGGGTGACATCCCGTACGAGCGCAAATGCGCGCGGGTGCGTGTATCCGGGCGAACGTAGAGCCGTTCGCCGTCGTCGACGAATTCCGCCCCGCACTGGCGGAAGTACTCGACGTAGCGCTGCAGCAGCGGGTGCCTGCGCATGTCGGAAAATTCGATACCGAAGAGATTCCGGAACAGGTCGTACCGGACTCCCTCTTCCGTCAGCATCGCCAGGCGCAGCTTGAACAGGATCGAGCCGGCGTTCTCGAGTGAGAACCGCTCGCAGCTCGCCAGATGAAAGGGGTGCTCGATGAAGAAGGAGATGTCGTCCCTCCTGGTGCCGAACTGGTGATGGTTGATGACCGAGTTGGCGCCCGCGCCAAACCCGAACCAGTCGCCCTCGAGCCCGAAGTAGTACTGCTCGCCCTTGTATTTGTAGCGGAGGTCCCTCGCGTAGTAACCGGTGATGTACTCGTGGTAGCCAGCGTCAGCCAGCATCGCCTGCGCGCGCTCGAAGCCGTCGACGAGCAGGTTGTTCGACAGCAGTTCGCGCCGGCCGCTCCGGATGAGCACGGCCAGGCGCGTGCCCGACGTGGGACGATACGCATACAGCGTCACGTGAGCCGGCCGGAGATCGAGGCAATTCTGACTCATCGCCTCGACATCGGAGAGGCTTTGCCCGGGCAGGCCGATCATCACGTCCAGGTTGTAGTTCTCGACGCCCGCTTCCTGAATGGACTGCACGGCGTCGCGCACGCGGCTCGCAGAATGCCCTCGTCCTGCCTTGCGTAGCTGTTCCTCGTCGAACGATTGCACGCCAACGCTGATCCGTCCAACACCGAGCTCCCTGAGGACCCGGACCTTCTCGACCTCCACGCTATCGGGCGTGGCCTCGATCGAGTGCTCCACGACGTGGTCGAGCGCGAGGCCATCGTGCAGCGCCTGCATGATGGCCCTGAAGTGCTCCGAATCCAGGATCGTCGGCGTGCCGCCCCCCCAGTAGATCAAACGTGGGACATAGCCGGCCGCCGCGAGGCGCGGACCCACGTCTCGAATCTGCCGGCACAGCGCGTCAACGTACCTGGCGTGGAAATCCTTGCCCGAGATGAGCTCGCGGGCAGGATACTGATTGACCCAGTCGCAGAACGTACAGAGATACCGGCAGAACGGAATGTGGATGTACACCAGGAGATCGCGAGCCCCGTCGGCGCGAAGCGGGCTGCACGTGCTCTCGAACACGTCATCGATCGTGGAAGCCATTCTGGCACCCTCCTCTACACCGCGACGTAAAGTTTCTTGACGGACGACGGTATCGGCCGCCGAGGCCGCTTGGTTCGTCCAGGGCTTGTGGAGACGACTCGACTGGAGCACGTCGCAACGGCGTGTGCGATCGACCGGGCGGTCTCGCGCCCGGTCGGTGCACGCCTCACCGGGGCGCGACAGTTACGGTGTCCCGGTCGATGGTGGCCAGCCTCGCGTCGTCGTCGGGCCCCGGGCGCTCCGAGGCGAGCACGCGCGCCAATGCGGCCACCGTTGGCGAGTTGAAGATCGCGTCTATATGCAGGTCGGCGCCAAAGCGCTTGCGCAGCCTCCCCGCCAGGTCCACGGCCAGGAGGGAATTCCCGCCGAGGTCCAAGAAGTGATCGTCGCGGCCGACCTTCTCGAGTCCGAGCATGTCCTGCCAGACTTCCGCGACTGCTGCTTCCAGGGCATCTTGCGGAGGGGCGTAGGCGATGTCCAGGTCCGGGCGCCGATGGCGCGGGGCTGCCGGGGCATTCGCTGTCGCGTGCGGCGTGTCCGCGGGCACGTCGGCCGGCGAGAACCCTCCGTGCTTGGACACCGCAACCTGGGGCAACCCGTATTCGAGCGCGCGCAAGAAAGCCCGGGCGCCTTCCTCGGGTCCCATGCCCCATTCGCGCCGGATCTCCTGAAGCCGCTCGCGCACGCCGGGGGCGACGAAGGAGACGCGCTCCTGCCAGGAGTTCCAGCGCCACATGCCCCAATTGATGGAGACGACACGTGTGCCATCCTCGCCGTCGTGCTGGGCGGCGAAGGCGTCGAGGAAGGCATTGGCCGCGCAGTAGTCCGCCATGCCGGGCAAGCCAGTCAACGAGAGGACCGACGACATGAGCGCCAGAAAATCAGGCCGGAACGTCCGGGCGGCCTGCCAGAGCGCACGTGTCCCCTCGACCTTTGGCGGAAAGGCGCCGCGACTGGGATCGATTCGACCGCGGAGCAGGGACACCCCGCCTGGCACGCCTGCGGCGTGGATGATCCCGTCGAGAGCGCCGAAGTGCCCGGCCGCGGTGGCAACGGCCCTCTCGGCCTCGCCCGGCGCGGCCACGTCGGCATGGAGGGCCAACACCTGGCCGCCCAGCGTTTCGATCTCGCGGATGCGCTGAATCCTCTCAGCGACCGCATCGCCCGACGCGGCCGAGGCCAGGTACCGATCCCACTCGGCGGCGGGAGGCAGCGTGGTGCGGCCAACCAGCGCGACGCGCGCATGATAGGATGCGGCGAGCTCCCGGGCGATGGCCGCCCCGACGCCTCCCAGGCCTCCCGTGATGAGGTACGTTCCCCGATCGCGGAGAACGGTGTGACCAGCCACGGGCGGCATGAGCGGCTCCCACTCGCGCACCCAGCGGTACTTTCCTCGGATGGCCGTGAGAGGTGCCGGGAGGCCGTCCAACAACACGCGGACCAGGCGCCGAGCGAGGAGCTGCGCTTCGGCTGGCGAGACGGGTACGCTCTCGGCATCGATGACCTCGCAGCGCGTCCCCCTGTGCTCCAACGCCGCCGTGTGGCACACGGCCATCCACATCGCGCTCGCGGGTCGAATGGACTCCTCGCCCGTGACCTCGACCATGCCGGCGCCGACCACGCGGATGCGCATCTCTCGCCCGTCCCTGCTGCTCCACAGGGCTTGGAGCAGGGCCTGCAAGGAAGCAAGGCCGTTCTCGGGATCCGCGTCGAGGCCGCCGAGGTGCACGCACTCCTCGGGCAGTGCTCTTCCATCGCGGACATGCCCGAGCAGGAGACGGAGATCGTCGGCGCTCGTGAAATCCAGCCGGCAGGTTCCGTCTTCGAGCACCTGGAATTCCTGCGCCCGTTCGGCGAGGATGGACTCCTGCCCTGCCGCCCGCAACTGCCGAACGACCTCCCTCCCGGTTTCCCCCTCGTCAGCCAGGACGAGCCAGGCGCGCTGGCGTCCGGAGGCATCCCTCCGTCCCGCCTCGGGCACGCGCTTCCATATCGGCGCATGAAACCAGCTCGCGATCGCGGCTCCGTCCTCCGCTCGTCCCGGCGGCGGGCTGCTGGGCGCGACAACAGGCGCGTGCCTCCAATACCGGGCCCGCTCCAACTCCAATGGGTAGGTGGGGAGCGGCAATCGCCTGCGGTGCTGCCCCGCATAGAAGGACTTCCAATCGACGATGCATCCGGATTCCCACAGCCTGGCAAGCATCCCGAGACGCGACGCCTGGTCTCCGGACAGGAGGCGGCAGTCTTCCACCGCCCATCCTTTTGCCTCGAGGCGCGTGAGCGCCGCGTCAAGTCCATCATCGGACGCGTCGACATGTGACCAGGTGTCCTCCCGCAGGATCTCGTCGCGGTCCATCCAGGTGCCGGTCACGTGGGACAGCATGCGCATGCCCACGGGCGGGCGTGGCTTTTCCCGGCCCGTCAATCCGCAGACCCTGCGGACCGCTTCCTCGAAGGACAGGATTCCTGCAACGGCAGCGGCGGCGAACCATCCCGTGCCCCCTCCGCCGACCCCGCCGATGGTCAAGCCCCACGCTTTCCAGAGCGCAGCCATCGCGTAGTCCGCCGCGAAGGCCGCGTGAAAGATGCCGGGACACCAATCCCAGCGTCCTGCCTCCAAGGCCATGCGGAGGTCTCTCTGTCCGGCAGCGTCCAGGGCATGCGCGCACCGGACGAAGGCCTCGCGGAATACGGGTTCCTCCTCGCACAACGCTTGCGTGTCGTCGGCCGACACGCCGTCTCCGCGGAACACCAGCACCAGCCGTTTCTCGGTGCCGACGGGACGGCTGTTCCCTGGTCCGGCCGCCAGCCTGCGCAAGGCATCCTCGTCATCCCGGCAGATGATCGCGCGGCGATGCGGGTATCCGACGCGGCCGCACGCCAGCGTGAAGGCCACGTCCGCCAGGCTCAGCCCGGGGTGGGAGCCGAGGTGTGATCCGAGGCGCGCGAAGACGGCGGCCAGCGAGGCCTGACTGCGCGCCGATAGCGACAGGAGTTGACACGTGCGCGCGGGTCCTCCGGGCGCTGACGGGGACGCCTCCTCGAGGATGACGTGGGCATTGGTCCCGCCGAGTCCGAAGGAGCTCACGCCTGCGAGTCGGGGCACGCCCGCGGTATCCCACGGGCGCGAGGCCGTGTTCACAAAGAATGGGGTGCGTGAGAAGTCGATGGCGGGATTGGGCCGTTGGAAGTGGAGGCTCGCCGGTATCGTGCCGTGATAGAGCGCCAGCACGGTCTTGATGAAGCCGGAGATGCCGGCGGCGCAGTCCAGATGGCCGATGTTGGTCTTCACCGACCCGATGGCGCAGTATCCGGTCCGCTGGGTGTCGTCCGCGAACGCCTGGCTCATCGCGGAAATCTCCACCGGGTCGCCGAGGGCCGTGCCGGCGCCGTGGCATTCCACGTAGCTCACGGCATGCGAGGCGACTCCCGCCTGGGCCAGGGCCTGGCGGATGACCGCGATTTGCCCTTCGACGCCGGGCGCGGTGAACCCGACCTTGGCCGAGCCATCATTGTTCACGGCGGCGCCGCGGATGACGGCATAGATGTGATCGCCGTCGCGCCTGGCATCGTCCACTCTTTTCAGGAGCACCACTCCCGCGCCGTTGCCTGGGGCCGTTCCAGCGGCCCTGTCCGAGAAGGCGCGGCAACACCCGTCGGGTGACAGCAGGCCTCCCTTGCGGTACAAGTACCCGGCTGCCTGATGGACCGACAGGCTGACACCGCCGGCCAGGGCCATGTCCGTCGCGCCCGACCGCAGGCTGTCGCAGGCCGTGGCCACGGCGACAAGCGACGTCGAACAGGCGGTCTGGATCGACAGACACGGGCCGCGCAGATTCAGCTTGTAGCCCACACGCAGGCTGAGATAGTCCTTTTCATTCGCAATGCGTGCCTGGAGCGCGTCCACCTCCTCGCCGGATCGGAGCCTGGCGAGGACATACGTATTCATGGAGCACCCGGCGAAGACGCCGATTTGCAGGTGTGAACGGCCGGATCCGTAGCTGCCGTCTTCCAGGGCGTCGTGGGCCAGCTCCAGGAAGATGCGGTGCTGGGGATCCATGAGCTCCGCTTCGCTGGGGCTGTATCCGAAGAAGTCCGCGGCAAAGAGATCGATGTCTTCGAGGATGTTCCCGGCCTTCACGTAGTCCGGGTGGGAACGCAGGTCTTCGGGCACGCCCGCCGACGCCAGCGCATCATCCTGCAGGCGCGAGAGGGAGTCCCGCCCCTCTTCCAGGAGATTCCAGAACTCCCCCAGGTTTCGCGCCTTCGGCAGGCGGCAGGCCATGCCGACGACGGCTATGCCGGCCGGCGGACGCCGATTGAGGGTCGGACCCCCGTTGATAAACATGTCGGGTGGAACGGGCCGGTCAACGCACGTAGAACACGTCTACCGTGTGATCGACGGGCACGATGTTGAAGACAGGGTCTTCGCTGTTCGCTCCGAACCGCTGAACGGCCACGTCGTCATCGTCGTCACAGGCGGTCATGAGGATGAGGCCCGTCTCGGACATCCACGTCAGCGTCCTTGTCAACTCGTCACGATCCGCGAAGCGGACGGCCAGCCGATCGGCGCGGGTGACGACTTCACGCCGAAGCACCTGCACGACCGCCTCGACGGTGTCCTGCAGGTCGGCTGGAACCTGCACGTCCATCGGGAAGATCGGATCGTTGATGGCCACGCACGCTTTCGACTGCGGCACAAGAGGCGTGGGCAGACACACGGCGGTATGCCCGGTGAGGCTCACGGGAACCGGCTGGCCGCTCTCCCCCGGACCGACGAGCGGTCTCACCAACTCCTGATACAGGCGGAATGCTTCTGGTCCGCGCCGGTACGGCGGCAGCCCATTGTTGCGGCCGAAGAGCGCCCACAAGTCCCTGGCGAACTGGCTCGGCGCCAGCGGCTCACTGGGGGTGTCCTTCCGCGCGACGCACTCTCCGATAATCGCCTCCACGCCGTCACGGTACTGCGTCAGCGAATATCGCTCGAGCGCAGCCGCTCGACACGCCTGGCGGCGCGCGTCGCGCCCTTCCGTGGAGCGCAGTTCCTCGATGACCATCCGGGCCGCTTCCCACCAGTCAACCTTGACGCCGGCGCCGGTCACGACGGCCCTGACTTTCCTTCCGGTGACACCATCGATAATCGTGTCGCGGAGCCCGCCCCAGTTCGTTCCGACAGCGCGTGTCCCGCACAGCATGGCCTCGACCTGCGCCACGCCGAAGTTCTCGTTGTGGTTGAGCGTCAAGTTCAACATCACGTCGGCGGCGTTGTACAGCGCGCGCAGCTCGTCGGGCCCGCGCTGCCCGATGAACCGCACGCTGTCGGGGTCTATCCGCAGCGACTCGATCGTCTTCCTCAGCATCCGGGTGACTTCGAGCGCATACACGCCGAACTCGCCAAAGGGCCAGTTCGTTTCCGCGCCCGCAATGACGAACACACAGCCGGGAATCCGCTGCCTGACCACGCCGAATGTCTTCAGCACGGTATGGAGGTTCTTTTCCAGGCTGATGCGGCCCGAGTACAGGATCACCTTCGAGCGCGGATCGATCTGGAGCGACCGCCTTGCCGCGTCGATGACTTTCGGGGACTCCGGATAGAACCTCGTGTCGTCCACCGGAAACGGCAGCAGGCGCACCGCGGCGTTCGGGAGCATCGCGCGAGACTGCTCGACTTCCGCGACACAGTTGCCGACCAGGAGATCCGACGTTCGGAGGTACTTGTACGTGCTGGCGATCTCGCGCCCGCCGCGAGAGGGCACGCCCATGACGAGCGCGACGCACGGCGGTCCGAGCGGCCCGATCTCGCTGCGCGCCTGCAGCACGACCTGGTCGATGGGCACAACCAGCACGTCACACGCCCCCACCCAGGCCTTCACCAGCGTCATGCGCTCCGCTCGCGGGAGGTGGAGGTACTGAGGCGGACAATACAGCACCTCGTGCCGGTCTCGAAGCGACACGTCCGTGAGCCGGGACATGTAGTGCAGGCTCTCCATGTCCTGCCACTCGTACGTCATCAAGCCGATTCGCATGGGACCTCGCGGCACGAGCACGGCGGGCACGATCGTGCCGGGCCGGATGGACGGGTCAGGGTCAGTGCTGACGCTCGGCGTGCACGGGCACGTCGCCGAAGTACTTGCAGTCGGGCGTGCAGTGCTCCTTCACCCACTGCAGGCACGGCTCCTTCTGGCCGGCAACGCCGACATCGAACCACCCGAGGGGGTTCTCCTTGTCGACAGGCCATATCGAGACGATGCTTTCGTGGTTTCTCACGACCTTGACGTCGTAGTCCTGCCAATCCTTGTAGTCGTCGTCCATGGCGTCCTCATGGTCTGTGAAGTGCACTCACGGCCTCTCACGAGGAAGGCGGCCCGCCCGTGCAGGCCAGCAGCCTCTCCGCGTCTTCGTCCGACATCTCCTCCAACTGATTCAGGAGCGTTCCGCACAGCGAATGAATCTCGCCGGTCTCGATGAGGCGTGCCAGCGCCTGCCTGTCGGGTGTGCCGCCCGGCAACAGCGGAAATCGCTCGAGCAGGACGACGCTCGAGAGCGCCGCGCCGCACGAGAGCTCCTCCCTGAGAAAGCGGAGCAGCGCCTCCGAACGATCGAGCCGCTCGTGAAGCTGCTGGCACGTCCCGGGCTTCAGCACCACGCAGCACTCGATGCGTGGCGGCGCTCCCGGGCTGGACAGCGGCACCGCCGCCGCATCGGCCACCCACGGATGCCGGCGTAACGTCTCCTCGATGTCCCGCAGCTCGATGCGCACGCCGTCGACCTGCAGGCGCCGGCCAGGCCGATCGATGATGTCGATCCGGCCATCCGGCCGCACCCGGGCGCGATCGCCGGTCCGATAGAGGCGCGCGCCCGGCGCCGGCGACAGAGGATTGGGCACGAACGCGGCGGCCGTGAGGGCGGGCGCGCTCACGTACCCGAGTGCCAGGCCGGCGCCACCGAGATACAACGCGCCCTCGACGCCGGGTGGAACGGGCGCCAGGCGCTCGTCGAGGACGTGCGCGGTCATGTTCCAGATCGGCCGGCCGATCGGCGGCTGCGTCGCCGTTCGCGCTCCGGCGGTCCATGCCACGACATCACTCGATGCCTCGGCCGGGCCGTACAGGCTGTGTACCCGCGCGGATACTGTCTCGCTGAGGCGCGACACGAACGAAGCGGGCGGCGGCTCTCCGCTGAGCACCACGTGCCGTAAGGAGCGGCACGAACTGGCCATGGCCTCCTCGGCGAGGGTGATCGCGATAGACGGGACGACGTGCGCGATGGTGATTTGCTGATCGACGATGAGTTCTGCCGGCTTCCTGCTCTCCCGGTGATCCGCCGGGCCAGCAGCCACCACCGTGCATCCGCCGGACAGCGGCAGCAAGATCTCCCACATAGACACGCTGGCGCCGATCGGCGACTTCAGCAGCACGCGGTCGGACGCGTTGACAGCCAGGAAGGCGCGCATCCAGGCGATGCGATTGTCCGTGCCTCTCCGTGGCACGACGACCCCTTTGGGCTCTCCGGGAGATCCGGATGTGAAGATCACGTACATCGCGTCGGGATGCAGGGTCGATCGCGGTGGCGCTGTCCTGTCGAATGGTCCGTGCAGTCGGCACCTGTCATCGAGGAGCCCGGGCTGGGCCCCCATCTTCCACACGAGGTCGGCGTGCCGGGGCCTGCACAGGATGCGCGTCACGCCGCTCTTCTCGACCGAACGGCGCGTAACCGCCATCGGCTGGTCGGGGTCCAGCGGCACCAACGCGAACCCGGCCGACATCACGCCGAGGATGGCCACGACCATGGCCGCCGATGGCTCGAACAAGAGGCCGATCGGCTCATGCCCGGCGCCGGCGTTCTCTTCGAGGTCACGTCCCACGGCGGCGGCCAGGTGGAGGACCTCGCCAAACGTGAGGCACAGCGATCCGTCCTGCACCGCAATCCTGTCCGGAAACTCCGCGGCGTTGGCTTCGATGAGCTCGAGGAGTCCCGCCGCCGGCACCTCCATGTGGGTGTCGTTCACCTCGTGAATCGCCCAGTGGCGCTCCGCCACCGACGCCGCCACGAGATCCACGACCTTGGCCTCAGGGTCTTCGGAAAGCCGCCGCAGCAGCGTGGCGTACTGCGCCAATCGCGCCCTCGCCGAGATGGCGTCGAAGCGCTCGGTCGAGTACTCGGCCGTCAGGCGAATCTCTCCGGCCTGGTCGCGAGCCGAAATCGTCAGAGGAAACTTGGCCGCGCCGTTGTGCGAGTCTTCAACCTCGATGGACAAGGTCGACGATCGATAGCGAGGCACATCGAAGCCTTGCAGCACGAGTGCGACCTGAAACACGGCATGGATCGGCGATGCCTGTCCCGACGCCAGCATCCCGAGCACCATGCCGAAGGGGTAATCGCGGTTGGCAATGGCTTTCGCGGTCGTGTCACGGACCTTCTGGACGAACTGCGCCACGGTGTCGGCTGGATCCCGGTGAGCCTCGAGCAGAATCAGGTTCGCGAAGAGCCCGATCAGCGGTTCAGTCTCCGGAAGCCGGCGGCTGGCGTCGCCCGTCGCGATCCTGGACGCCGGCTCGCCGGTCCACTTCTGGACGGCGAGATGAAGGGCGGCCGCTAACAACATGAACAGGGTCACGCGCCATTTCCGCTCGACGCGCCGGAGCTCGTTGCGTACCGCCCTGGGGATCCTCATCTCGACGACGCCGCCCGATGGACGCAGGGTGCCGGGCGGAGGAGCACTTGTCTCCCAGACGGGCCTGAAGGCGCGACGGCTGAGATGCTGGTCCCAGAATCGCCCCTGGCGTGCGCACTCCTCCGACGCCAGCCAGCGGCTTTGCCAGCGCGCGTAATCGAAATACCCGAACTGGATGGGAGCCAGCTCCGGCTCCCGGCCCGCGACGAATCGGGGATAGAGACGGGCAAACTCGCTGAAGAAATGGACCATCGACCACGAATCGGCCACGAGGTGGTGAATGACGCACGACAGATATCCCTCGCGGGCGCCCGAGGCGAGGAACAGCCCGTCGACGAGCGGTGGGCGGTCCGAGGGCAGGAGCCGCGCCGCATGGCGGTGCCGGAGCCTCTCGGTCCAGCGCGCGCGCGAACGTTCGTCGAGGCGCGTCAGATTCACGACGAGGAGCGGGAACCTCGGCGTGGGCGTGACTTTCACGACCGGTCGAGCGAGCTCCTCCACGACGAAACTGCGGAGCGAGGCGTGCCGGCGCATCACGTGCTCGACGGCGTGCGCCACGGCCACCAGGCTGATGGCCCCGTGGATTCGCACGCCCGACGCGATGTTGTACGCCGCATCGGCCTGGAGCATGCCGGCGCGCCAGATCCGCTCCTGCTCCCGCGACAGCGGCCCGGTCGTGTGGCTGCTCATGACCCCTGCCTGACCGGTTCGTCCACGCGTGTGTATGCGTCACGGCTTGCGTAGCGCTCCTTGAGCGCGTCCAACCG
>JBOGIW010000261.1:0-5964 GCA_050748045.1 Vicinamibacterales bacterium | reverse complement strand
GCGCAGGGCCGCGCCGGCGCCCTCGTCGTGCGACGCGGCGTCCGTGAGGCGCACGGGCACGAACGCACCGGCGAGCGCCAGGCCCCGGAGCACGAGCTCCGCGCGAAGCGCGTCGGGCGCCGTCGGCAGGAATCCCCAGTCGCCGAGCTCCGTGCCGGCGTAGCCGGTCATCGCCATCTCGTCGAGGACCTGGTCGAAGGAAGGCGCCGGTCCCGCCCAGTCAAGCTCCAGGACGCCCCAGGAGCACGGGGCGTTCGCGATTCGCACTCATCTCTCCGATTCTGAATTCCTATTCTGGATTCTCACGGCGGATTCCGATGCTGATTCCGATCACGAGTCACAGGTAGTGGCGCACGTTCCGTACGGCCTCGTCGTAGGCCGCGCGTGCGCGCTGGACGGCGGGGAGGGGGGAGGTCTCGGCGACGGGCACGTCCCACCAGCTCTCGTATCCGCCGACGCGCTCGTCGCGATCGACGGGGATGACAATCACCGTGACGCCGTGGCGGCCGCGGGCCGCCTCGAGAGCCGCGCGGATCTCGGCGCGGGTCGTGGCACGCACGGCATCCGCGCCCATGGACGCGGCGTTTGCCACGAAATCGACGGCGACGGTCTCTCCGTCGAGCTCGCCCGACGCGCCGCGCCGCCGATAGCGCGTGCCGAAACCGTCGCAACCGACCGCCGCCGAGAGGCCGCCGATGCTCCCGAAACCGTGGTTGTCGAGCAGCAGAATCGTGAGCGAGAGACCTTCCTGCACGGCCGTGACGATCTCCTGCGCCATCATCAGGTACGAGCCGTCGCCCACCATCACGTACACGTCGCGCTCCGGCTGCGCCAGCTTCACGCCGACCCCGCCGGCGATCTCGTACCCCATGCACGAGTAGCCGTACTCGAGGTGATAGCCGCCTGGCGTCCGTGTGCGCCACAGCTTGTGCAGGTCTCCGGGAAGGCTTCCCGCGGCCGAGATCACCACGCTAGTGTCGGCGCTCGCCTCGTTGAGGATCCCGATGACCTCGCCCTGGCTGATGAGGGGGCCGTGTCCCAGGTTGTAGATGCGATCCACTTCCGCTTCCCACGCCTGCCTGAGCGCGCCGATGTCCGCCGCGTACGACGCCGGCGCCTGCCACGAGCCGAGCGCGGCCCGCAGTTCCTCGAGCGTGACGCGCGCGTCGCCGACGAGCGGGATGGCGCCATGCTTGTGCGCGTCCAGCTCGGCGACGTTCACCGACACGAACCGCACGCCGGGCGCGGCGAACGCGCTCTTCGACGCCGTGGTGAAATCGCTCAGCCGCGAGCCGACGACGACGACCAGGTCGGCGTCGCGCGCGAGCCGGTTCGCCGCGGAGGTGCCCGTTGCGCCGATGGCGCCGACGCTCTGCGGGTGATCGAAGCGGAGCGACCCTTTGCCCGCCTGCGTTTCCGCGACCGGGATGCCGGTACGCTCCGCGAAGGTGGCCAGCGCCGCCGTCGCCCCGCTGTAGAGCACGCCGCCGCCCGCGATGGCGAGCGGCCGCACCGAGCGGCGGATGGCGTCGGCGGCGCGCACGAGTGCCCCCGCGTCGGGACGATTGCGCGGGATGGCCCACACGCGCGTCTCGACGAGGGCGTCCGGGAAATCGAAGGCCTCGGCCTGCACGTCCTGCGGCAGTGCGAGCGTCACGGCGCCGGTATCGGCCGGCGAGGTCAGCACGCGCATCGCCTCGAGGAGCGCCGGCGCGAGCTGCTCCGCCCGGTTCACGCGGTCCCAGTACCGCGACACCGGCTTGAAGCAGTCGTTCACCGAGATGTCGCGTGACGAAGGCGACTCGAGCTGCTGCAGCACCGGATCGGGCCGCCGCGTGGCGAAGATGTCGCCCGGGAGGAGCAGCACCGGCAGCCGGTTGATCGTCGCGCCCGCCGCGCCGGTCAGCATGTTCGTGGCGCCAGGCCCGATCGAGCTGGTGCAGGCGAGCGCGCGCAGCCGGTTGCTCGCCTTCGCGAACGCCGCCGCCGTGTGGACCATCGCCTGCTCGTTGCGGGGCAGGTAGAAGGGGAGCCGCGCCGGCCGGTGCAGCAGCGCCTCGCCGAGACCCGCCACGTTGCCGTGGCCGAAGATCCCGAACACGCCCGCGAAGAACGCCTGCTCCGTCCCGTCGCGCTCGACGCGCTGCGCCGCCAGGAAGCGAACCACCGCCTGCCCGACCGTCAGGCGCATCGCCGGGCTCCCCGGTGCACCATTACCATCCTCCCTGACCCGCGACGAACGCCTCGACCTCCGGCATCGTGGGCATGAAGTTCGCGCACCCGTGGCGCGTGACGACGATGGCGCCGGTGGCGTTGCCGAGGCGCACCGCGCGCTCGAGCGGCCAGCCGCGGCGCAGGCCCGCGATGAGGCCGCTGGCAAACGCGTCGCCCGCGCCGAGCACGTTGAGCACCGTGATGCGGAAGGGCGCCACGTCGCGCCGGTCGCCGCCGCGGGCATGGATCGACGCGCCCTGGCCTCCGCGCTTCACCACGAGCGGCCCCTTCGACGCATCGAGCACGCGCCTGATGGCCACCGCCGGGTCGTCGTGGTCGGCCGCGGCGACCACTTCCTCCTCGGTGCCGACCGTCAGCGTCGCGTGCGACAGCAGCCGATCGACGAGGCCCGCATACTCGCTCCGCCTGCGCCACTGGTCGGCGCGATAATCGAGGTCCACCATCACCTCCACGCCCGCCTCCCGCGCGCGTGCCGCCGCGAAGAGGGTCGCCGTGCGCCCGGGGTCGTGGCTCAGCCCCGTCCCGGTCAGCACGATCATGGCGCTCTGGTCGATGGGGGCGCGCGCGACGTCCTCGCGCGTCAGCTCGCGATCGGCGCAGCCCTCGCGGTAGAAGGTCAGCGGAAACCGGTCGGGCGGCATGATCGTGAGCACGACGGCGCTCGTGCGATGCCCCGGCTTCCGCGGGACGAAGCGCGTGTCCACTCCCTCACGATCGAGGAACGCGAGCACGAAGTCGCCCACCTGGTCGTCGCCGACCGCCGTCAGGAGCGCCGCGCGCAGCCCGAGCCGCCTCGCGCCCACGCTGATGTTGGTGGGACAGCCGCCGACGTAGGCATCGAAGCTCGTGACCCCGGTGATGGGGACGCCGACCTGGTGCGCGTAGAAGTCGATGGAGCTCCGGCCCATCGTCAGGACGTCGAAGGCCGGCATCATCGGGTCCTGGCGCGCTTCAGCTCGTAGCCGCACGATTCGCGGAGACAGAGCGCGGTCTTGAGCGTCACGACGCGGGCGCGCTTCGGGGGCGGCTCGGCGCCGGGCTGCAGCCGCTGCACGAGCGTTCGGGCCGCGGCCTGGCCCAGCTCGTACTTCGGCAGGTTCACCGTCGTCAGACGCGGGTGGAACGAGTCGAGCCAGGGGTGATCGTCGCAGGTGACAATGGCGACGTCCTCGGGGCAGCGGAGCTGGTACTGGCGCAGCGCGCGCATGAAGCCGACCGTCATGAGGTAGTTGGCGACGAAGAACGCGCCGGGCTTCTGCTTGAGCAGGTGGATGCCGGTGGCGTAGCCCGACTCCACGCGGAAGTCGCCGTGGGCGACGAGCGCGGGATCGAGGTCGATGTTCCAGTCTCGCAGCGCGTCGCGATACCCCTCGAAGCGCCGCGCCGACGTGCTCACGCGCTCGACGCCGTTGATCATCGCGATGCGCCGGTGGCCCAGGCGGACCAGGTGCGCGACGCCCTCGTAGACGCCCCCGCGCTCGTCGACGAGCACCTTGTCCCCGCCAAAGGCGGTGGTGGATCGCATCAGCTGGACGATGGGCGTTTTGGCCGCGCGGAGGAGGCCGGCCACTTCGGCATCGAGCGGTCCGACCGCCTTGGTCAGCAGGAGACCGTCGACGCGCTTGGCCAGGAACATCTTCAGGTAGAGCGCCTCCTTGCCGCGGTCGTCGTCGTTGCTGGCGAGGAGCAGGGTGTAGCCGGCGGCGTGCGCCGCGTCCTCGACGCCGCGCACCACCTCGGGCCAGAACGGGTTGGCGATGTTCGGCGCGATCATGCCGAGGGTGCGCGTCTGCTGCTTGGCGAGGCCGCGGGCGACGAGGTTCGGCTGGTATCCGAGCTTCTGGATGGCGGTCGTCACCCGCGTCGTCAGCCCCGGGCTCACGTAGGCGCTCCCGTTCACGACAGCCGAGACCGTGGCGAGCGAGACGCGGGCCTCCCGTGCGACGTCGTAGATGTTCGCCATGGCAGGGGCGGAGTGTAGCAGATCGCCCGTGTGGCGGCGAAGCGCTTCGGTGCGGGCGGGCGCCGGCGGCCGAGGCGCTTTGACCTGTGACCGTTGGTTGACAGATACTGGCGCGCCGCCCCGGACGGCAGCGAAGCCCTTCGCCATGAGCCACGAGCCACCCCACGACGCGCCGCTCCTCGAGATGCGCGGCATCTGCAAGCGCTACCCGGGCGTCGTCGCGCTCGAGGACGTCGGCTTCGAGCTCCGGCGCGGCGAGGTGCACGTGATCGTCGGAGAGAACGGCGCCGGCAAGTCGACGCTGATGAAGATCCTGAGCGGCGCGTGCGCGAGGGACGGCGGCGAGATCCGGATCGACGGCCGGCCCGTGGCGCTCGCGTCGCCGCGCGACGCGCAGGCGGCGGGCATCAGCACCATCTACCAGGAGTTCACGCTCGTGCCGCACCTGTCCGCCGCCGAGAACATCTACCTCGGCCGCGAGCCGGTGCGGGCGGCGGGGCTCATCGATCGCCGGCGGCTCGCCGCGGATGCGCGGCGTCTGCTGGCCGCGCTCGGCGTCGCGATCGATCCCGGGACGCCCGTGCACGCCCTCGGCGTCGCCGAACAGCAGATGGTGGAAGTGGCGAAGGCGCTGTCGATCGACGCGCGGATTCTCGTGATGGACGAGCCGACGTCGGCCCTCACCGAGTCGGAGATCGAGCAGTTGTTCGCGACGATTCGGCGGCTCACGTCGCGGGGCGTCGCCGTGATCTACATCTCGCACCGGATGGAGGAGCTCGCGCGGATCGGGCACCGGGCGACCGTGCTGCGCGACGGCCGGTACATCGCCACGGTGCCGCTGCCGGCAGCCGTGCCGGACCTGGTGCGGCTGATGGCCAACCGGGACATCCGCGATCACTACCCGCCGCCCACGCGGCGCCGCGGCGGCGAGCTGCTGCGGGTCGAGGGTGTGTCGCGCGGCGCGCGTCTGCGCGACGTGAGCTTCACGCTGCATCGAGGCGAGATCCTCGGCGTCGCCGGGCTGCTCGGCGCGGGGCGCACGGAGCTGGCGCGCGTGATCTTCGGCGCCGACGTGCCCGATGCGGGTCGCGTGTTCCTCGAGGGCCGGCCTGTCCGCCTGCGCGGACCGGCCGACGCGATCCGCGCCGGCATCGGCCTGGTCCCTGAGGATCGCCAGCGCCAGGGCCTCGTGCTCGGGTGCACGGTCGCCGCCAACCTGTCGCTGCCCCAGCTCCGGCGTCTGGCGCGCGGCGGCGTCGTCAGCCGCCGGCGCGAAGGAGAGCTGGCCTCGACGTGGATCGGGGAGCTGCGGATCAAGACGCCGTCAGCGGCGGCGCAGGCGCTGACGCTGAGCGGCGGCAATCAGCAGAAGGTGGTGCTCGGGAAATGGCTCGCCGCGGGCGCCGACGTGCTGATCGTGGACGAACCGACGCGCGGCATCGACGTCGCCGCGAAGATGGAGATCTACACGCTGCTCGACCGGCGTGCGGCAGGCGGCGCCGGGATCATCATGATTTCATCGGATCTGCCGGAAGTCGTCGGGATGAGCGACCGGATCCTGGTGATGCACCAGGGACGCGCGCAGGCGCTCATCGACGCGGAGTCCGCGACCGAGGAGCGGGTGCTGCAGGCGGCATTGGGGCTGGCCTCGTAATGGCTGCCCTCAGTGGCTTTACGAGTCAACGGGCTGGCCTCGTAGCGGCTGGCTTCAATGGCTTTACGTGTCAACGGGCACGCGGAGACGCGGAGACGCAGAGGCGTTCGAC
>JBOGIW010000260.1:0-11338 GCA_050748045.1 Vicinamibacterales bacterium | reverse complement strand
CCACGGCAGCCGCCCGCCGCCGATCGTGAGCGCGAGCAGGCCTCCGAGCACCGGGAGGCCGAACGCGTTCGTCAGGAAACCGTACTGGAAGATCGCGCCGCTGGCCACGTGGAAATTGAGGATCATGACGAAGAGCGCGGCGGCGGCCAGGCGCGTCCAGAAGCCCATCAGGAGTGCCGAGCCCCCCAGGAGCTCGCCGAGCGGCACGAGCCGGGCGAACAGCGGAACGCCGGGAATGGCGACCGTCTCCAGGTACCAGCGGCTGGTCGGCCCTGCGTCCCGCAGCCAGCTCTGGAGCGCACCGCTCAGCGGGCCGCTGTCGGTGAACCAGGCGAGCTTGCCGATTCCCTGGAACACGAGGAACACGCCCAGACATACGCCGAGGAACCGCAATCCTGTCGTCTCCTGATCTGCTGCGGCCGCTGCGCCCACGCGTCCACGTGTGACCGTCGCCATTTACATCAAGCTCCTTATGTACCCGCCGTCCACCTGCAGTGTCGTCCCGGTGATGTACGCCGCTCGTTCAGACGCCAGGAAGGCGATGAGAGCCGCGAGCTCGTGCGGCTCGCCGAGGCGCTTCATGGGAATGCTGGCGACGAGCCGCTGCTCCACGGCGTCGCGGGTCGTCTGCTCCCGCGCCGCGGCAGCCTCGTTCAGCTCGATGACGCGCTCGGTGCGCGTGTAGCCGGGCGCGACGCAGTTCACCGTGATGCGCTCGGCCGCCAGCTCCGTCGCCAGGCTGCGCGAGAAGCCGACCACCGCCGGCCGGACGGCATTCGAGAGCAGCAGGTTGTCCACGGGCTGCTTGACCGTGATCGAGGTGATGTTGATGATGCGTCCGCCCCCGCGCGACCGCATCAGCGGCACCGCCTCGAGGCACGTCCTGACGACGCTCATGAACAGGAGCTCGACGGCGTGCGCGAAGTCGTCCTCGGTGAGCGCGTCGAAGCCGCCGGCTTTCGGCCCGCCGCTGTTGTTGACGAGGATGTCGAGGCCGCCGAAATGGCGCGCGACGTCCCGCACCGAGCGCCGCGCCTCCAGGGCCTGGCTGACGTCGCAGACGACCGGCACCACGTCGGTGCCGGTGGCGCGGGCGATTGCCGCGGCCGCGGCCGCCAGCGTCGGCTCGTGCCTGGCGACGATCGCCACGCGCGCCCCTTCCGCGGCCAGCGCCTCGGCGGCGGCGCGGCCGAGTCCCCGGCTCGCCCCGTACACGGCCGCGACTTTTCCCCGGAGCCCTAGGTCCACCGTCTGCTGCCCACGATCCACCGCCTATTTGCGAAAGTACTCATCGGTGCCATCCAGCCAGTCCCGGCGGATCGGGCTGAAGAGGTCGAGCTCGAACGTGTCCTCGAGCGCCTCCGCCTGGTGCGGCACCCACGACGGGATGTGCAGCACCTCGCCCTCGCGCACGATGATTTCCTCGCCGCCGACGAGGAACTTGAGCGCCCCGCTGAGGATGTAGGTCATCTGCTCGCTCTCGTGGGAGTGCATGGGCACGAGCGCGCCGCGTTTCAAATAGATCTGGGCGAGCATCTCGCGCTCGCCGGTGACGATTTTCCGCGAGATCATCTCGGTGACCTTCTCGAGCGCGATCTCGTCCCAGTGGTGCAGACGAACAGTAGCGGGCATGTCTCTCCTGGCGTGACGCATCGATGGTCGGGTGTCGCGGTCGCCGGAGGCCTGCGCCCGCTGGAAACGGAGGGGATTGTGCCATAATTTTCCATCTATGAAGGGCACGGGCCTCGCGAACGGCGCCGAGACGCGCGCCGCGACCACCGCCCCGTCCGGGCGCGCCTCCGAGGGGCTCACGCGGGACGACCTCCTGACGGCCTACCGCGTGATGCTGCTGTCGCGAAAGATCGACGACAAGGAGATTCAGCTCAAGAACCAGAGCCGGATCTTCTTCCAGATCAGCGGCGCCGGCCATGAGGCGATCCTCGTCGCGGCGGGCAACCATCTCCGCGCGGGGTACGACTGGTTCTATCCGTACTACCGGGACCGGGCCCTCTGTCTCGTGCTCGGCATGACCCCGCTCGAGATGCTGCTGAGCGCCGCGGGCGCGAAAGACGACCCGAACTCCGGCGGGCGGCAGATGCCGTCGCACTGGGGGCACACGACGCTGAACATCCCGTCGCAGAGCAGCCCCACGGGGACGCAGTGCCTGCAGGCGGTCGGCTGCGCGGAGGCGACGCAGCTCTACGACCGCATTCCGGCCATTCCCGGCCGCGAATCGAAGTACCGCCCCGACGAGATCACGTACCTGTCGGTCGGCGACGGCGCGACGAGCGAGGGGGAGTTCTGGGAGGCGCTCAACACGGCCTGCAACCAGAAGGTCCCTCTGCTCATCCTCGTCGAGGACAACGGCTACGCCATCTCGGTGCCGGTCGAAGTGCAGACGGCCGGCGGCAACGTGTCGCGTCTGGTCGAAGGCTTTCCGAACATGCGGATCTTCCGCTGCGACGGCACCGACTACCTCTCCAGCTACCGCACCATGCGCGACGCCACCGCCTGGGTGCGCGAGGGGAAGGGCGTCGCGTTCGTGCACGCCACCGTGACGCGCCCGTACTCGCACTCGCTGTCGGACGACGAGAAGCTGTACAAGACGCCGGGCGAGCGCGACGCCGAGGCGCGGCGCGATCCGATCGCGCGCATGCAGCACTTCCTGAAGAGCGAGGGGCTCGCGACGGAGGAAGAGCTCGCGGCTATCCTCAAGGACGTCGAGCTCGAAGTGAACGAGGCCGCCGACAGAGCGCTCGCGGCGGAGAAGCCCGATCCGTCGACCGCGACCGACTTCGTGTTCTCGCCCGACGTCGACCCGACGTCCTCGGATTTCGACACCGAGCCGCGGCCCGAGGGCAAACCCGAGACGATGGTCTCGGCCATCAACCGGACGATGAAGGATGAGATGGCGCGCAACCCGCGCATCATCGTCTTCGGCGAAGACGTGGCCGACGTCAGCCGGGAAGAAGCGCTCGGCCACGTGCCGGGCAAGGGCGGTGTCTTCAAGGTCACGCACGGCCTGCAGCGCCTCTACGGCAGCGACCGCGTGTTCAACACGCCGCTCGCCGAGGCGAACATCATCGGGCGCGCAGTCGGTATCGCGACGCGCGGCCTCAAGCCGGTCGTCGAGATCCAGTTCTTCGACTACATCTGGCCGGCCATGATGCAGTTGCGCGACGAGATGTCGATGCTGCGCTACCGCTCGGCGAACCACTGGTCGTGCCCGATGGTCGTGCGCGTGCCGATCGGCGGGTATTTGCGTGGCGGCGCGCCGTATCACAGCCAGTCGGGCGTGAGCATCTTCGCGCACTGCCCCGGCATCCGCATCGTCTTCCCGTCCAACGCGCGGGACGCGGCGGGACTGCTGCGGACCGCCATCCGCTGCGACGACCCGGTATTGTTTCTCGAGCACAAGCACTTGTATCGCCAGACGTACAACAAGGGCGAGTACCCCGGGGCCGACTACATGGTTCCCTTCGGCCGGGCCGCCGTCAGGCGCGACGGCACCGACCTCGTCGTCTTCACCTGGGGGGCGCTCGTGCAGCGTTCGCTGCTCGCCGCGCAGCAGGCCGAGAAAGAAGGTGTGCGCGTCGCGGTGGTCGACCTGCGGTCGATCATCCCCTACGACTGGGAGACGATCGCGGAACACGTCCGGCGGACGAACCGCGCGATCGTGGTGCACGAGGATCAGCTCACGTGCGGTTTCGGCGCGGAGATCGCGGCGCGGATCTCGGACGAGCTGTTCGAGCATCTGGATGCGCCGGTGAGGCGCGTGGCCGCACTCGACTGCCCGGTCGCGTATGCGCCGGTGCTCGAGGAAACCATCCTGCCTGGTTCGGCGGATGTTCTACAGGCCATCCGCGATCTCGCGGCGTATTAGTCTCGCTGCCATGCTCGCCGCGCTCGCGGCGCCGCTCCTGGCGGCGCCGCGGGTCGAGGTCCTGCGCGCCGTCGCCGCCATCCCGCCACAGATCGCCGGCGAGTTCGAAGAGGCGGCCGCCTTTCAACAGGCCGAGGGCGGCCAGTACTTCGTCTTCGACCGCCGCGCGCACACCGTCTACGGCATCGACGCGAAGCGCACCGCGGCATGGAAGCTCCTTCAGGTCGGCCAGGAGACAGGCCGGGTGATCGAGCCGGGCGCCTTCGACCTGGCGCCGAACGGCACCTTCGCGCTGGCGGACGCGCCGCGCGGGGTCGAGCGCGTGCAGATCTTCGGCCCGGGCGGCAACGTGATCGGCGGCTTCACGCTGCCTGGCCGCGCCGGCGCGCGCGTCACCGTCGGGAGCCTCGTGCTCAACGGCGTCGGCGCGCTCCGATACACGGGCACCTCGTTCCTCATCAGCCACCCGGAGTCGGGCACGCTCTTCACCGAGTACTCGCCAGGCGGCGGCGCCATCCCGGGGATTGGACGCCTCCGCGCCAGCGGCTTCGAGCAGGATCGCGACCTGCACCTCGCCATGAACACGGGCCTTCCGCTCGTGGACCCGACCGGCGGCTACTACTTCGTCTTTCTCGCCGGCACGCCCGTGTTCCGCAAGTACGATGCGGGCGGCGCACTGGTCTTCGAGCGGCACATCGAAGGACGTGAGCTCGACGAGCACCTGCAGAACATGCCGACCCGGTGGCCGCGGCGCCGGATCGAGGATCGCGAGGTGCCCTTCGTGCTACCCACCGTGCGGGCGGCCGCCGTCGACGCTCGAGGGCAGCTCTGGGTCTCGATGGTGCTGCCGTACACCTATGTCTACGATACGCACGGCGAGAAGATCCGTACGGTGCAGTTCCGGGCGGCGGGCCTCGTCGCCCCGACCAGCCTCTTCTTCGCGCCGGGCGGCCGCCTCCTCGTGACCCCCGGCTGCTACGAGTTCCAGCCCTGATGCTCACCGCCTCTCACCTGACGCGCCACTTCGATGGGCGGGTGGCCGTCGAGGACGTCTCCTTCGAGGTGGCGCCAGGGGAGATCTTTGCGCTCCTCGGACCGAACGGCGCCGGCAAGACGACGACGCTGCGCATGCTGGCCGGGTTGATCGAGCCGACCGCGGGCTTCGTGCGCGTGGGTGACGAGGCGATGACTCGCCACACCGCGTCGCGTCTGCGCGGCCGCATCGGCTTCCTCACCGAGGCGCCCGGCCTCTGGGACCGGCTGCCCGTGCGCCAGAACCTCCGGGTGTACGCGCAGCTGCACGGACTGCCCGATGCCGATGGCGTGGTGGACCGCGCGCTGGCGGCCTTCGACCTCGGCCCTCGCGCCGAGGATCCGGCGGTCCAGTTGTCGAAAGGCCTGAAGCAGCGCGTGGCGCTCGCACGGACGCTGCTGCACCGCCCCTCGATCGTCCTCCTCGACGAGCCGACCTCGGGCCTCGATCCCGAGGCGGCGCGCGACGTGCGGGAGTTGATCCTGCAGCTCCGGGAACAGGGACGCGCCATCCTGCTGTCCACGCACAACCTCGACGAGGTCGAGCGCGTGGCCGATCGCGTCGCCGTCCTGCGCGGCCGCCTCGTGGCCTCCGACACCCCGGCGGCCCTCCGAGCCCGGCTCTTCGGCGCGCGGCTCAGAGTGGTGCTCGATGACGACGCCGCGCCCTTTGTCCGCGTACTGCAGCAGGCCGGCATCTCCGACACGCGCGCGGACGGCACGATACTGTCGATCGGCGTGCAGGATGCCGCCGCCGACGCGCCCGCCATCGTCCGCGCGCTCGTCGGTGCCGGCGGAGGAATCCGGTCGGTCGCGCCCGAAGAGGCGCCGCTCGAAGCCGTCTACCTGCGTCTCCTCTCGGAGCACGCGCCATGACGCGCGCATGGCCGGCCCCGACGGGCCGTATCGCCGCGCTCGTCGCGAAAGAGCTTGCCGAGCTCCGTCAGAATCCGTCGGTCTTCGTGCCGGCGATCATCACGGCGCTTGCCTCGCTCGTGCTGCCGTTCTTCGTGGCCGTCATCGTGCCTGCGGTCACGGGTGAGCGCCTCTCGGATTCGAGCGACTTCGAAGCCGCCCTGGAGCTCTATCGGCTGCAGCCGGGGTTGCGCCACCTCGACCCCGAAACGGCCGTCCAGGCGTGGGTGTTCCAGCAGTTCCTGATCCTGTTGCTGCTGACCCCGGTGGCGGGATCGATGTCGGTGGCCGCCTACAGCGTCATCGGCGAGAAGCAGGCCCGCACGCTCGAACCGCTGCTCGCGACGCCTATTCGCACGGTCGAGCTCCTCGCGGCGAAGGTCCTCGGGTCGCTCATCCCCGCCCTCGTGCTGACGCTCGGCTGCTTCGCCCTCTACGTCGGGGCGGTCGTCGTCTTCGCACGGCCCGGCGCCTACCTGGCCCTTCTGAACGGCCGATCCCTGGCCGTCGTGTTCGTGCTCGGCCCCCTTGCGGCGCTTGCGGCGCTTCAACTCGCCGTGTGCGTGTCCTCCCGCGTGAACGACGCGCGCAGCGCGCAGCAGATCGGCGCGCTCGTGATCCTCCCGATCGCAGGGCTGCTCGTGGCCCAGATCACCGGCAGCGTCGTGCTCACCGGCACCGTGCTCACCGCCATCGCCATCGGGCTCGTCGTGGTGAACGCCGGGCTGCTGGCGGTCGGCGTCGCCCTCTTCGATCGCGAGTCCATCCTCACGCGGTGGACGTGATCCACAAAAACAGTGTGCAAGCTCGAAGGTGAGGCGCTCGATGCCGATTACTATGTGGGACCAAAGTCATGGGGGAAGGGCCGCGGCGGCGGGCGGGCGAACCGGCCAGCAAGCGGTCCGGCGCCGTGCTCATCGTCGACGACGACGCCAGCGTCCGGAAGGCGATCGTCCATATGCTCGGATTGGGCGGCTTCCCGGCCCTGGAGGCTGCAAGCGGACGCGAGGGGATCGACGCGCTCGGCCGCGACCCCGGCATCGCCCTGGTGCTCCTCGACCTCAACATGAACCCGATGGATGGCCGGACGTTCCGGCAGCTCCAGCTTGCGGATCCGAAGCTGGCAATCGTTCCGACCGTGGTGCTCACGGGCGCTCCTCTCGCCGACGTGGATGACGCCACGCTGATGGCCGACGACTATCTGTTGAAGCCCGTTGGGCGCGAACACCTGCTGTCGGTGGTGTCGGCGTACTGCATCGCGGGGCGGTGAGGATCAGGGCGCGATGATGCGCAGCTTCGGAAAGTAGTCCCTGTATCTGCGCTTGTCACGCGTGAGGAGCGTGAGGTCCTCCACTGCGGCGTGCGCCCCGACGAAGAAGTCCGGGAGCGGCGCCGTGCGGGTGCCGCCCGCACGACGATAGCGTTCGAAGCACTTGCCCGCGAGAAACGCCGCCGCCCACGGCAGCGGCCGGCGGATCACGAAGAACCCCAGATCCTCGTCGAGCTCTTCCATCGAGTCGACGCGAACCGATATCTCCGAGTAGACGATCGGATTGATGATGAGCCGTCCGTGGGCCCCGGCCTCCTCGAGCATGAAAGCCGACCAGTTGAGCCACTCGTCGTCCTCGCTCAGGACGTCGAGCAGGACGTTGCTGTCAACCATGACATCGGGCATCAGTCTTCGCCGCGCGTCAGCGCCATGATCTGGTCCGTGGTGAGCTGCACGCCGGAGTCGCGGGCGGCGCCGCGGATACGGCCGACCCAGGCGCGAAGGTGCTCACGGCGCCGCTCCTGGCTCACGGCCTTTCGGATGCGAACGCTGTCGTCGACCACGTCGAACACGACCTCGGTGCCCGCATGCAGACCGAGCTTCTCACGGATGTCCTGGGGAATCGTGATCTGTCCTTTGATGGTCAGCCTCATGTCTTACTCCAACGGTAAGAGTAGCACTGAACGCATTCGGCTGGTAACATCAAATTCGTTGCAATGGCCTGGGGTTGGACCTACACTGAATGAACGTTCATTCAGAGAGGTCCCATGTCTGTCCCGGCACCACCCGCCGCACGCCTTGGGCGCCGAAGCCCGGGCGAAACCGCCGTCGCGACCCTCGACAAACGTGACGCCATCCTGAAGGCGGCCACCCGGGTCTTCGCACGCGGCGGCTACTTCCAGTCGCAAGTCGCCGACGTGGCCCGAGCCGCGGGCGTGGCCGCAGGCACGGTCTACCTCTACTTCCGCGGCAAGGACGACCTGCTCGTCTCGATCTTCGAACGCACCATGCAGGACACGCTGGCGGCGGGACGTGCCGCCATCGCCGAGGTGAGCGACCCCGGCGAGCGGCTCCGGCGGATTGCGCGTCTCCACCTCGAGCGCATGGGCCGCGACCGCGATCTCGCGGTGGTGTTCCAGGTGGAGCTCCGCCAGTCCACGAAGTTCATGGAGCGTTTCTCGTCGACTTACCTTCGCGATTACCTGGGGATCATCCGCGACACGATCGCCGACGGCCAGGCTGCCGGCGCATTCCGCGGCGGCTTCAATCCGACGATTGCCGCCAAGGCCCTCTTCGGCGCCCTCGACGAGATGGCGACCAACTGGATCCTCACCCAGCGCCAGTACTCGCTGGCCGAGCAGGCCGACGAGGTCATCGATCTGTTTCTGAACGGAGTCGTGCGTTGACGATTCGATCGGTTGCCGTCCTTGGCGCCGGGACGATGGGCGCCCAGATTGCCGCGCATTTCGCGAACGCCGGCGTACCGGCCTTGCTGCTCGACGTCACCGCCGACGCCGCGAAGCAGGGCCTCGATCGCGCCCGCCGTCTGAAGCCCGATCCGTTCTTCACCCCGGACACGTGGAAGCTCATCACCACCGGCAGCTTCGACGCCGACCTCGCGCGCACCGGGGACAGCGACTGGGTCCTCGAGGCGGTCATCGAGCAACTCGACGTGAAGCGGGAGATCCTCGAGAAGGTCGACCGCCATCGCCGCGCCACGTCCATCGTCAGCTCGAACACCTCCGGGATTCCCATCGCCTCGCTGGCCGAGGGGCGCAGCGACGACTTCCGGCAGCACTGGCTCGGAACGCACTTCTTCAACCCGCCGCGGTACCTGCGCCTCCTCGAGCTGATTCCAGCCGCCGACACGTCGGCCGGCGTCGTCGATCGCGTGGCGCGGTTTGCGGATCACCATCTCGGAAAGGGCGTCGTCATTGCGAAGGACTCGCCGAACTTCATCGGCAACCACATCGCGCTCTACGGCGTGATGAAGATCCTCGCGAAAGTGGCGTCGGGCGAGTACACCATCGAAGAAGTCGATGCCATCACCGGTCCGGCGATCGGCCGGCCGAAGAGCGCGACGTTCCGGACGATGGACCTGGCCGGCGTGGACATCCTCGGTCACGTCGTGCGGAACCTGCACGATCGCCTGCCCGACGCGCAGGACCGGGAGGTGTTCGTGCTGCCTCCTTTTGTCGAGAAGATGATTGCCGGCGGCGCGGTAGGCGAAAAGACCGGGAGGGGCTTCTTCCGGCGCGTGACGAAGGACGGCGCCGAGCCGGAGATTCTGACGCTCGACCCGGCTACGCTCGAGTACCGGCCGAGGCAGGCGGCGCGCCTGGGCCCGATCGAGGCGGCGCACTCGATTGACGACGCCGGCGCCCGCGTGAGAACGCTCTTCACGGGACACGACAGGGTCGGACAGTTCCTGCGCGACACGCTCGCGCCGACGCTGGTCTACACGGCGCGCGTGCTGCCGCAGATCGCTCACTCCCCGGACGACGTGGATCGCGTCATGCGGTGGGGCTTCGGCTGGGATCTCGGGCCATTCGAGCTCGTCGACGCCATCGGGGCGCAGGCGGTGGTCGAGGCGGCGCGGGCGGCGGACCCCGACGTGCTGCGCGACGGAATCCCGGCGCTCCTGCAACAGCCGAAGGTCAGGGAAGGCCTCGTGCCGCCCGCGGCCCCGGACCTGCAGATCCTCCGCTCGGCGAAGGAGCGCTCGCGCGTCGTCAGGACGAACGCCGGCGCGAGTCTCGTCGATCTCGGCGACGGCGTGCTCGCGGTCGAGTTCCACTCGAAGATGAACACCATCGGCGGCGATCTGATCCAGATGCTGCAGATCGGCGTACGGGAGGCGTCGCAGAACTTCGCCGCGCTCGTCGTGGGCAACGACGCGGTGAACTTCTCGGTTGGCGCCAACGTGATGCTCGTGCTGCTCGAAGCCCAGGAGGAGAACTGGGACGAGATCGACCTCATGGTGAGAACGTTCCAGCAGACCATGATGGGGCTGCGCTACGCGGACGTGCCGGTGGTCGTCGCGCCCGCGGGCCTGACGCTCGGCGGCGGCGCGGAGATCGTGCTGCACGGCGATCGGGTGCAGGCCGCGACGGAGACCTACCTGGGGCTCGTCGAGGTGGGCGTCGGCCTCGTTCCTGCAGGCGGGGGCACGAAGGAGATGGTGGCGCGCTCGATGGAGCAGATGCCGGCGGGGGCGACCGACCTCCTGCCGCACATTCAGCGCGCCTTCGAGACGATCGCGTTCGCGAAGGTCTCGACGAGCGGCCCCGACGCGCGTCGCCTCGGATACCTGGCGCCGACCGACGCCTTCACGATGAACCGCGAGCGTCTGATGAGCGATGCGAAGGCCCGGGCGCTCCAGCGCGTGCGCGAGGGCTACCAGCCGCCGGTCCCGCGAACCGCGATCCCGGTCGGCGGCGACGCGGTGCTGGCGCCGCTCAAGCTCGGTGTGCACCTGGCGTGGCGCGCCGGCCACATCAGCGATCACGACGCGCTCATCGGGCGGAAGCTCGCGACGATCATGGCAGGCGGCAACCTGCCGCATCCGGCGACCGTGACCGAGCAGACGCTGCTCGACCTCGAGCGCGAGGCATTCGTGAGCCTTGTCGGCGAACGGAAGACCCAGGAGCGCATGCAGCACACGTTGAAGACCGGCAAGCCGCTGCGCAATTGAGCCATCCGGCGACGAGTGGGCGATGAGTGATCGGGTGATTCAGTCCAGGAGACGCATTGGTTGACGTGATTCGCGAGGTCCCGGGCCCGGTGGGTCCGCTCGAAGCGCTGCTCGACGAGCCGAAGGGGGCCGCGCCGCGCGCGGCAGTCGTCTTCGCGCACCCGCTGCCGACCGAAGGCGGCACGATGCACACGAAGATGGTGTTCCAGGGCGCCAAGGGGCTCGCGCGCGCGGGCTGCGCGGTGCTGCGGTTCAACTATCGCGGCGTCGGCCGCAGCCCCGGCAGCTTCGACCGCGGTCGCGGCGAGCAGGACGACTTCCGCGCAGCCGTCGATTTCATGGCGGCGCGGTACCCGAACGTCGAGATCTGGGCCGCTGGTGCGTCGTTCGGTTCGTATGTCGCCCTCACGGCCGGGGCGGCCGACGACCGTGTGTGCGCGCTCATCGCGATCGCGCCGCCGGTCGACCGCTACGAGCTCGCCTCCGTGAAACTCTCACGCAAGCCGACGTTCATCATCCACGGTGGGCGGGACGAGCTAATCTC
>JBOGIW010000259.1:0-2699 GCA_050748045.1 Vicinamibacterales bacterium | reverse complement strand
GCCCGGCCGCACGACGGGCAGGCGACGAGATCCAGCCCTCCCCGGCGCAGTCCCAGGGCCTGCAGGATCTGCTTGGCCGCCTTCACCTCCTCCACCGGATCCGCCGTCAGCGAGACGCGGATCGTGTCGCCGATCCCCTCGTGGAGCAGCACCCCGAGGGCCGACGCCGACCAGACGAGCCCTTTCATCCCCATGCCCGCCTCGGTGAGCCCGAGGTGGAGCGGCTGGTCGGTCTTCCGCGCGAGCTCACGGTAGATTCCGATGAGGTCGCGAGGGCGCGACACCTTGCACGAGATGATGATCTGATCCTTCCGCATCCCCGTCTCGAGCGCGAGCGCGGTGGACTCGAGCGCCGAGATCACCATGCACGCATTGATGATCTCTTCCGAGCTGTGGCCGAGGTTCCGGTCGGTGTTCTCCTGCATCTTCGCGACGACGAGCTCCTGGTTGAGGGAGCCGCCGTTCACGCCGATGCGAACGGGCTTGCCGTGGTCGATGGCCACCTTACAGATCGTCGCGAACCGCTCGTCGCGGCGCCGGCCGGTTCCGACGTTGCCGGGGTTGATGCGGTACTTGTCGAGCGCCTTCGCGCACCCGGGATACCGGGTCAGCAGCAGGTGGCCGTTGTAGTGGAAATCTCCGATGAGGGGCGCCGTGCAGCCCGCGTCGAGCATCCGCTGCTTGATCTCGGGGACGGCCGCCGCGGCATCGGGCAGGTTGACGGTCACGCGCACGAGCTCCGAGCCTGCTCCGGCGAGCTCGATGCACTGCTCGGCCGTCGCCTGCGCGTCGGCCGTGTCGGTCATCGTCATCGACTGCACGACCACCGGCGCGCCGCCGCCCACCTGGACGGGGCCGACCCGCACGCCGACCGTCTTGTGAAGCCGTGCCGCGGTTGCCATGGGACGAGCTCAATGATATCAGCCGCCGGCTGTCCAGCCGTCGCGCTCGAGGATGCCGCGGATGTGCTCCGCCCGGGCCAGGGCCAGCTCCACCGACTCGTAGTTCTCGGCGCGGTCCATCGTGCCGTCGAAGAACCACGTGACCGTCGTCGGGCTGCCCGGAAGAATCGTGGCGTGAGCCACCGAGCGCCCTCGTGTCAGCCGCCAGATGACGGTCGGCTCGTTGTACTCCTGCATCACCCTCAATTTACAATGCGCGCATGGAGCCGAGCGTGCTTGCGTGCGGGTGTGGCGTCGAGGTGAGCCGTGACTTCCTAGGCCGCGTGGTGGGGACGATCGTCGTGAAAGGCGGCGCCTGCCCGCGGGACGACCACGAGCCAGGGCGGGTCCTGATCATGCCCGGTCGCGAGAACGCCAGGCCCGGATGAGCGATGAACATCGCCAGCGTGTCCTGGGGTGACCACCTGACGTTCGGAGACGGCGACGGGCGCCTCGAGACGCCTGACGCGCTGGCGCGCCGCCTGGACGCCTGGCGCACGGATCTCGGCGCCGGCGCGCTGCACTGGCGGATGCTGCGGACGCGCATCCCGGGCCGGTTCTCCGCGGCGCGCGGATACCGGCACCCCTCCGAGGTGGCCGCGGCGCGGATTCGGTGGGACGACTTCGAGGTCGTGCCACGCCTCGCGCGTGACGCCGGCCTCGAGCCGTGGCTCTACGTGAGCGTCTTCGACGAGGGCTTCCCGCTGGCGTCGCCGCGGGAGCGCCGCACGAGCCATCACAACGCCATGCACGGCCGGCACGTCGCCTGGCAGAGCGACCTCACGCGCCTGCACCCGGAGTGGGTGATGGTCGATCGCACGGGGCGCGTCCGGCAGCAGGGCGTCGTGTGCCTCGCCTACGCCGGCGCGCGGCGCGCGTTCGCCGACCGCTGGATGACCCTCCTCGACGGCACGGGCTTCAGGGGGCTGTTCCTGTGCCTGCGTTCGCAGTCACGCCCGGCCGGGCACGCCGACCAGTTCGGCTTCAACGAGCCGGTGCGCGCCGACTTCCAGTCCCGATTCGGCTGCGACATCCTCCATCAGGACTTCGACGTGCAGGCGTGGCGCGATCTCGTCGGGAGCTACCTGACGACGCTCCTGTGCGAGCTGCAGCAGGCGCTTCGGGCATCGGGCCGGCGGCTGGCCGTCGGCATCCCGCGAGGCGACGTGCTCGGTCCGCCGCTCGGCAACACGACGCTCGCCTGGCGCGAGTGGATCGGCCGCGGCCTGGTCGATGCGCTGGTCGTCGGCCAGAGCTCGTCGCAGTGCCCATCGATGTGGCACCAGCTCTGGCCGATGCACCGCGGGTATGGGCACCTGCAGGATTACCTGTCCGGACGGAACCTGCCGCCGCTCACGCAGTACTGCGCGGCGGTGAGCGCGGCAAGCGGGGACGATTCCGCACACCGCACGACGCTGTACATCGCCCGGCAGTGGTCAGAACGTACGAGCGAAGGCGAGCGTGGGCTCCTGGCGACGCCCGGTGTCGCGGGCCTCGTCTTCAGCTCGTTTCGCCACGACAATCCGGCCGCCGTCGCTCGCGGCGACTGGCGCGTCGCGCCGGATGGGACGCATGTCCCCGCCACTCATGTCGATGGCGCCACGAAGAACACGCGATAGGGCCACGAAGAACACGAAGACCCCAGCGCGGCGGAGCCGCAACCAAATCGTAGCCAGGGGACAGCTCCGTGTGAAAGACACAGCCGATGAGTGCTCCACGTGCGGTTGCGGCTCCGTCGCGCGCAATGGCGGGTGACGA
>JBOGIW010000258.1:0-4228 GCA_050748045.1 Vicinamibacterales bacterium | reverse complement strand
TCGTCACCCGCCATTGCGCGCGACGGAGCCGCAACCGCACGTGGAGCACTCATCGGCTGTGTCTTTCACACGGAGCTGTCCCCTGGCTACGATTTGGTTGCGGCTCCGCCGCGCTGGGTTCTTCGTGCGCTTCGTGGCTGGGTTGGTCGTGATCTTCGTGGCTGGCTGGCAGGCTACCTTGTAGCTGCGGGGCGAGACTTCTGGTCAGCTGCGACTTGCACCCGCGCGTCGTTGAAGCAGGCGCCGCCGCCCAGATCGGTCAAGGTATCGGGCACGAGCACGTTGCTCGTGTAGCCGTTGGCCGTATGCCGCCGCCACAGTCCTTTCGGAAGCGACACCGTCCCGGGACGAATCCAGGCGCCGACCTGCACGGTGCAGCGCACCTCGCCGAACGCGTTGAAGACGCGGACGGCATCGCCGTCTTTCAGGCCGCGGGCGCTGGCGTCCTCGGGATGCATGAGCAGCCGGACGTCCGGTCGCGGCAGCTCCGCGAGCGTCGAGCTGATGGACCTGTCGCTCGCCGGCGAGATGAGCGCGAGCGGAAACTCCGGCGTGGCCGGGTCGGGCTGGTAGGCATACAGGCCCGCGGGTGCCTCACGATCGAGCCCGTCTGGAAAGAGATTCACCTTGCGGTCGGCGGTGAGCGGCCAGACGTTGACGAACTGCACGGGCCTGCCGCCGAACGGAGGCGACGCGGCGCCGCGCTCACGCAGATCGTCGCCGACCGCGCCCGGCAGCTTCGCCAGGACGTCGAGCATCTCCTCCAGCTCCCCCTCGGGCTCGCCGTCGCGGGCGAGGCCCAGCTTCCGCAGCAGCGCGCCGAAGACGTCGGCATTCGAGCGCGACTCGCCGGCCGCCTCCACGACCGGCCGCCCGAGCCGCAGCGAAAGGGGGCCGTAGGCGCGCGCGATCTCATACCCCTCGAGGAACGTCGTCGCCGGCAGCAGCACGTCGGCGAACCGCGCCGTGTCGGTCATGACCTGATCGAAGACGACGGTGAACAGGTCGTCACGCGAGAGGCCCGTGAAGACCTGCTGCTGCGCGGGCGTGGTGACGGCCGCGTTCGAGTTGTACACGAACAGGACCGCGACGGGCGGGTCGTCGTAGTCGACGAGCGCGCGGCCGAGATGATTCATGTTCACCACGCGCGTGTCGGGTTCCGGCGCGCCAATCCACGTGCGCACGATGCCCCAGCTCGCCGAGTTGCTCATCGCGTAGCCGCCGCCGCGCACACCGAACTTGCCGGCGACGGCCGGCAGCGCCAGGATCGCCATCGACGCGCTCCCGCCGTTGCGATTGCGCTCCTGGCCCCAACCGCACCGCACGAGCGCCGGGCTCGCGCCGGCATAGGCCTCCGTCACGCGTCGCAGAGCGCCGGCCTCGACGCCGGCCTCCGCCGCCGCCCGCTCGAACGTCCACGCGCGCGCGCGGTCGCGTAATCGCTCGGCGCCGGTGGCGTGCTCCGACAGGAACGCGGCGTCGGCCCGCCCTTCCTCGAAGAGATAGCGGTGCATGGCGAGCGCCACCGGCAGGTCGGTGCCCGGCCGAACGGCCAGGTGAATGTCGGCCTGCCTGGCGAGCGGTGTCGACCGCGGATCGACGACGATGAGCGTCGCGCCCAGGCGCTGCGCGTCGCGGATGTAGGGGATGAGGTGAATGCTGGACGCCGACGGGTTCGCGCCCCACAGGAGAATGCACCGCGCCTCCGGAAAGTCCTCGTACGACACGGACGGCATCTTGCCGTATATGCCGAGGTTCGCCGCGCCGGTCGGGGCCGCGCACACCGTGCGCGCCAGGCGCGAGGCCCCGAGACGGCGAAAGAGCGTCGCGTCGCTCGTGTCCTGCGTGAGAAGCCCGTTCGAGCCGCCGTAGGAGTACGGGAGCACCGACTCGCCGCCAAAGCGCTCCGTGGCGCCGCGGATCCGCTCGGCGATGCGCTCGAGCGCGTCGTCCCACGACACGCGCTCGAACAACGCCAGCCCTTTCGGTCCCTTCCGGACCATCGGGTAGAGGAGGCGGTCCGGGCCGTACAGCCGTTCGGGGAAACGCCGGACCTTGGCGCAGATGTACCCTCCCGTAACGGGGTTGGCGTGGGTACCGTCAAGGGCCGTGAGCTTCCCGTTCCGCACCGTGGCCACGAGGCTGCAGGAATCGGGGCAGTCGAGCGGACAGACCGTCTCGACGGTGTGCTCCGGCGCGTAAGGGGTCTCGTGTCGTCGGCTCAAGCGGTTCACGCTCACGGCCCGGCTCATCGCCCCAGAGCCGGGTGAAAATGGAATGGGGCGTGCGTGGGGCCTCGTGCATTGTGCCTTGAGCCGTGCGCCTTGTCATCATGTCAGCCCCACATGTCGTCATCGTCGGGGGTGGGTTCGGCGGGCTGTCGGCGGCGAAGCGGTTCCGGCGACAGCCGGTCCGGGTCACGCTGCTCGACCGCCGCAACCATCACCTCTTCCAGCCGCTGCTCTACCAGGTGGCGACGGCCACGCTGTCGCCCGGCGATATCGCGTCGCCGATCAGGTGGATCTTCCGCCGCCAACGGAATCTTCGCGTCCTGCTCGGCGAGGTGCAGGCCATCGAGCCCGCCGTCAGACGCATCACGCTCACCGACGGTGCCGTGCTCGACTACGACTACCTGATCGTGGCCACGGGCGCGAGCCATGCCTACTTCGGGCATCCGGAGTGGGCGCCGCACGCGCCCGGGCTGAAGACGCTCGAGGACGCACTCGAGATCCGCCGTCGCCTCCTCCTGGCGTTCGAGCTCGCGGAGCGCGAGACCGACCTCGTCCGGCAGCAGGAGCTGCTGACCTTCGTGATTGTCGGCGGCGGCCCGACCGGCGTCGAGCTGGCCGGCACGCTTGCCGAGATCGCGCGCCAGACGCTTCGGGATGAGTTCAGGGCGATTGACACGAACCGGACGCGCATCGTGCTGGTCGAAGCGGGCCCGACGATCCTGCCGTCGTTTCCGGCCACGCTGCGCGACGCGTCGCGCCGATCGCTCGGGCGGCTCGGCGTCGACGTGCGCGAGAACACGGCCGTCACGCACATCGACGCCAGTGGGGTGGATCTCGGTCCCGAGCGCCTCTCGGCGGGCACGGTGTTGTGGGCGGCAGGCGTCGCGGCGTCACCGGTGGTGGCAACGCTCGGCGCGCCGCTCGATCGCGCGGGCCGCGTGCTCGTCAACGCCGACCTCTCGATTCCCGGCCACCCCGACGTCTTCGTCGTGGGCGACGCGGCGGCGTTCCTCCACCAGACCGGCAAGCCGCTGCCGGGCGTGGCGCAGGTGGCCATGCAGTCGGCGTCGCGGGCGGCGAAGAACGTCCTGCGGCTCATCGAACGGCAGCCGACACGGACGTTCGAGTATCACGACAAGGGGAACATGGCGATCGTGGGCCGCGGGTCGGCGATTGCGGACTTCGGCTGGACGCGTCTGTCCGGACTCCTCGCCTGGTTCGCGTGGCTCTTCATCCACATCTTCATGCTCATCGGGTTCCGCAACCGGCTCGCCGTGCTGCTGCAGTGGGGGACGGCGTACGTGACGTTTCAGCGGAGCGTCCGGCTCATTACCTTTGACCAGCGCTCGCCGGGGGTGCGGCCGTCTCAGCGGGAGACGTCGCGGCGCGCATAGCGCGTGGCGACGTAGTGGTCCACGAGGCTGCGGAAGCCGTCGGCGAGCTCGTCGTTGGTGCCGCGCAGCGTCGTGAAGTGCTCGCCGTCGATGTACACGGGGCAGTTCGGCGCTTCGCCCGTTCCGGGAAGGCTGATGCCGATGTTGGCGGCCTTCGACTCGCCCGGACCGTTCACCACGCACCCCATCACGGCGAGCGTCAGCGTCTCGACGCCTTCGTACGTTTTCTTCCACTCCGGCATCTGCTCGCGGATGTACGCCTGCGTCCGCTCGGCCAGCTCCTGGAACGTCGTGCTCGTGGTGCGCCCGCAGCCGGGGCACGCGGTGACGCTTGGCGAGAAGGCGCGAATGCCGAGCGCCTGCAGCATCTCGCACGCGGCGTAGACTTCCTCGCACCGATCGCCGCCGGGGCGCGGCGTCAGCGAGACGCGGATCGTGTCGCCGATCCCTTCGTGGAGGAGGACGCCCATGGCCGACGCCGACCAGACGAGCCCCTTCGTTCCCATCCCGGCTTCCGTCAGCCCGAGGTGGAGCGGCTGGTCGGTCCGGCGCGCCAGCTCGCGGTAGACCGCGATGAGGTCGCGCGGCCGCGACGTCTTGCAC
>JBOGIW010000257.1:0-2236 GCA_050748045.1 Vicinamibacterales bacterium | reverse complement strand
AGGCTCGCCGGCAGGCCGAGGCGACCGGCGACACGGGGGCGGAGGCGCGCGCGGAGAACCAGCGTGCACAGGCGGAGTATCTGAGCAGGTTCAACCTCAGCTCGGGCCCCGAGTGGGCATACGAGCTGAAGACGCTCCCGCGGCCGTCGGGCAGAGCCACGCAGGTGATTTACACGGAGTACGACCTTCCGAGGCCGACGATCTCGCCGCACGACGTGATCGTCGTCAATGGCACGGTCTGGTATTCGAGCTTCGGCGAGCAGTTCCTGGGGCGAATGGACCCGGACACGGGGGAGGTCACGGAGTATCCGCTTCCGCTCGTCAAGGCGGATTCACCGAGAGGCTCGCTGGGTCTCAGGCCCGACCGGGACGGCAACATCTGGATCGGCATGCTGTTCCAGGGATCCATCGCGAAGTTCGACGTCAAGACCGAGACGGTCCAGGTGTGGAGCCTTCCGCCGAACCTGATGAAGCCGTACTCACAGCTCACCGAGACGGCGCCGGCGCATCATCACGTGGACAACAAGATCTGGGTGATCGACAGCGGCGAGTACAGCGTGAAGCGTCTCGACCTTGCGACCGGCACGTGGGAGATGTTCCAGCCGTTCGGCGACGAGCCGCATTACAACGTCTACGACGTCATTACCGATCCCGAGAACAACGTGTACTTCACCGTCATGGGGCGCGAGCACATCGGCCACATCAACGCCAGAACGAAAGAGATGACCTTTTTCGAAACGCCGAGCAAAGGGTCGCGGCCTCGCCGCGGCATGATGGACGCCATGGGTCAGGTCTGGTTCGGTGAATTCGGCCTCGACAAGGTGGGCATGCTGGACACGCGCACGAAGCTGTTCAAGGAATGGGAGGTGCCGACGAGGGGGACGTGGCCCTACGACGCCACCGTCGATCGAGAGGGGTACGTGTGGACCGCCGGGATGCACACGGATCGCGTGGTGCGCCTCGATCCCGGGACCGGCCAGTCGGTTGAGTACCTTCTGCCGAGATCCGCCATCAACATCCGGCGGGTGTTCGTCGACGACGAGAATCCGGGGACACCCGCCTTCTGGGTCGGCAGCAACCATGCCGGCGCGATTTTCAAAGTGGAGCGGCGCGAAGCGGCGTCGGCCGAAATGACGGCGCGCCGCTAGACAGGGTGATGCTGATGGTGATGGTGATGAGAGGAAGCCGGACTCGCCGGGCGTTCATAACCGCCGCGTTCGTCGTCTTGTGCGTGCCGCCCGCGTCAGCCCTGGCGCAGGCGCCGTCGAGTCTGTTCATCGAGGAGCTTGCCGCCCAGGAGGTCGGTGCGGCGATCGCGGCGGGCTACAACACGGTACTCGTGTTCTCGGGCAGCATCGAGGCTTCCGGGCCGCACCTGGCACTTGGAAAGCACAACTACCGCGCCCGCGCGTATGCAGAACGTATCGCCCGAGAGCTTGGCCACACCCTCGTCGGTCCGATCGTGCCGTTCGCGCCGACGAGCACGGCCGAACGCCGCTTTCCGGGCACCATTCACGTTCGGCCGGAGGTCTACACCGAGCTGAACGCCGACCTCGCACGCAGCCTCGCGGCAGGCGGTTTCAAGCACATCGTGCTGCTTGGCGATCACGGCCAGAACCAGGCCCCGTTGAAGAAGCTCGCCCCGCTGCTGAACGCGGAGTTGTCCAAGTCAGGCGCGCAGGTGTACTTCTCCGGTGACGGCTACGCGAAGTCCACCCAGGACATCGACGAGTACGCGAAGAGCCGCAAGCTCGTAGGCCTTGGCCACGGAGGCCTGTGGGACACGGCGGAGCTGTGGGCCGTTGCACCGCACGCCGTGCGGCCGGACCGGATGGCGCCGGGCAAGCTGGAAGGGACACGGATGGACGAGAACGGCGTGGCCGGCGATCCTCGCCCCGCATCGCCCGAGCTGGGACGCGTGTTTGGCGATATCCGGGTGCGGAACGCGGTCGCCGAGATACGGTCGCTGCTCCAGGCCGGGCGCAGCTCGCCACAGTAGCGTCGAACCGCACGCGTCCCGCTCGGCCCGGCTACCGGCCCGGCTCCGCGCGGGCGACGGTCAGCGCGCTGACGTCGCGGACGCCTGCACGCTTCAAGACCCGCGCGCACGCGTCGAGCGTCGCGCCCGTCGTCCTCACGTCGTCCACGAGCACCACGCGGGCGCCATCCAGCCGGGAGCGCCGCACGAACGGCGAGAGGCGGAACGCCGCGCGGACGTTGCGGCGGCGCTCTGCGG
>JBOGIW010000256.1:0-3051 GCA_050748045.1 Vicinamibacterales bacterium | reverse complement strand
CGCGCCGATCCCGACGATGGCGACGGCGGCGGGGGCGTGCGCGGCGACGGGAACAGGCGATGAGGGGGAACACCCGTCCCACGCTTCGACAATCAGATGCGCGTTGTTGCCGCCGAAGCCGAAGCCGCTGACGGCGGCGCGCCGCGGCCCGGTCCAGGCCTCGGCCCCCCGCACAAGCCGAAAGGGCGTCGAGTCCAGCGCTCCGATGGGCGTGTCAACGTGCAGCGTCGGAGCGCGCTGTCCGCTCTCGAGACAGCCGAGGACCTTCAGCAGGCCTGCGACGCCGGCTGCGGTGACCAGGTGTCCGAGATTCGACTTGAGCGATCCGATGGGCACCTCGTCGCAGTCCTCGAAGATGCGCGACATGCTCCGCACCTCGGTCGCATCGCCCACGAGCGTGCCCGTCGCGTGGCACTCGACGAGCCCGATGTCGCGCGGGGCGATGCCGGCGGCTGCGTACGCCTGCCGCATCGCGCGCTCCTGTCCCTCTTCCGAAGGCGCCAGCAGCCCGCGGCCGCGGCCGTCGTTGGACAGACCGACCGCGCGGATGACGCCGAGGATTCGCCGCCCGGCGGCGACGGCGTCGCCGAGACGCTGCAGCACGACGAAGCCCGCGCCCTCGGCGGGCACGAGGCCGTCGGCGTCGCGATGGAACGGACGGCTCCGGCCCGACGGGCTCATCGCCGAGATCGCGCTGAACCCGATGTGAATGAAGAGATCGTCTGGACGGTTGACGGCGCCTGCGACCATCAGGTCGGCGGTGCCGTCGTGCAGCCGATCGCACGCGAGCTTGATCGCATAGAGCGACGAGGCGCACGCGGCATCCAGCGCGAACGCACCCGCGCCGAGCCCGAGGGCTCGGGCCGCGACGTGAGCGGGCAGTCCCGATGAAAAGCGGTTGCGCGCGTGCGGCCGCACGACGCCCACGCGCGCGGCGGCGCGGCCCCCGGCGAAGCCGGGCCCCTGCGCGTCGAGCCAGACACTCTCCGCATAGCGCGACATCGCCGAGGTCGGGAACGACAGATTCCCGAGCGCCAGCCCCACGCGCGCCGCCGTTCCTTCGTGCCCGCACTCCCGGAGCGCTTCGCGCACGCCGTGCAGCACCCATTGGAACAACGGGTCCAGCGCGACGATCTCCTCGGCCGGGACGTGAAACCCCGTGGGATCGAACACGGCCTCGAACCGGCGCACGTATCCGCCGGCGTCCGACCAGGTCCGATCCGTCGCGTCGCTCACCGTGCCCATCGCGGCGGCGCGCGTGAGACGCCATCGGTCGGCAGGCGCGGGAGACAGGCAGTTGCGCGCCCCGATCACATTGCCCCAGAGCTCCGCCGGCGTCAGCGCGTCCGGCAGGATGCAGGCGCGCCCGACGATGGCGATCGGTGGCATCGGCATGTCGGGAGCGCCTTCAGGCCTGGAGAGGCGCCACGGCGCTCGCGCTCGCCGTCTCGCCGGGACGCAGGACCGTCTCGACCGCGAGCATCTCCGCGACGAGCGCGCCTCCGGCGTCGGCGAGGGTGACGTCGCAGACGGCGCGCGTGTCGTGGACCTGCCGCGCATGGACCACACACCGGACGGGACCGTCGACCAGGCCGCGCCGGTACGGGCGCAGCTCTCCGAGCGACATCGGGAGCGAGGCGCCGCCGAGCACGTGCCGCGCCCACAGGACCGCGAGCTGGAGACCGCCGTCGAGCACGGCTGGATCCATGTACCACGTGCCGCGAGACCAGCCGGCTTCGCGTGCGCCGGCGAGGGTTCCCGCGATCCCGAAGCGCGACACGCCGTCGAGCGACCGGATCACCCGAAAGCGCTCGCCGTGGAACAGCACGTGGCCGTCGTAGACCTGTGCGTGCATCCAGCGCTCGAGCTCCGGCAGCGCCGGTGGCGCCGGCGCAGCCGGTGGCCGCGCGGCCATTTCCACGACGGCGCTGTAGTGCAGCGTGCCGCTGCGGCCGCGAACCTCGACGACGAGCTCGGGGCTGGCGCCGTTGGCAATCTGGCGGCCGTTCACCACGAAGCGCTCGCCGGACTGGTCGAAGCGTTCCAGCCTGATCCCGCGGAGCACTCGCACGTTGCGCACTGCGGCGGAGGTCAGATCCGGCCGACAGGCGCTCGCGCCGCGGAGCATCCACTCGAGCGCCATCGCCACCGGAACGACGGCAGTCCCGTCGATACGATGGTCGCCAAGGTAGGCATGCGACCGCCCATCCACTTCGACCTCCACGATCGACGTGGGAAAGGCGCCGGCACCAAGCGGACCGGCGCCGCTCGCACCGCTGACGACAAGGGCCACTTCATCGCCGGCGCTGTTCAACTCCTCCACGAACATCCTCGCGCCGGCATCGAGCGGCAGGAGAGGCACACCCATCTGTTCGAAGTGCGCCTTGAGACCCGGGTCGACCATGCCGCCGTCCCATGGTCCCCAGCCGATCGCGCGCACGGTGCAGGCGCTCCCGCGGCGCGCGCGCTCGGCGCACGCCACGAGATTCAGCACCTCGTTGGCCATGGCGTAGTCGCACTGCCCCGGGTTGCCCGTCCGCGCCGCGACCGACGAGAAGACGCACAGGACTGCAATCGGATCGGCGGCTGTGGCGGCGAGGAGCGCCCGCAGGCCGGCGACCTTGGTGTCGAACACGCGGTCGAACTGCTCGCCGGTCTTGTCGGCGATGCGCGTGTCCGCCAGCACGCCCGCGCCGTGGACGATCGCGGTCATGGGGCCCCAGTCACGCCTGACCGTGTCGAGGGCCGCGACGACGGCGGCGGCGTCCTGAACGTCCACGGCGAGGTAGCGGGCCGGCGAGCCCGCGTCGGCGAGCGCGGCAAGCGTGGCGCGAATCTCGCGGTTTGCCAGCACGCGCGCGGCCCGTGCGGAAATCTCCGCCGGGACGGCGAGGCCCGCCTCGGCCTGGATGCGCGTGGCCACCGCGCGCCTGAGGCCCGCCTCGTCTCGGATGCCGCTCAATTCCGGGGGCTCGGCCACGAGCGGCGTGCGCCCGAGGAGGACGATGCGCGGGCGGTGCGCGCGCGCGAGCGCCAGCAGCGCCGCGGCGG
>JBOGIW010000255.1:0-5506 GCA_050748045.1 Vicinamibacterales bacterium | reverse complement strand
GAGCACGACACGCGAACACAAGCCGACATGGATCAAGCACAGCTGGTTTTCGCGTGTCGTGCTCCCACGCGAGCCGCCTCCGGCGGCCAGTCGAACGCACCCTCCCCGTCTCCGCGTCTCCGCGTCTCCGCGCCTCCGCGTCTCCGCGCCTCCGCGTCTCCGCGTGCCCGTGATCGCAGCGTCTCCGCCCGAGCGAAGAGTCACGAGAGTCATGAGAAGCGTGGAGCCCGTTTCGAAGGCAAGTGCCCATAGATGTGGCGACGTGTAGCCGGCTCCGGACGGCGGCTTGGCACGCTGGCGGGGCTCTTCGGGCTCAGCCTGCTGCTGTGGATCCTGACGCCGCACTTCCTCACGGTGTCGAACCTGCTCAACGTCCTCGAGCAGACGTCGATCAACGCGATGGTCGCCGTCGGGATGACCTTCGTGATCGTCTCGGGCGGCATCGACTTGTCGGTCGGCTCGGTGCTGGCGCTCGCGGGAGTCGTGCTCGGGACGCTCCTGCACGAGGGCGCGCCCATTCCCGTCGCGCTGGGCGGCGCGCTCGCGGTCGGGGCGCTCTTCGGCAGCCTGAGCGGCGTGATGATCACCTGGGGGCGGCTGCCGCCGTTCATCGCCACGCTCGGCATGATGAGCATCGCCCGCGGCTGCGCGCTGCTCTTCACGGAGGGGCGGCCGGTCTCGGGCTTCGATCCCGAGTTCCGAGCCATCGCCACCGCCCGAATCGCCGGGATACCGGCGCCGGTCTTCGTCACGGCGGCCGTCTACCTCGCCGGCCACGTCGTGTTGACCGAGACGCGGTTCGGCCGGTACGTGTATGCCGTCGGCGGCAACGAGGAGGCGACGCGCCTGTCGGGCGTGAGCGTGCGGCTGCACAAGACAGCCGTGTACGCCGTGTCGGGCCTGACGAGCGCGATGGCGGCCTGGCTGCTGACGGCGCGGCTCAACTCCGCGCAGCCGATCGCCGGCATCATGTACGAGCTGGACGCCATCGCCGCGGTGGTCATCGGCGGCACGAGCCTCGTCGGCGGCGAGGGCAGCCTGGCGGGCACGCTCGTCGGGGCGCTCATCATGGGCGTCCTCCGCAACGGTCTCAACCTGCTGAGCGTCTCGTCGTTCATGCAGCAGGTGGTCATCGGGCTCGTCATCGTGTTCGCCGTGCTCGCCGACACGGTGCTGAAATCCCGGAAGCCGTGAACGACGAAATGTCGTGTATCTCGTGCGTGTCGTGGTTGATTGGCGATTGGTCTTCACCGGCGCGGAGCCTCGAACGGAGTGACGATGAACGCTCGATACGCTGAACGCGTGGCCCTCCTGGCGGCGGCCGGCATGAGCGCGGCGCTCGGCCTGGCCGCCTGCAACCGCGGCGGGCCGGCCGCTGACGCGAAGCCGCGCGTCGCCCTCGTGCTCAAGACGCTGAACAATCCGTTCTTCATCGACATGCAGCGCGGCGCGGAGGACGCGGCGAAGCGGCTCAACGTCGATCTCCTCGTCCAGGCGGCCGAGCGGGAGACCGACGTCGAGAAGCAGATGCAGATCATCGAGAACCTGATTCAGGCGCGCGTCGGAGCCCTGGCGGTGACGCCGTCCGGATCGCGCGAGGTCGTGCCGGCGATCGGCAAGGCGAACGAGGCCGGCATCCCGGTGGTCGTCGTCGACACGCGGCTCGACGAGAGGGCCGCCGCGGATGCGGGCGTGCGCACGGTGGGCTTCGTCGGGTCGGACAACTACCGCGGCGGCCAGATCATCGGCGAGTACCTCGTCAAAGCGTCGGGCGGGACCGCACGGGTGGCGATCCTCGAGGGCATCCCCGGGCACGACACCGGCGACCAGCGTATCCGGGGGTTCCGCGATGCGGTGAAGAGCGCGTCCGGCGTGCAGATCCTCGCGTCGCAGACCGCCAACTGGGAGCGCGACCAGGGCTTCACGGTGTTCCAGAACATCCTGCAGGCCAATCCCGGCGTCGACACCGTGTTTGCGTGCAACGACATGATGGCGCTCGGGGCGATCGAGGCGATTGCCACGGCCGGGAAGACGGGACAGATCCGTGTACTGGGGTTCGACGCGGTCGAGGATGCGCGCAAGGCCATCGCGGCCGGCACGATGGCTGCAACCGTTGCGCAGTTTCCCGACGAGATGGGCCGCGTGGCCGTCGAGTCGGCCGTCAAGGCGATGCGGGGGGAGCCGGTGCCTGCGGAGACGAGCGTGCGCATCGGGCTCGTGACCAGGGAGACCGGACCCGAATGAGCGGAGCCACGCGAGCACGCCGCCGGCTGAATGTCGGCTTGATCGGGCTGGGGCGCCTCGGGCGCGTGTACGCGCGTGACCTGGCGACCCGGATCGCCGAGACGCGGCTCGTCGCGGTCGCCGATCCAATTGCTGCCGCCGCCCATGAGGTGGCCGCGGAGTACGATGTGCCCGCGGCGTACGGCAGCGCGGCGGAGCTCGTCGCCGACTCGACCGTCGACGCCGTGGTCGTCGTCAGCCCCACGCATACGCACCGCGACGTCGTGCTCGAGGCGGTGGGGCACGGCACGCCGACGTTCTGCGAGAAGCCGCCGGCCCTCTCGCTCGACGAGTGCCGCGACATGCAGGACGCGGTCGAGCGGCATGGAGCGTTCTTCCAGATGGGCTTCATGCGCCGCTTCGATCCCGGTTACGCCGCGGCCAGGCGCCACGTGCTCGAGGGGAAGATCGGCACCCCCGTCGTCTTCAAGTCGACCTCGCGCGATCCCTTCCGGCCGAGCCTCGAGTATGCGAACCCGGCGACGAGCGGCGGCATCCTCGTGGACATGGGCATCCACGACCTCGACCTCGCCCGCTGGTTCATGGGGGACGTGGCGAGCGTGAGCGCCATCGGCGGCGTGCTCGCCTATCCCGAGCTCGCCACTGTCGGCGACATCGACAACGCCATCGTGTCGCTGACCTTCGCCAGCGGCAACCTCGGCGTGATCGACCTCACGCGCAACGGGTACTACGGCTACGACATCTCGACGGAGCTCCTCGGCACCGAGGGCACGCTGCGGATCGGCTACCTGCGCGAGACGCCGCTGCTGCTGATGACGAAGAACAGCGTGACGCACGACACCGTGCCGTATTTCATGGAGCGATTCGAGCGCGCCTACACGCTGCAGCTCCAGAACTTCGCGCAGAACGTGCTTGCCGGCCGCGAGCCGCCGATCACGATCGCCGACGGCGTGGAGGCGCTCCGGGTGGCGCTCGCGGCCACCGAGGCCTGCCGGACGGGCCGCACCGTCCTTGTGGCCCCGGCGCAGCCTGCGAAGGCGGCGGGGCAGGCATGAGCGAGCGCCTGATACCCGCGCGGCTGCGATCGCGGTCGCTCGCGCCGGCCGGCTCCGGCCTGCTCGTCGAGTTGACGCCGCGCGACGCGGGGTGGCAGTACGTCGGGTTTGCCGCGCGTCAGATCGCGGCTTGCGAGGCGTGGAGCGGCGAGAGCGGCGATGACGAGCTGTGTCTCGTCCTGCTCGAGGGCTCCTGCCGCGTGCGCTGGACGGGAGGCGACGGGCGCCTCGGCCCCCGCCGCGACGTCTTCAGCGGGTATCCCCACGCGCTGTACCTGCCGCCGGGAACGGCGTACGCCATCGAGGCCGAGGAGCGCACGCAGGTGGCCGAGGGGCGCGCGCCGGCGGTGGAGCGCCATCCGGCCCGCGTGATCGCGCCGGAGGACTGCGGGTTCGAGATTCGCGGGGGCGGGAACGCCACGCGTCAGATCGTGGACATCCTGCCGCCCGCATTCCGCGCGCACCGGCTCCTCGTCTGCGAGGTCTACACGCCGGCCGGGAACTGGTCCAGCTATCCGCCGCACAAGCACGACACGGACAACCCGCCGGCGGAGGTCGCGCTCGAGGAGATCTACTACTACCGGTTCCGCGATCGCGACGCCTACGGCATCCAGCGTCTCTACGATCCGGGCGATCGCGACGACCAGGCGCTCACGGTGCGCGACGGCGACCTCGTGCCGATCCGTCGCGGGTATCACCCGTTCGTGAGCGCCTACGGCTGCGACGCGTACTATCTCAACGTGCTGGCCGGCACGCGCCGGAGCATGGCGGCGAGCGACGACCCCCGCTACGCGGCGTTCCGCCGAGAGTGGCCTGCCGCTGACCCGCGCGTGCCCCTGGTGGCGCCGCCGTACGGCATCGACGCCCACACCGGCAGGGCCCGCTGACCAGCCGGGACCAAGCGCTGGACTGATCCGGCGCGTCGTTCGTACTTGTCCGATTGGGGCGCTTGGAGCGACGAGCAGTCGATGACCGACGTGGACTCGGAAGCTGCGGACTTCCGATCCGCTTCCGAGTCGTCTTGAGACTCGACCGATCAGCATGTGATCTAATGCCGCCGGATCCGTCCGATCGAGCTAGGGCGTCCTTACCGCCGCCGTATTCAACAGCGCGAGCGTGTCGTCCAGCGACGGGACGCCGCTGATGGCGCCGAAGCGCGTGACGCTCGATCCGGCGGCGGCGTTGGCGAAACGCAGGATGTCGGCGGGCGCCTCGCCGCGCAGCAACGCGTAGATGAAGGCGCCCCGGAACACGTCGCCCGCGCCGGTCGTGTCCACCGCGTCCACCTGAAAGGCCGGCTCGTAGTGGAGACGGTCGCCGTCGAGCAGCATCGATCCCCGCGACCCGAGCGTCACGCACAGCATGCCGGGCTGCACGCGCCGGAGCTTCTGCAGCGCGCGCTCGAGATCGGCCTCTCCCGTCAGCGCCTCCGGCACGTGCTCGGCGACGATCGCAATCGTCACCGCCGCGACAAGCTCCTCGGTCCGCGGCGTGACGCGGTCGATATCGCTCGTCACGGGCACGCCGGCGCCGCGCGCGATCGACGCCGCGTGGATCGCCGCGTCCTGGTCGGTGTCGTCGACGTGCACGACGCGCGCGGCGGTGATGAGCTCGGGTGGCAGCTCGGACGGACGAAGCGAGAGCTCCGGCGGACGATCCCACAGCACGATGCGCTCGCCCCCTCGCTCGCCGACGAGAATCACCGCGAAGCGGTTCGGCACGCCACGGATCACGGCGCCGGTCATGTCGATGCCGCGCCGCATCAGCTCCGCGCGGATGCGCCGGCCATTGTCGTCGGTGCCCGTCGCGCCGAGGTACTTCGCCCGCAGGCCGAGCGCCGCACACGTGCACAGCGTCGTCGCGATCTGCCCGCCGCAGGAGATCGAGTGCGACAGGATGCGCATCTTCGCGTTGGGACCGTTCGGCTCGGGATAGGTAGGCAGCCGGTAGACGTAATCCACGGAGCTCTCGCCGATCCCGACCACATCCCAGCGCGCCTGCATCGCGGTCAGTATACAGGGCAGAGAACCGGGAACCGGAAACCGGGAACAGAACCGGGAACAGAACCAGGAACCGGGAACCGGGAACAGAACCGGGAACCGGGAACCAGGAACCAGGAACCGGGAACCAGGAACCAGGAACACGGCGCGCCGCGCCGCCCCGCGCCGGTTGCGCTACCGCCGTGACAGCTCGTACAGCCCGATAGC
>JBOGIW010000254.1:0-15446 GCA_050748045.1 Vicinamibacterales bacterium | reverse complement strand
GCGCGGGAGGCGGTCGTCCACACGGAGCGCGCGCTCGACCGCGCGCGCAGCGCGGCCGAGCAGGCGCTCGAGGTGATGCGCATCACCGACGTCGCGTTCCGCGAAGGGGCCACGACGAACATCGAAGTGATCGACGCGCAGCGAGAGGCGCGCGACGCCGAAACCGCCGCCGCCATCGCCGAAGACGCCCTCCGTCGCGCGCGCCTCGACCTGCTCGTCGCCACCGGCCTCTTCCCCCGCTAGGGTCAGATCGGGGTCAGAGTAAGAGTACGGAGCGACTCAAGGTTGCGATGCTGAAATTGCCGGCTGGATTGACTCAGGGCGACGACGGGCGGGTGCGGTGTGCGTGGCCGGGGCCCGACGAGCTGTATCGGCGCTATCACGACCTCGAGTGGGGGGTGCCCGCCGTCGGCGACTCCCGCCTCTTCGAGAAGATCTGCCTCGAGGGGTTCCAGGCGGGCCTGAGCTGGCTCACCATCCTCCGCAAGCGGGAGAGCTTCCGCGCGGCCTTTGCCGGGTTCGACCTCGACGCCGTCGCCCGTTTCACGGCTCGTGACGTGGCGCGGCTCCTCGAGAACGACCGGATCGTCCGCCACCGCGGCAAAATCGAGTCGACCATCAACAACGCGAAGAGGGCCCGCGAGCTTCGCGGCGCGTACGGCTCGCTCGGCCGCTACTTCCGGCAGTGGGTGCCCGACCCGGCCACACGGCCGCGGCGACTGACGCAGGAGGCACTCAGGCAGATGGCTTCCACGCCCGCGTCGGCGGCCTTGAGCAAGGATCTGAAGAAACGCGGCTGGAGCTTCGTCGGCCCCACGACGGTGTACGCCTTCATGCAGGCGATGGGCCTGGTGAACGATCATCTCGAAGGCTGTTTCCGGCGGAAGGAGCTAGAACGCGCCAGGGAGATTCTGCGTACTTGAGTCGGTTCGCATCGCGACTCTGACCCCGGTCTGACCCCGCACCTGCTCGCGGATCTGCTCGACCACCGAGAACGCCACGGGCGTGACGACGAGCGTGAGCAGAAGCGACAGGCTCTGCCCGCCAATCACGACGACGGCAATGGCCCGCCGCTCCTCCGCGCCCGGCCCGGTTCCGACCGCCAGCGGCAGCATGCCGCCCACGAGCGCCAGCGTCGTCATCAGAATCGGCCGCAGGCGATCGCGGCTCGCCTGCATCACCGCGGCGCCAAGATCGAGCCCCTGCTCCCGCAGGTTGCGGGCGTGGTCGACCTGGAGGATCGCGTTCTTCGCCACGACGCCGAAGAGCACCAGCATGCCGAGCGCGGAGTAGAGGTTGAGCGTGTTGCCCGTCGCCCAGAGCGAGAACAGGGCGAAGGGGAGCGACAGCGGCAGCGACAGCAGGATCACGAGGGGATGCCACACGCTCTCGTACTGCGATGCCAGCACCATGTACATGAAGATGATCGACAGCAGGAACGCCCAACTGAACTCGCGAAACGTGCGCTCGAGCTCGCGGCCGCGGCCTGCCACGGTCGTCGTGTACGCCGGCGGCATGTTCAGACGGCCGGCCGCGGCGCGGAGCGCCTCGAGGCGATCCGCCATGGCATACCCCGGCGCGACGCCTCCGCGCAGCGCGACCTGGCGCTGGCGGTCGAGACGATCGATGCGCGATGGGCTCCGCCCGGCCACGAGGCTCACCACGCTGTCGAGGCGCACGAGGCCGCCGCTCGTGCGCGGCACGTAGAGCCGCTGGATCGTCGCCGGATCCGTGCGGTCTTCCTCGGCGAGCCGAAGCTGCACGTCGTAGTCCTCGTTCACTGACGCGTCCCGGAAGCGCGTCACCTCCTCGTCGCCACCCACCATGAGCCGCAGCGCCGCGGCGATGTCTTCGGTGCGGATCCCGAGGTCGGCGGCCCGCTCCCGGTCGATCTCCGCGCGCAGCTCCGGCTTGTCGAGCTTCAGCGTGACGTCGATGTCGACGAGCCCCAGCTCCGCCGACTGATCGCGCAGCCGGTTCGCGTACTCGGCGAGCTTCTCCAGCTCAGGGCCCCGGATCGTGAAGTCGATCTCGTAGTTGCCGCCGCCGATGTTGAAGCCCTGGATGTTCCGGACGCTGATGCGCAGGTCGCGGTGCCCGAGCAGCCTGGCGCGGATCTCCTGCATGACCTGACGCTGGCTGAAGTTGCCGCGGAAGGCCTCGAGCGGCTGCAGCGTGACAACCCCGCTCAGGAACCGGCCGATCGAGAAGACGCGCTCCCCGTGGGGCGCGATGCGCACGTACGCCTGTCCCTCGTTCACCGCTCCGATGAAGCCGCCGCCCACCGACGCCAGCAAGGTCCTGACGCCGGGGACCGCCCGCACGTCGGCTTCGATGGCCAGCATGATGTCGTTCATCGCCGTCACGCTCGTGCCTTCCGGCGCGATGACGTTCAGGTCGAACTCCGCCTCGTCCACGTCGGCGGGCACGAACTCCTGCGGGACGAGCTGGTAGGCCGGGTAGCCGGTCATCATGACCACGGCGGCGAGCGCCGCCACGGTCACGCGGTGCCGCAGCGCCCAGGCCAGGGCGCGGCTGTACCCGCCGTCGATGTGGCGGTAGAAGCCGCCGCGGGACGCGGCGTGCTCGGCGTCCAGATCCTGCTGCCGGAAGAGCCTCGCGCTCATCATCGGCGTCAGGGTGAAGGACACGAGCAGCGAGACCAGGATGGCCACCGCCGCCGTCAGCCCGAACTGGTAGAGGAACCGCCCCGAGATGCTCGACATGAACGAGACGGGAATGAAAATGACGACGAGGCACAGCGTCGTGGCGAGCACCGGCAGCGCAATCTCCGCCGTGGCCTGGCGCGCCGCGTCGAACGGCGACAGCTTCTTCTCCTCGACGAACCTGAAGATGTTCTCCAGGACCACGATGGCGTCATCGATGACGATGCCGACCATCAGCACGAGCGCGAGCATCGTCACGCTGTTGAGCGTGAAGTCGAGCGCCGCCATCATCCCGAACGTCGCAATGACCGACGCGGGAATCGCCACGCCGGCGATGATCGTGGAGCGCAGGCTGCGCATGAACGCGTAGACGACGAGGCACGCGAGGATCGAGCCGAGCACGAGGTGCAGGTTGATCTCGTGCAGCGCGGCGTGGATGTAGCGCGACTGGTCCCGGATGACCTCGAGGCGCACGCCCGGAGGCAGCTCGCCGGCGACGCGCGCGAGATTCGCCTTCACGCCGTCGATGAGCGCGACCGTGTTCGCGCCGATCTGGCGCCGCACGTTGAGCACGACGGTCGGCACGCCGTTCAGGCGCGACACGGATCGCTGCTCCTTCGTGCCGTCCTCGGCCCAGCCGATGTCGCGGATGCGGACCGGCGCGCCGTTGACCGTCTTGATGACCAGATCGTTGAAGGCCTCCGCGTCCCGCAGCCGGCCCATCGTCCGGAGCACCTGTTCGCTCGTGCCGGTCGTGACGTTGCCGCCGGGCACGTCCGCGTTCTGCCGTGTGAGCGCGGTCCGGATGTCGGTGATGGGCAGCCGGTACGCCGCGAGCCGATCGGCGTCCACCCAGATGCTGATGGCGCGCTCGAGCCCGCCGACGATCTGCACTTCGCCCACGCCGCTGGATCGCTCGATGCGCGGCTTGTCGTTCTTGTCGGCGATCTCCGTCAGCTCGCGGACCGAGAGGTTGCCCGCGAGCGCAATCGAGATCGACGGGGAATTGTCGGAGTTGAACTTGGACACGACCGGGGGCAGGACGTCCGGCGGCAGCCGCCGGAGCACTGTGGCCACGCGGTCGCGCACGTCCTGGGCCGCGACGTCGATGTTGCGCGCCAGGTTGAAGGTGGCGATCACCATCGACTGACCAGGCCAGGCGACGGACCGCAGCTCGTCGATGCCCTCGACGGTGTTGACGACCTCCTCCACCTGCTCCGAGATGAGCGTCTCGGTCTCTTCGACCGCGGCGCCCGGAAGCGTGGTCCGGACGTTCACGTTCGGCAGGTCCACGCGGGGGAAGCGATCGACCCCCAGGCGGAGGTAGCTCGCCGCGCCCACCACGACGAGCGAGAGGATGATCATCGCGGCGAAGACCGGCCGCTCGATGCAGATCGCCGCGAGCCGCTTCATCGGACGGTCCCGCGATCCGCCGGGCGCGATCCGGTCACGGCGCGTCGCGGCTCGCTCGCCGGGCGCACCAGGAGGCCGTCCACCACGTCGCCGGGGTGGAGGATCACGACCTCGCCGGCCGTCACGCCCTCGAGGATCTCGACGCGATCGCCGCTGCGGCGCCCGGTGCGGACGCGCTGCTCGCGCGCCGTGCCCTCCCGGACGACCAGCACCTTCTGCACCCCGGCGAACGTGACCACGGCGTCGTTCGGCACGACGATGGCCGTATCGTTGCGCTCGACGATGATGTCGGCCGCGGCGAACATGCCGGGACGCAGCGCGCCGCCGCGATTCGAAACGGTGGCCTCGACGGGGAGCGTGCGGTTGTCCTCGTCGATGGCGGCGCCGAGCCGTACGAGCTTGCCGTCGTAGGAGGCGGCATCGCCTTCGACCCGGACGCGCACGGGCTGACCCGCGCGCAACCCCGCGGCGGCGCGCTCGGGCACCGCCACGCGGAGGCGCAGCGGATCGGTGCTGACGATGGTCAGCACGGGCGTCCCGGCGCTCCGGAACTCGCCCTGCGTGACGTGCCGCTCGCGCACGGCGCCGTCGATCGGGGCGCGAAGCACCGTGTCTTCGAGCGCCTGGCGCGCAAGCTCCAGCTCCGAGCGGCGCCCGGCGAGCACCGCTTCGCGGTTGCGGATCTCTTCGATCGCGTCCTGGTACCGGCCGTCTGCCACTTCCAGCGCCGCCTCGGCGGCATCGAGGTCGGCCCGGGAGGAGATGCCGCGATCGACGAACGTCTTCATGCGATCGCGTGTCAGACGCGCTTCGTCGCGCACGGCGCGGCTCTGGCGCACGAGCGCCGTCTGTTCGGGATCGACGGAGGTCTCTTCGCCCTGCGCCGGCAGCCCGAGGCGGGCGCGCGCCTGCTGGAGCGCCGCCTCGGCCTGCTGCAGCCGCAGCTCGAAGTCGGTCGGCGTGAGCCGTGCGAGCACGGCTCCCCGCCGCACCCGACTGCCCAGATCGACGTACAGCGCCTGCACCCGCCCGGTGACCTTGAACGCCAGCGCCACCTGCTCTTCCGCGGCCAGCGTTCCCGTCACGCTGACGGCGCGCTCGAGCGGCTGCAGGGCGGCGGTTGTGACCGAGACGGGACGCGGCTCCAGCGCCGCGTCGCGTGCCACGACCGGCTCCGAGGGTCCGCCGCATGCCGCCGATGCGAGCGCAGCGAACAGCGGGAGGACCAGGAACGCCGATGTGCGCACAGTCCTCCGATCTTGCCCCACGGCGACGAGGATCGGCAATCAGGCCCGCGTGGGGAAGACAACAAAAGACATCAGAAGCGCAGGCCCGCGCCGGCGGCGAACTGCAGGTTGTGCTTCCAGACCGCATCCTGGCCCGTCCGCGCAAAACGGATCAGCGTATCGCCGACATCGAGGCGGACGAGCGTGCGCCGCGTCGGATAGAGCTCGACGGTCCCGCCCAGATCGACGACCAGGTTCGTCGCCTCGATGAGGCACGACTCCGGCGGCGGGAAGATGAGGATGCACACCACCTCGGGCGCGAAGAACCGCTCGCTGAAATGCAGGAGGCCAGGACGCACGCGGGCAAATGCGCCGTACCCGTCCGCGCGCAGGCCGCCGCGCACGCCGGCGAGGAGCGCTGTCTGCCGCCCGATCACGGGGTGGTCTTCAGGGAAGAAGCTGGCGCCGAGGTCAAGGCCGATCGTCGGTCCTCGCGACGCGAAGTCCCATGAGAGCCAGCCGCCGAAACCATTCGGGATCTGATCGGGATAGGTGAGCGAGAGCAGCGTATAGGATGCGCCCGCCGACGACGATTGGGCCTGAAGAACAGGGGAGAGGAGGAGCAGGAGCGTGACCACCGGGAACGAACGACGCACGCGATACCTCGTCCAGGGCTGGCACCTGAATGTACCACAGTGACCTCCCCTGTCACGGCCGCAACCTACGCTCTCCGCATGACCCATGCGCGCGTATTGGAGTTCACGCCCGGTCAGCCCGGACACCCCAGACCAGGTCGCGAGCCGGTCTCTCCATTCCGGCGCCTGATGCCCCGGCGTGCCCTCACGCCACGGGAGGTCTTGCACCGGCAGCGGCTACTGCAGCAGATCGCGGACGTGGGCCGGAATGTCGATCGGCTGCATCGGCTCCCCGGGGCGCTTCCGCACGCAGGCGATCGATAGGAGGCCGGCGGCGACCGTCTCGCCGTCGCACGTGAGGAGACACTCGTACCGGATCGTGCGCTCGGCCACCGTCACGACGCGGATCAGGACGTCGAACTGGTCCTCGAAGCGGAGGGGGCGGAAATAGTCGAAGCTCGTCGACACGCGCGGCCAGCGGATGTCCGAGTCGGCTGGATGGATGCTGAGCCCGAGGTCGCGCCACAGGGCGTGCTCGGCTTCCTCCATGTAGCGGAAGTACCACGTGAAGTGCACGATGCCCGCGGCATCGGTTTCGTAGAACTGGACGCGGCGCCGGAGGCGGAATTCGCGGGGCACGTCTCGCGCTCTTATGGCCGTCGCCCCTGGGGCAGGACGAGCTCGTTGGCCTTGGACGGCACCGTGTCGGGATCGACTCCTTCGTGCCACATCGGGATCGGCTTCCGGCCGGGCGGGTAGAGCGACTCCATCGGGCTCCACACCTTGTCTGGCGCGCCGGTGAACAGATCGCCGATGAGCAGGTCGGTGATCGTGTTCCGCAGGTCCGGGTAGCGGCGCACGAACTCGCCGAAGCTGAAGCCGTTGTAGAACTCGCACACGAGTCGTCGCATGCGGTCGACTCCCTCGTTGAACGCCGGGCCCCACTTGCCGAGCTGGCTGCCGCTCGTATCACCATTCGCGAGGCCCTCGACGATCGCGTCGGCGGCCAGCTCGCCCGACTTCAGCGCCAGCAGCACGCCCGAGGAGTACAGCGGATCGAGAAACCCGAAGGCGTCGCCCACGAGCACCCAGCCGTTCCCGGCCACGGCTTGCGCGCGGTACGAGTAGTCCTTCGTCGCGAAATACCCGGTCACGCGCGTGGCCGCCGCCAGCCGCTCCTTGACGATGGGGCAGCGCTCCACTTCGGTGTGGTAGGTCTCCTCGTGTCCGGCGCCGTTCCTGAACAGGTCGTCGAACGGCGCCACGACACCGAGGCTGAGCAGGTCGTCATGGAGCGGGATGTACCAGAACCAGCCGTGCCTGTCGGGCGTCTGGATGACGAGCGTCGCGCCCTCGTCGCGCCCGGTATCGCGGTAGGCGCCCTGCCAGTACGTCCAGATGGCGCCCTTGTTGAGGATCGGGTCCCACACGCGCAGCTTCAGGCGGTTCTGGAGCATGGCCTGCTGTCCGCTCGCATCGACCACGACGTCGGCTCGCACGTCGCGGTCCACGGCGTCGGCGCCGCGCACCTTCACGCCGGCCGCGCGGTCGCCGTCGAAGAGCACCTCGAGCACGCGGACGCCTTCGTGGACGGTCGCGCCGTGGTCGCGGGCGTTGTCGAGCAGCATCGTGTCGAACTCGCTGCGCACCACCTGCCACGTTTGCGAGCACGCGTGCGGCTTGTTGTCCCAGAAATAGAAGGGGGCCGAGAGCTTGCCGCTCGCGCTCACGAACTGCACGCTGTATTTCTTCACGAAGCGGCTCGCCTGCATCTTCTCGAGCATACCGAGCCGCCGGAGCACCCAGTAGGTCTCGGGAATCAGCGACTCGCCGATGTGAAAGCGCGGGAAGCGCTCACGCTCGAAGAGCTGGACACGGCGTCCCTGCTGCGCGACGAGCGTGGCGGTGGTGGATCCGGCGGGACCTCCGCCGATGACAACGACCTCAGCGTATGAGTCCATCAGGTATAGCGGATGCCTGCGTGTTCGGGGAGGAAAAAGCGCCGGAGGAGCGAATCCACCTGCAGCAGCCCGGCGCGCGACAGCGCCACGCCGTCGCGGCGGGCGTGAGCCAGCGCGCCGTCGCGGTCGAGCGACGCCCACTGGTCCGCGAACCGCGCGAGCACGTCCACCCCATATTTCTGCTCGAAATACGACGGACGGATGCGCCCGCGTTTCAGCTGCAGCACCAGCTCGCGGATCAGGCGCTCTTCGGCGGTCGGGCGATAGGCCCTCGCGAGCGGCAGTACGCCGGCGCCGAGCGCCGCGCTGTAGCCTTCCCACGTGTCTTCGTTCTGGAGGTGCACGCCGTTCACGTGGCCGAACGACGCCACGCCGATGCCGGCGAGATCCGCCCCCTGCCAGAGCTCGTCGCGGTAGACGAAGCTGACCCGCGCTGGATCCCTCACGGCCGTGTAGGCGCTGCCGATGTGATATCCCGCCGCCTCGAGAGCCGAGAAGGCCTCGTCCACCCACCGGCGGCGCGTCTCCCACGGGGAGAGCTGCCCGGCAAACCGGCTCGAGCCTGCCAGCAGATCGGCGCTGATCGTGGTGTTGAACGGAAGCTCCATCTGGTAGATGGTCACGCTGTCGGGCGCGAGATCGATCGTGCGCCGGACACAGGCGCGCCACCGCTCGTCGGAGTCGCCGAGCATGCCGGCGATCAGGTCGACGTTGATCTGCGGGAAATCGAGCGCCCGCGCGATCGCATACGATCGGCCGATCTCGGGCGAGCGGTGCGCGCGTCCGTTGAGCGCGAGGATCTCGTCGTCGAAGTGCTCGATGCCGAGGCTCAGGCGCGTCACGCCGAGTGCGCGGATCGCCTCGAGCTTGCTCTCGCTGAGCGTCCCCGGCTCGCACTCGAACGTGATCTCGCGCGCCGATCGCCATGGCGTGATGGCGCTCAACCGCGAGGCGAGGCTCTCGAGCTGGCGCGTCGACAGGAACGACGGCGTGCCGCCCCCGAAGTAGACGAAGTCGAGCGGACGGCCGGCCACCGCCGGACGCTCGGCGTAGAGCTGCCATTCCTGCACGAGCACGTCCAGGTACGCCGCGATCTCGTCGGCGTTCTTGTCGGTGTAGACGCGGAAGTAACAGAAGTGGCAGCGCTTCCGGCAAAACGGGATGTGCAGGTACAGCCCGAGCGGCGTCACCCGGACGGGGGATGTGCTCAGGGCCGGTAAAGCCTCGGACGCGACCGCATCACGCGTCCAGGCGGAGAACGGCGGATAGTTGGCGACGAAGTAGCTGCCGACCTCATGCGCGTCCGCCATCGTCAGGCGGGTGGGTTCGCTCACATCTGGCAGTCTATCAGCCTGCGCGCCACGCGGGAACGGCAGGGCTTACCGCCGGTCGGCGAGATCGATCGTCCGGCGCACGCGCCCGAACGTGTTCAAGTACGTCCGCGCCTCCCGTTCCGGGGCCACGCCGATGAGGAAGAGGAGGCTCGCGTCGGCGAGCTGCGCCGTCGTGAGGCTGACGATTTCGGAGCTCCCTGTCACTTCCGACACGTTGCGCAGCGTCGTCGTCAGGCCACTGCGGCCGTCGATGGTGACGCGGCTGTACCCGCCGCTGCGCCGGAGATGCGGATTGGTTTGCGCGAAGCTCTGAAGGAGCGCCTCCGTGTCGCGCTGAAGGTTGCCGGTACCGGTGGCGGCGACCCCAATCTGCAGGCCGTGCGTGAACGCGCTGCCGCCACTCTGCGCCTGGAACACGGCGCCCTGCGGCGCATATGTCACGGTGTTTCCGCCGCCCGACTGCTGCCAGTTGGCGGGAACACTGATCCTCATGAAGCTGCCCGGCTGGTAGCTCCGCAACTCGTCGGACGGAGGCTCGACGTTCACGGACCGACCCCTGGTCCCCACCGGCTGATTGCCGCCGCGTTGCTGACCTTGGGCGATCTGCTGCGCGGTTGGGGCCGGCGACATGCCCGCGAGCCGTGAGCGGACGTCCTGGAACGCCGCGTTCGAGGGCGCAGAGCCCTGCACCTGCAGCATCGCCGCCTCGCGGTTGATGGCCTCGTAGCGGTTGCCGGGGTTCGGGTGGCTGCTGAGCCATTCGGGCCCGCCGCGGCCGCCCGACTGCTTCTCGATGGTCCTGAACATGTTGGCCATCTGGCGCGGGTCGTAACCGGCGCGCGCCAGGATCTGCGCGCCCAGCAGGTCGGCCTCCCGTTCGTATTCACGGCCGTACTTCAGGAAGTAGGCTCCCAGGCCGAACTGCGACCCTTGGGCGATGACGCTCCCGGCCGTGCCTCCGACAATGGCGCCGAGGATTTGACCGGCAACCGCGCCGATCTGGAACTTCTCGCCCTTGGTCGCCTGCGCGGTGCCATGGCGAAGCGCAACGTGCGCGATCTCATGTGCCATCACACCGGCCATCTCCGCCTCGTTGGCCGAGGCTTCGATCATGCCGCGGTTCAGGAACATCGGCCCGCCCGGCAGCGCAAACGCGTTGATCTCTTTCTGGTTGACCACCTCGAAGGTGTACCGGAACCCGGGTTGCCGGAGCTCTGGCGGGATCGCCGAGACGAGACGGCGGCCGACCCCCTCGACGTAGTCGTCCACGTGGTCGTTGTTGAGCAGGGGGAGCTGCCGGCGCGCCTCGGCCGCCGCCTGCTGTCCGAGCTGGACGTCCTGAGCGGGCGAATATTTGTTCGCGTCCGGCGTCAGCTTCGTCTGCGCGGACGCGATCGCGCATGACAGCAGCAGGGCGGGAACGGCGATCGCATATCGCCGAGTCATGGTCGAAATGTAAGCACTCATACGGTTCCCGAAATCAAGGCGCATACCAGCGCGTTCGACACGTCACCGGGCCGATTCAGACTCCGGCGCCGGCGGAGCTGTCCTTGCCGGAGGTCAGAATCGAAACGTCAGTCCGACGGTTCCGCGCCAGAAGGTGAGCTGCGTGCCGCCGCCGAGCGTGTCCGCGTCCTCGTCGTTGCGGAGGCTCCGGAAGAAGCGGACGTCGAATCGCAGGCTCGTCCGGTCCGAGATCGGCCCGATCGCGCCGGCACCCAGGTTCATCCCGACGAGGTGGCTGTCAATGTCCGGCAGGAGGTTCGAATCCCCGGCGGCGTCGATGAGGCCGGCGCCTCCCACCAGATAGGGGCGCAGGCCGTACCGGGACACACCGAGAGGCGTGGCCAGAATGACGTTGCCCATCAGCGTGATCACGCGGCTGGGCGTCACGCCGCCGAGGCCCCGGGAATTGAAGAACCCCGGCACGAACGCGATGTCGGCCTCGACGCCGAGCACACCGTCCGACAGGACGCCGACCGACGATCCGAACGTGAGCTTGTCGCGCGTCGTACCTTGAAAGCCGACGAGAAACGTGGTGTCCGCGGCGAACCGCGTGCCGACGTAGGGCGACACGATCCAGTCGGCCGCCGCGCTGACGGGAAACAGGCACGCCACGAAGAAGAGCGGAGCGGCGAAGCAGCGGGACACCGCTAGAGAACGAACGCCCGGAGAAACAGCCTCGCGAAGAGCGACGCGGTGACGTCGCCTCGCTCCAGGTCAAACGGCGCACTGAGACCGTCGCTGTTCGCGATCAGGATCAGCGTGAGGTCGCGCGTGGGCACTTTCAACATGAGCGACGAGAACGCATTCGGGCTGTTGCCGAAGTGCCACACGAGCAGATCGTTATTGTACTGCTGCACGAACCAGCCGAGACCGGTCCGCCCGCCCGCGGGTTGTCGCGAGGCCTCGGTCGTGAGCCTGTCCACCAGGATGTCGTCGTCGATCGCGGCGTCGAAGCGCGCGAGGTCGCGTGCCGACGAGATAAGACCCGTGCCGGCGGTGATACTGCGGTGCGGGTACTCGGAGCGCGTGGCGCGCCGGCGCATGTCGACGCGGTACGGCACGGCCAGTTGCTGCACGACGGCCGCGTAACGGTCGAGCACGCTCTGGTCGAAGAAGGGCACCTCGAGCGGCGACGGCGCTTCCATGTCGTGCCCGGGCACGGAGTCGTGCATCGCCAGGCGCTCGAGGACCTCGGCGGCCAGGATCTTCTTGAACGGCACCTTGGTGTAGTACTCGAGGATGGGCGTGAACTCCGCGAACCGCTGCGGCTCGTAGCCGAACGTGCCCGTCGAGGTGTGACGCAGCACCTGTTCGACGGTGGCCGAGGGCTCCGGGATCAGCGTGGTCCACCGCTGCATCCGGTCGGTCAGCTCGATGTCGCCGCGCTCGACGCGCTGCAGCACCAGCGTCGCCGCAAACGTCTGGGTCAGGTCGCCCACTGGATACGGGGTGTTGGGCGTCGCGTGGACCGCGCGCTCGAGATCGGCCATGCCGAAGCCGCGTTCCCAGACCACTCTCCGGTTCTGAACGATAACGGCCGATAAACCTGGAATACCCGACTCCTGGCGGAGCTGTTCCAGTGAGCGCTCGAACAGGCTGAGGGCAAGGCTCTGCTGCGCACCAATCCCCGGCGGGAGGGACACGACTGCCGCCAGTGCGACGAGAGCCGTCCTGAAGGCGCGCACGATGAAGAAGGAACCTCGGCTGAGATGATAACACTTGAGACGCCTCCCGTTTCACGGGATGAGCTATGACAATTCCGTAGGTGACTGACATGTCTCGTAGCTGGCCTGTTCGCAGTTTGCGGGGACGTATCGCACCGGCAGTGGGATCGAATCGTGCTACTATTCCGCCGTTCCGCATGCGTCCCGATCCGAGACATTCTGCGTTTCCAGCCGTGCTGGGCTGTGCACTCCTGTTCGCGCTTGGGGGGGCTACGGTCCAGGCGGATGGCAGCCGGCTGACGCCGCTCGTCCGCGACGGCCAGGTGCTCGTGTCGTTCGTCCTCGAGGACGTCTTCACCGACGAGGTGCGGGAGGTGATCAGGAGCGGCTTGCGCACGACCTTCACCTACACGGTGGAGCTCCGGATGGTGGTACCCGGCTGGCTCGATCGGACGATCGCCACGGCCACGGTCAGCAACAGCGCGGAATACGACAATCTCACGCGGCGGCATACCCTCCAGCGCACGATCGACGGACGTGTCGATGACAGCCGGCTCGTCGAGGAGGACCGCGTCGTCCGCCAGTTCATGACGACGTTCACGCGGCTGGCGCTCTTCAGGAACGCGAAGCTCGAGGCCAACCGGGACTATTACGTCCGCGTCCGGGCGCGCGCGTATCCGAGCAACGGATCTTTCCTGTGGCCCTGGAGCACCGGGCTTCTCGCGCAGGCGAAATTCACCTTCATCCCGTAAGCGCCGTCCGGCCGTGAGCGTTCACGCGGTGCTCGTGGCCGGCGTGGACCGTCCGGGCCTGCTGTCGGGGCTCACGCGGGTGCTTGCCGATCACGCCGCCAACATCACCTACGTCGACATCCATGCGGCGCAGTCGCGGTCCGAGACCTACTTCGAGTTCACGCTGGAGACCGACGGCTCCGAGTCGATCCTCGACGACCTGCGCCGCGTCGACGGGGTCGCGCGCGTGGAGGAGACGCCCTCGTTCGCGAAGATCTACGGCAAGCGGATCATCGTGATGGGCGGCGGCGCGCAGGTCGGGCAGGTCGCGCTCGGCGCGATCGCGGAGGCCGACCGTCACAACCTGCGCGGCGAACGGATCTCGGTGGACACGATCCCGCTGGTCGGCGAACAGGCGTTGGCGGCCGCGGTGCGGGCGGTGTTCCGCCTGCCGCGCGTGAAGCTGCTCGTCCTGGCCGGCTCGCTCATGGGCGGCGACATCACCAGGGCCGTCGAGGAGGTCCGGGCGAACGGCGTGTACGTGATCTCGCTGAACATGGCCGGCAGCGTGCCCGACGCGGCGGACCTGGTCGTCTCCGATCCGGTGCAGGCCGGCGTCATGGCCGTGATGGCCGTCGCCGAGACCGCCACCTTCGATCTGATCCGGCAGCAGAAACGGCGCTACTGATCGCGGCCGGCCCCGGCGCGCGGGCTACAAGTACGGCATCACTTCCAGCGCGCCAACGGCCACGAAGAGGGCGAGGACGACGAGCAGCACGACGTTGGTCGTCCAGTGATTGCGCGGCACCTCGGATTCCCACGGCACGCGATTGTTCATGTGGAGCAGCGTCGCCGCGAGGAAGGGGACGAACAGGCTGCCGACGATCGTGAACGTGACGATGATGAAGATCGGCCGGCCCACGAACGCGAAGGGCAGCGGCACGAGCGTGATGAAGAGCAACGCGAGCCGGTAGGGGACGCTCGTCACGCGCGTGAGCGCGATGCGCCCGGCCGCGGGCAGCTTCCTGACGATGCCGTAGAGATCCGCATAGAGATACGGCACGCTCTGCCACACGCCGAGGAGGGAGGCGAACACCGCCGCCCAGAAGCCCACGGAGTACGCGATCCGGCCGAAGGGCCCGAGCGTCAGGCCGAGCATCTCCGCCATGCGCGGCACCGCCTGCGCGTCGCTGATCTGGATGCTGGCGGCGAAGAACGCGTCGTTCGCGATGAGCATGACGGACATGCCGAAGAGCGCCGTGAACAGGTACGCGACGGCCACGTCGCCTCGCACGTACCCGAGGTAGCGCGGGCCTGACAGGTTCTCCTCCCGCATCCAGTAGTTGTAGGAGAGGATCGTGATCGATCCGCCGATCCCGCCGATGAGCGACAGGACCTGCCGGCCGCCGCCCGGTGGGATGTTGGGCACGAAGAGGCCTCGCAGGACCGCGCCGGGCTCGTCGAAGGTCAGGATCGCGCAGATGACGATGCAGAAGCCCATGATGCCGACGAGCGCCTTGATCAGCTTCTCGAAGCCGGCGTAGCCGCCGACCAGCACGAAGAGGCCTCCGAGCAGGCTGTGCATCACGGCGCCCCACGGCTGTGAGATCGCGCCTCCCGTGAGGTTCGCAATGCCGAGGCCCGTGGCGTTGGTCAGCGCGGCGCTGACCGCCACCGTCCAGACGACGAGGTAGACGGCGAAGTACGCCTTCACCCATGCGGGCAAGTACTCCGCCCACCCTTCGACCATTGTCGTGCCGGTCGCGAGCTGCCAGCGGGCGATGCCTTCGTTGAGCACGAACTTGAAGAAGGCGCCGATGGCGATCCCCCAGAGGAGGACCACGCCGTAGGTGGCGCCGCCGACGGTGGCCGACACGACATCGCCCGAGCCGATGCCCGCGGCCGCCACGATGAGGCCGGGTCCCGCGAGCTTCAGGAAGCTGGCGGGCGGAGGCGTGGCTGCGCGCTCGGCCTGGACCTGAGACATCGATACGGATTCTATGTCCGTCGCGGCCGGGCGTCCTTCTATCGCGGCTTATGCCTTCGCGGCGCGAGCGGACGCTTTGCGACGCGTGGTCTTCGCGCGGATGGGCGCAGTCGTGCTGGAGCGCTCGAGCTTCACGAGCGGCGTGGAGAACGTCCTGGGACCGTGCTCGTCGAAATCGATTACGGTGTGATGCTCGTCGACGGCCGTGATCGTTCCGGCGCCGTACTGGGGTTGGGACACGCGGTCGCCGATGGCGTAGGGTCGCACGCTAGCCTCCAGGAAGTGGACAGACGAATCGAGAATCGCGGCATCCTGAATTCCCG
>JBOGIW010000253.1:0-3405 GCA_050748045.1 Vicinamibacterales bacterium | reverse complement strand
CGCCGCGACGACGACGAGCACGATCGCGAGGGCGCCCGCCGGCGCCGCCCGCACGGGGAACTGGCGCCGGAGGAGGAGAATGAGCGCCAGGCCGACAATCGCCGCGCCGATCGCGGCGGCGCGCGATCCGGACAGGTAGAGGGCCGGAAGCATCAGCACGGCGGCCGCGATCCAGCGCGCGCGTCGCGTCGCGTCTCCAGCGGCCATCGCGATCGCGATGAGACTCCCGAGCCCGTACTGCGATCCGGCGGCGTTCAGATCCCCGAGATGGAAGCTGAAGCGCTCCCCGTGGACGTAGCGCAGCAGGAACCATCCGCCGTATCCCACGTCGGCCCATTGCCTCAGCACATCGGCGGCGGTGAGGACAGAGACGACGGCGGCCGAGAGCGCGATGGCCACGGCCACCTGGCGGCGAACCTCGGGGCGGCCGCGCGCAATCGCCACCGCCGAGGCAAACAGCGCGAGCCCGGCGATCGAGGCGACGAGCGTCCAGGTTTCGGGCTCGGGGCTGGTGTACACGAGATGGTCGGCGTCCAGGGCCCTGGCCAGCGTCAGCGGGAGCCGGTGCGGCGGCACGCCGGGAGCGCCTCGTATCGTGTATCCCAGCCACGAGGCAAGGGCGCATCCGCCGTACAGCAGCGCGGGCTGGAGCGTCTTCCCCGACCTCGCCCCGGTCCCCAGCGGGCGCCACGCAGCGAGGAGCCAGGTCGCGAGGAACGCCCACACGAGCAGCTCCGCCGTGCGCGCGGGCGGAGCCGCCAGGACGAGTCCCGCGGGAGCGAGCGCGACGACGGCGACCAGGCCCGCGGCGGGCCTCCACGCGGCCAGCGCGATCACCGCCCACGCCGCAAGGGCGGCTTGCACCGGCAGGTCCGGCGCGAGGAGCGCCTGCACCGTGCCGATCGCCAGTGCGGCTCCGGCGAAGAGCCTCAGTGCCAGCGCGAGCCCGACTGAGGCCGGGGCGCTCACGGCCGGTGACCGACGGCCGCGTAATCGAGGTGGGTGAAGAGCAGCCGGTTCAGCTTGTCCGCGTTCTCGTTCGCCACGGCCGCCCATTCGGCGAGCGCGGGTGTCGCGTCAACCAGCCTTGCATCGATTCGTTGCAGCTTGTGCTGCTCCGGGTAGGGTGAGCGGTAGCGAACGTCCACCCGCTGGAAGCCGGAGGCGACCAGCAGGTACTTCAGCGTCTCGGCGTGCACGGGCTGCGTGTGCGTGATGTCCCGGATGTAGCTCGAGAAGAACGCGAACCAGCAGGCGGGGTTGATCGTTTCGAGGACGAGGGGCGCGCCCGGCGCCAGCTTCTCGAATGCGGCGTCGATGAAGCGCAGGAGATACGCCGGCTCGAAGTGCTCGATGACCTGTGCCGCGAACAGGCCACCGAGGGACTGGTCCGGCAGGGACGCGAGGTACGCGAGCGCGTCGCCGTCCGATGCGTCCAGGCCGCGTTCGCGGCAGGCCTGCGCCATGGCGGGGTTCACGTCCACCCCGCGAGCCGCGATCCCGTGCTCGCGCAGGAGGAGCAGGAACTCGCCCCGGCCGCAGCCGACGTCGAGCACGTCGCGCGCGCCCGAGAAGATTGGCACGTAATCGAGCAGCCGCTCGCGGACGGAGTCCGGAGAGCCACGGAACATGTCTTCGAACCCGACGTACTGGTAGCCGTCGAGCGGACTCTGATAGAGCGTGGTCGCCGCGGCGGACGCGCCGGCGCCTCCGGCAGGCGCGGCGGACGCACCGGCCGATGCCAGTCGCGCCACTTCGCGCTTGATCGCGTGCGTGGCCTCCTGGAGCTGACCGATCGACGCCCTGATCTCCCTGTGCGCCTCGATCATCGTCTTGGACGCGGTCTCGATCCTCCGCTCCCGCGCCGCCAGCGACTCACGGTACCGGATGGCCTCGTCGATGGCGATGCGCGACTCGTCGAGGGCGTTCGCGGTCGCGTTGACGTACTGGACGACGGCCGCGTTGAAGGTTTCCTGCGGCGCCAGGAGCCGCGCGAGCATCAGGCGGAGGCGGTAGAGGAAGGCGCCCGGGAGCGTGGCGCCGGCCGGCGGCGCGCCCGCCACGTGCCAGAGCCGGTTGAGTCGTTCGACGAGCTCGCGGGTGCCGGCGTTCTCGGCCATGTGGCAGTCAGCGGCCGACCGTCCCCTCGATCGGGCTGCTTGCCGTCGCGTACGCCTTGCGGGGGATCCGCCCGGCGAGGTACGCCAGCCGGCCGGCCATCACGGCGTGCTTCATGGCCGCCGCCATGGCGACAGGATCCTGGGCGCCCGCGATGGCCGTGTTCATCAGCACGCCGTCGGCGCCGAGCTCCATCGCCAGCGCCGCGTCGGACGCCGTCCCGACGCCGGCGTCGACGATGACCGGCACGCGCGCGCGCTCGCGGATGATCCGGATGTTGTTCACGTTCTGGATCCCGAGCCCCGATCCGATCGGCGCGCCAAGCGGCATCACGGCCGCCGCTCCCGCGTCCTCGAGCTTCCGGCACACCACCGGGTCGTCGTTCGTATAGGGCAGGACGACGAAGCCCTCCTGGACGAGCGTGCGCGTCGCCTGGAGGAGCGCCTCGGTGTCGGGGAAGAGCGTTTGTTCGTCGCCGATCACCTCGAGCTTCACCCAGTTGGAGAGGCCGGCCTCGCGCCCGAGCCGCGCCGTGCGCACGGCCTCCTCGGCCGTGTAGCAGCCGGCCGTGTTCGGCAGGATGAACATCCGGCTCGTGTCGATGTAGTCGAGCAGCGACTCACGGCTGCGATCGGAAATGTTCACCCGCCGGACCGCCACCGTGACCATCTCGGTGCCCGAGGCCGCGTGCGCCTGCGCCATGACCGGAAACGACGGGTACTTGCCGGTGCCGGCGATGAGCCGCGACCGGAACGTGCGGCCGGCGATGACGAACGGCTTGTCAACTCCCAACTTCCAACTCCCAACTTCCAACGCGGCTGATCAGCCTCCGCCGACGAAGTTCACGATCTCGACGTGGTCCCCGTCGCGCACGATGATGGTGGGGAACGCGTCGCGCTTCAGGATGGTCAGGTTGTACTCGACCGCCACGCGGCGCGGATCGACAGCCAGCCGCGCGAGCAGATCCGATACCGAGAGCGGCCCGTCGAGTTGGAACGGCTCGCCATTCAGGGTAATGACCAACAAACGTGAGCGTACCCGTGCGGTTCAGGCAAGTCAATGCAGGGCGGCCGCGGTGTCGTCGTGTCCGTGCGTGCCGGGCCGGCGTCGAAAAGCGCCCGACTCTCACGCCCAGCCACGGCTCGTCCGCGGGCAGTCGGGGGCGTCACGCCAGGAATCGTCGATACGCTCCGTTGTCGTCTTCCAGAGAATACTGATAGCCGATCTGGCCCAGGAGCGCGGTGAACGCGGACAGGTCCCGGTCGGGGACTTCGAACCCTGCCAGAA
>JBOGIW010000252.1:0-3369 GCA_050748045.1 Vicinamibacterales bacterium | reverse complement strand
AGCCGACCGTCTGCGCGCGACGGGCCGGGCAGGCACGGCAGCTCGTGCCGCTTGGCGCCGAGGTCGGCGCCTGGCCGCCCGTGCCGGGCTCGTGGGACGTGCTCGTCAACTGCACGCCGATCGGCGGCGTGTCGAGTCCCGAGGCGTCGCCGCTTCCCGGCGGCCCCTTCGATGGCCGGCTCGTCTACGACCTGATCTACCGGCCGATGGACACGCCGCTCATCCGGGACGCGCGGGCCGCCGGGTGCGCCACGCTCGACGGCTGGCCGATGCTCCAGGCGCAGGCGCGCAAACAGTTCGCGTGGTGGACGAGCGTGGTATGCGCATAACGACCTTCGACGAGTTCAAGGAGCTGGCGCAGCGAGGCACGTTCGTGCCGGTCTGCAAGGAGATCGTCGCGGACCTGCTCACGCCGGTCTCCGCCTTCCTCAAGATCGCGGAACACGCCGACCATGCCTTCCTGCTCGAGTCGGTCGAGGGGGGCGAGCACGTCGGCCGGTATTCCTTCCTCGGGAAGGATCCGTTCCTGATCCTTCGCGCGAACGAGGGCCGGACCACCATCGATCGCGCGGGCCTGACCACCGCGTCGGACAAGCCGTTCATCACGACGCTGCGTGCGCTGATGGCCGGCTTCCACTCCCCCTTCGTGCCCGGGCTGCCGCGCTTCACCGGCGGCGCGGTGGGGTACCTCGGCTACGATGCCGCGTCGTGGTTCGAGCCCGTCAGGCTTCAGGCGGCCTCCGACGAGGGGCAGGACGAGGCCGGGTTCATGCTCTTCGACACGGTGCTCGCCTTCGACCACGTCCGGCACCGGATCCTCGCCATCGCCAACGCGCGCATCGGCGGGGACGAAGACCTCGAGTCGCTCTACCAGTTCGCCTGCGCCAAGATCGAGTTCGTGCAGCGGGAGCTCGAGCGCGGGCTGTCACGCCCGGAGCGGGCGCCGGCGCGCGCGCTCGACGTGACGTCGAACGTCACGCGCGACGAGTTCGAGCGGATGGTCAGGGCCGCGAAGGAGTACATCGCGGCGGGCGACATCTACCAGGTGGTGCTGTCCCAGCGATTCGAGGCCGGGCTCGAAGCGGATCCCTTCACCGTGTACCGCGCGCTGCGGCACGTCAATCCTTCGCCCTACATGTATTTCATCCGCATGGGCGGCCGATCGATCGTCGGGTCGTCCCCGGAGATGCTCGTGCGCGTGGAAGGGCGGCGCGTCGAGACGCACCCCATTGCCGGCACGCGGCCGCGCGGCCGGACCGACGACGAGGACGTGCGCCTGGCCGAGGAGCTGAAGCGGAACGAGAAGGAGCGCGCCGAGCACGTGATGCTCGTCGACCTCGGGCGAAACGACGTCGGCCGGGTCTCGCAGTACGGCAGCGTGCGCGTGCCGACGTTCATGGCGCTCGAGAAGTACTCACACGTGATGCACCTGGTCTCGACCGTCGAAGGCCGGCTCTCCGAGGAGCACGATCGCCTCGACGCGCTGGCGTCGTGCTTTCCGGCCGGAACCGTGTCGGGCGCGCCGAAGGTGCGCGCGATGGAGATCATCTGCGAGCTGGAGAACCGCCGGCGCGGCGTCTACGCCGGCGCCGTCGGCTACCTCGACTTCGCCGGGAACCTCGACTTCTGCATCACCATCCGCACCGTCGTGATCGAGAACGGCCGCGCGTACGTCCAGGCCGGCGCGGGCATCGTCGCCGACTCGAATCCCACGGCGGAGTACGAAGAGACGCGAGACAAGGCGAGGGCGGTCATCCAGGCGTTGGAGCTCGCGCAGCAGGGGCTGTAACTCATCAACTCCCAACTCCCAGCTCCCAAGGACCAAAGGGACCGAAGACCGGAGACGAAAGACCAGGGACCAGAGACCAGAGACCGGCACCAGATGATCCTCGTCATCGACAACTACGACTCGTTCACTTACAACCTCGTGCAGTACCTGGGCGAGCTCGGGGCGGAGATGCACGTGCGCCGCAACGACCAGGTGAGCGGAGACGAAATCGAGACGATGAGGCCCGCGAAGATCCTGATCTCGCCGGGGCCTGGACGGCCGGAGTCGGCGGGCGTGACGCTCGAGGTGATTCGTCGGTTTGGCGCGTACACGCCGATCCTCGGCGTGTGCCTCGGCCATCAGGCGATCGGCATGGCGTACGGCGGCACGGTCTGCCGGGCCGTGACGCCCATGCACGGGAAGACGTCGACGGTCGTGCACGACGGGCGGGGCGTGTTCAAGGGCATCACCGCCCCCTTCGAGGCCGGCCGCTATCACTCGCTCATCGTCGCGTCCGAGGATGTGCCGGCGCATCTCGAGGTGTCGGCGCGCACGCAGGAGGACGGGACCATCATGGCGGTCCGCCACCGGGCGCACCCGGTGCACGGCGTCCAGTTCCACCCCGAGTCCGTGCTGACGTGCGAAGGCCGGCGCATCCTGCGGAACTTCCTGGAGATGTGATGTTCGCGCAGCTCCTGGAGAAGCTCACCCGCCACGAGGACCTCACCGCCGACGAGGCCGCGGCCGCGATGCGCGAGGTGATGGAGGGGCGCGCCGCCCCGGCGGCGCTCGCCGCGATGCTCGCGGCGCTCGTGATGAAAGGCGAACGGCCGGCGGAGATCGTGGGCTTCGCGCGGACGATGCGCGCGCACGCCGTGCGGCTGTCGAAGCCGGCCGGAGCCGTGTTCGACACCTGCGGCACGGGCGGCGACCGTTCCGGGACCTTCAACATCTCCTCGGCCGCCGCGCTCGTCGTCGCCGCCTGCGGCGTCCGCGTCGCGAAGCACGGCAACCGCTCCGTGTCGAGCCGCTGCGGCAGCGCGGACGTGTTCGAGCGGCTCGGCGTGAACATCGCCGTGCCGCCGGCGCTCGTCGAGCGATCGCTCTCCGACGCCGGCATCGCGTTCTTCTTCGCGCCGACGTTCCACCCGTCGATGCGGCACGCGGCGGAGACGCGCCGCGAGCTGGGCATCCGCACGGCCTTCAACCTGCTCGGGCCGCTGACGAACCCGGCCGGCGCCACGCGGCAGATCGTCGGGGTGCCGAGGGCCGAGCTGACCGAGCTGATGGCCCACGCGCTTCGGATGCTCGGCACCGAGCGGGCCTGGATCGTGCACGGCGCCGAAGGCATCGACGAGATCTCCATTGCCGGCTACACGAAGGTGGCCGAGTGCCGCGACGGCGCCGTGCACACGTTCTACATCCACCCGGCGGAGTTCGGCCTGCCGAAGAGCAGCCCCGGCGCGATCGCCGGCGGCGATGCCGACGAGAACGCCGGCATCATCCGTTCGGTGCTCGACGGCGCCCCGGGCGCGCCACGCGACGTCGTGCTGCTGAATGCAGGCGCGGCGCTCTTCGTCGCCGGCGCGGTGGAGTCGGTG
>JBOGIW010000251.1:0-11946 GCA_050748045.1 Vicinamibacterales bacterium | reverse complement strand
GTCGCGCGCGCCGTTCCGGAGGTCCTCGAAGGCGACGCGCGAGGATAGCGCGGAAAAGATGAGATCCGGGGACGCGTCATACGAGGACGGTACAATAGCCCGCACCAGATGACGCGCATCCTGGTCGTCGAAGATGACCGCGACATCGCGGACCTCATCGTCCATTACATCGAGAAGGCCGGCTGGCACCCGCAGGTGTCCGCGTCGGGGTCGGCCGGCCTGACGACGGCGCGGCGGCAGCCGCCCGACTGCATGGTGCTCGATCTCATGCTGCCCGGCATGGATGGCCTGGAGGTGTGCCGGGCGCTCCGCGGCGATCCCACGACGGCCGCCATTCCGATCATCATGCTGACGGCGCGGGCCGAGGAGACCGACCGTATCGTCGGCCTCGAGCTCGGCGCCGACGACTACCTGGCCAAGCCGTTCAGTCCGGGCGAGCTCGTGGCGCGCATCCGCGCGCTGCTGCGGCGCGCGCAGCGGGCCGGCACGCCCGGGCCGCAGATCCACTTCGGCGGGATCCTGATGGACCTGTCACGCCACACCGTCGACGACCGCGGGCGCGAGGTCAAGCTGACCGCGAAGGAGTTCATGCTGCTGCAGTACTTCCTTCAGCACCGGGGGCGGGTGCTGTCGCGCGATCTGCTGCTCGGCGACGTGTGGGGGTACCGCTACACGGGGGGCACGCGCACCGTCGACGTGCACGTGCGGCGTCTCCGCGAGAAGCTGCCGGCGCTCGTGGACGGGCTCGTGACGGTGAAGCAGTTCGGCTACAAGCTGGTGGACGACCAGGCCTCGTGAGCGCGCGACTCCGCACGCACCTGCTCGTCGCGTCGGTCGCCGCGTCGGCGGCGAGCCTCGCGCTCGCCGCCGCGCTCATCTCGTGGCGGCTCGGCCTGACCGAGGACCAGGTTGCCGCGGTTCGGGTGCTGACCGTGGTGGCGCTCGCGGCCGCCGTGCCCGTGGCGCTGGCGCTCGCGCGGCTCTTCTCGGCTGCGCTGTCGCGGCGCGTGCACGCGATTGCCACGGTGGCGAAGCGGTACGCCGACGGCGATCTCACGCGTCCGTCCCTCGATTACGGCATCGACGAGCTCGGCAAGCGGCTGACGGAGCTGTCGCGGGACCGGGCGCGCATGGAAGCGATCCTCTCCGGCATGGTCGAGGGCGTGCTGGTCGTCGATCGCCACGGCCGGCTGCAGCTCGTCAACCAGGCGGCCCAGGCGATGCTGAAGGTGGACGTCTCGACCATCGGCCATCCGTACGTCGAAGTCATCCGCCACCCCGATATCTCGGCGCAACTCGCCTCGGCGCTCCGCGGCGAAGAGGTGGACAGCCGCGAGCTGTCGATGGCGCGCGATCCGGGCCGCACGTTCATCGCGCGGGCGGCGCCGGTGGCCGTCGACGGCGGCGGCGGCGCCGTGCTCGTGCTGCACGACATCACCGACCTCCGGCGCGCCGACCAGATCCGGCGCGACTTCGTCGCCAACGTCTCGCACGAGCTGCGCACGCCGCTCACCGCCATCCGCGGCTACGTCGAGGCGCTGCTGGATGAGGAGCCGGGCGAGGAGCAGGCGCGGCGCTTCCTCGAGATCGTCGCGCGCCACAGCACGCGCATGGAGCGGCTCGTGAAGGACTTGCTCCGCCTCGCGCGCCTCGACGCGCACCAGGAAGCGCTCGAGATCGCCGCGTGCGACCTCGAGCAGGTCTTCGCCGCCGTCGCCACCGACCTGGCGCCCACGATCGACGCGAAGCAGCAGCAGGTCGCCATCGACGTCGAGCCGGGCGCCGCACGGGTCGATGCCGATCCCGCGAAGCTGCACGACGTCGTCCGCAATCTCGTCGAGAACGCCGTGAACTACTCGCCGCGGGGCGCCGACATTCGTCTCGGCGCGCGGCGGAGCAACGGCGCGATCAGGATCGAGGTGTCCGACTCGGGCCCGGGCATTCCCGCCGAGGACCTCACGCGCGTCTTCGAGCGCTTCTATCGGGTCGACAAGTCGCGCGCCGGACCGGGCACGGGGCTCGGCCTCGCGATCGTCAAGCACCTCGTGGAGCTGCACGGGGGGCTGGCCACGGCGCAGAACCGCGCCGGGGGCGGCGCCGTCTTCACGGTCACCCTGCCGGCGCCGCGCTGAGACCGGGCCACCAGGTCAGTCGTCGACGACGTAGCTGAAGACTTTGAACGCGCCGGCCTGCTCGAGCGTCGAGCCGTACGCGCGAATCGCCTGCTCGTCGCCGGCCGCATCGCGGACGACGAGCGTCGTCTCGCGGTGGACCGTGCACGTGCCGTATCGCGTGGTGGCCCCGCCGTAGGTCAGACGGAGGAGCTCGTACCGCTGCCCGCCATGACGAGCGAGGGCCTGGCGAAGCCTCGCGTCGCTCTTCTGCCTCAGATCGCTCCAGACGTAGCCGAACGAGAGGTTCCGCTCCGGCCGGGCGGCTGGCAGTTCCGGCCAGACGTGCTGGCGGAATTCCTGCCCGCTCAGAGCGAGAGCGCGCAGGCTCGTCTCGTCGCGCGCGGCAAGAGCCGCGAGCACCGCGCGCGCGAGCGACTCCGGCGAGGAGCGGGTATTGGCAAGCGGCGGCGGCTGGCCAAGCCAGCCGCAGCTCGTGGAGAGCGCGAGGGCGGTCGCGACGGCCGCGGCCGCCCAGCCGACGAAGCCGGACACAGCACTCGAAGAACCTAGTGAGCGGGGCGGCGTTCGCTGAACGCTCACCGCTGCGGATAGGCCGTCCAGCCCTGTGTCCAGTCGTCAGCGGGCGGCGGAGGTACCGCGCCGATGAACGTCACGGGCTCGAAGAAGCCGTCGTTGGGCGGCTGAATCGGCGCCAACTGGCCGCCGGCGAGCGTGGCGATCCCGGTCGGCCGGAAGTCCGGGTTCTCGTGATTGAAGCACCCGGGCGACAGACCTCCGTCCACGCCAACGCGGACGTTGGGGAACCGGCCGCTGGCGACGAACGGCACGACGCTCCCATGCAGCGGCGTCACCGGTCCCCAGATGACGCCGGATCCAATCTGCGTCGTCCCGTTGTTGACCTGCTCGAGCGTCGCGCCGCCGTCAATCTGCAGGCCGAGCGTCTTCGAGCCGGTGATGAGGAAATTGCGGAACGTCACCGCGGTGCCGCGACGGAAGAGGACGGCGCGGACGCTCTCGGCACCTTCGTTCCGATCCGGGTCGCCGCAGATCGTCATGTTGTAGATCTGCGGGTTGGCCCGCGGGAGGAGGTTGTTGTTGAACTCGTTGTTGTCCGCTTCGATGCCCCAGTCGGCGTCGTCGCTGCGCTGGTGGATGGCGATGAACTGCGCACGCCCCTGCCAGCCGAACGTCCAGTCGAAGCTGTCGTCGGCGGCGTTCGACACGACGGCGTACTTGATGTCGGCGGTGCCGCCGAACCACTCCAGGCCGTCGTCACGGTTCATGTGCACTTGAATGAACTCGTAGCTGCCGCCGCGGCCGACACCCTGGAACGCGATGCCGTTCAGCTCGTTGTCCGGGCTGAACTCGGTGCCCGCGAACTCGACGCGCACGTAGCGCAGCGAGCCGCTGTCGTCGTTGGGATCAGTGCCGCCGTAGACGCCCGTGTCGCCTTCGCCCTCGCCCTCGCCACCCTCGAGGTTCACCGGCGCGCGGCCGTTGATGATCACGCCGCCCCAATCCCCCCGGGCGCGTGAGCCGGGGGGCTGATCGCTCGTGAAGACGATCGGCGCCTCGCGCGTCCCGATGGCGTTCAGCCGCCCTCCTCTCATCACGATGAGCGTCCCGCCGCTGCCGGACTCTCCGATCACCCACGTGCCAGCCTCGATGTTGAGCGTCGCGTCTTCCTGCACGAACACGGCGCCACGGAGCACGTAATAGTTGGCGTTCGACCAGGTCTCGGTGCCCGTCACGTCACCGGTGACGACGACGACCGGCTTGTCGACGCCGGGCACCGTGACGGGCGGCGCCTGGTCCGTCGACACGGTGGCGATGGCGGCCATGAGCAGGCCGGCGCACAACGCGGGCCGGCGAAGGGTCTGTGAGCGCTGCATCATCATGTCTCCGTGCAACTCCTTGTCGTCCCGCGCCTTAGAACAGGCTGTATCCGAGCGAAAACGCGATCGTCCGCCCCAGCTTGTAGGTGCGCTGATCCTCGGAGCCCTGGGTGAACAAGTACTCGCTGTCGGTCAGGTTCTCCAGCGTAAGGCGCAGGCCGACGCGGCCCAGCCGCTGCGAGAGCACCAGGTCGAGCGAGCCGCGACCCTGCTCGATGATGTCGGGCGCCTGGTTGGCGCCGACGTCGGAGATGCGATCGCCGAAATAGTTGTAGAGCAGGCGGCTCGCGAAGCGCCCGATCGTGACCTCCGCCATGACGTTCAACAGGTTCTTCGACTGGCCCGCCAGGGGACGTTCGAGCGACGTCTGCACCGTGCGCTGGGCCGGGAGCAGCTCGATGCGCGAGTCGACGTACGTGTAGTTGGCGTTCACGAACAGACCCTCGACGAGCATCCGTCCGGCCTCCAGCTCGAGCCCGAAGTTGCGCGCCGTGTCGGCGTTCTGGAACGTGACGATGGGATTCGCGGCCGCGATCACCACGCGCTCGATGGGCGAGTCGAACGACTTGTAGAACGCGCTCGCCGCCAGGATGCCGCGCCCCTGGCTGAAGAGCTCCCAGCGTGCGTCCACGTTCTGGATCAGCGCGCGGGTGAGATTCGGATTCCCCCGCACGGCGCGGTTGCCGACGACGTCGGTGAACTCGAACTCCGCGAGCTCGCGGAACTCGGGACGGTTGACCGTCGTGCTGTAGCTCACCCGCAGGTTGCTGTCAGGGCTCAGCGCCTTCACCAGGTTCACCCCCGGGAAGACATCCGTGTTCGTGTTCGACGAGGTGATCGTCCGGACGAACAGCCCGAACGGATCGAACGAGTCCACCTCCTGATCGAAGCGCTCGACCCGGGCGCCGGCAATCAGGCGGACGGTGTCCGAGAAGACGACGTCCACCATCCCGTAGCCGGCCGTGGTGGTCTGATTGCCGCTGTAGGCGTCCACCGGCCGCGTTTCCTCGTTGAAGCGGAAGACCGGGCCGACGTTGGCCGGCGCGAACAGCTGCTCGGGCGTCAGGCCCAGGTTGATCGGCACCGCGCCGTCCTTGTTCGCCGCCGAGGGGATGAACCGGAACCTCCGCGACGCGAAATCGCGCGTGCGCTCCACGTAGTTCGCGCCGAACTTGAACTGCGTGGGCTTGCCGCCCGCGTTACGAAGCAGGCTCCAGTTCGCCGCGACGTCGACGGTCTCGTCATCGAGCTCGTTGAACATGCGGAAGCCGCTTTGCGACTCGTCCGCCAGCAGGAACCTCGGCGCCGCGGCCAGCGGAAGCGACGCCTGGTACAAGGTCTCGCGCAGGTCGGGCTCATCCCGTTGCGCCCGCGCGAAGCTCGCACGCCAGTCGATGCGGCTGTTGTTCCAGCCCTGGAAGAAATGCTCGCCCGAGGCGGCGTTCGCGATGAGCCCCTCCTCGATGAACTGCAGGCGCTGGTTGCGGAAATAGAAGTTGTTCTCGGTATTGGGTCCCTCGAACAGCCGGCCCTCGTCGCGGCCGCTGTGCGAGTAGAAGTTCTCGAGCGACAGCCGGTGATTCGACGAGAACTGATACGCCATGTTGGCGACGATCCCGAGCTGGGCGCGCTCTGTGCCGTACTGCATGGTGTAGTCGCTGATGGCCTCGAGCTCGTCGTCTTCCGCAATGCGGAAGAACCGGCGCTGCTCCTCGACGTACTGCTCCTTGTAGGAGTGCATCACGCTCGTGACGACGCCGAGCTTGCCGAAGCGGTTGCCGAACACCGCCGACCAGTTCTGGCCAGGCGCGCCGTCGGCGAGGACGGGGCGCCACTGGTTCCCCAGCAGCCGGCCGAACGCCGTGATCTCCTCCGGCGAGTAGCCGACGTCGGGTGTGAAGACTCCGCGCCGGACGATCTTGTTGCCCGGCAGGCCGCCCGGGAGCGCGCGGGCGCCGTCGTCGAAGCCGAGCCAGTCGCGGTTGCCCAGCGGGCTGAGCGGGATCTGCTTTCCCGTGGCGGTGGAGAAGACGCTGACACCGTACGACAGGTCGACCACCGGGCGGTTCGGCAGCTTCAGCGGCACGATCTGCACGAGCCCGCCCGCGAACTCGGCCGACCGATCGGGCGAGTAAGACTTGTTCACCTGCACGCTGTCGAGGAGGCTCGCAGGGAACAGGTCGAGCGGGACGACCTTCTTGTCCGGCTCGGTCGTCGGGAGCACCGAGCCGGCGAGCGTCGTGTTGCTGTAGCGCTCCCCAAGTCCCCGCACGAACACGTACTGGTTGTCCACGACCGAGAGTCCCGTGACGCGCGACATGGCCGCGGCGGCGTCCGAGTCGCCGTTGGCCTTCATGTCGGCCGAGCCAATGTTGTCGGTGATCACCTGCGAGTGCTTGCGCTCGATGAGCTGCGCCTCGGCCGACGCCGTCTGCGCGTCGATGGCGTCCGCCGTGACGGTCACCGTCTCGGCGTAGCGCATCATCGTCAGGCCGACGTCCACGGTGATAGTGCGTTCGGTGGCGGCTTCCACCGCGATCGTCCGCTCCTGGTATCCCTCCATCGCCACCTTGATCTGATGCGATCCGGGTGGAAGGTTCAGGACGTAGCGGCCGTCGACGTCGGTGTAGACCACCTCGCCGGTCCCCATGACCTCGACCGGGATGCCGGGGAGAGCGATCGCGTTCATGTCGTCGCGGATTGTGCCGACGACACGGACCGTCTTGGCTCGCTCGACGCGCGGCGGCGCCGCCGCCGGATCACCGTTCTGCGCGTACGCCGGCGCGATGGCCACGATGGCGGCCGCCGCCAGGAAGGCGCCTCTGGCTTGTGCTGCGAGATTCATAAGCTCCTCTGCGAACAGAAGGTGGGCGGGGCGACCCCGCCAACGAACGGGGCCACTGTAATCAGGCGGGATGATCCGCCGGTGACGTGCGGGTTACAGGTGAGTAAATTACGCCGGCCCGGTGTCATGCCTTGTCGCGCGGCCCCAAGCCGCGCGATGACGATGCACGACGCGCGTGTAACGGGCGTCTCGAACGTGTTTCGGCCGCGTAAAATCTGGCGGGAGCGGCGTCCTGGAATCAGAACCGATCGCGGGCGCGCAGCCCTTCGCGATCGACGAAGGCCTCGACGCGGGCGCGGACCTCGTCGCGGATCGCGCGCACAGCGCCGATGTCCTGCCCCGCCGGGTCGGCGAGCGGCCAGTCCTCGCGCCTGGCTCCGGGAACGATCGGACACTCGTCCCCGCAGCCCATCGTGACGAGCCACGCCGCATCGCGCGCGAGCTCCGGGGTGAGCCGCTGCGGCACCGCGCCTCCGAGATCGATCCCCGCCTCACGCATGGCGGCCACCACCTCGGGGTGGACGTGCGTGGCCGGCTGCGTGCCCGCCGACAGCGCGAGCGCTCGCGCGCCGTCGGCCAGCCGGTTGAAGAAGGCGGCCGCCATCTGCGACCGCCCCGCGTTGTGCACGCACGCGAACACGATTTTCTGCACCGACTGAGTGGTAGTGAGGTGGTTGCCTGGCGATCGTCGATTCGACGATGTCTTCATGACGTCTCACCAGGTCGCGCTCGCCCGACCCTCAGTCGAGCGGCTTTCGAGCCCGAACGAACGCGCTCATGAAGCGGCCGTCCGCGTGCGCGGCGACCGCGTCGTAGTCGAGGCCCGCCTCTTCGACGAAGGCTCGCGCGTCGCGCGCGTCATACACGCGCCACGGCTCCACGCCGATCTCGGTGAACCCGGCGCGCGCGAGCTTGTCGATGTACTCCTGCTCGTCCATCGCCCCGGCCACGCAGCCGACCCACAGTTCCACGCTCTTCCGGATGGCCGCGGGCACCTCTCCACGCACCACCACGTCCGACACGGCGAAGCGGCCGCCCGGCTTGAGCACACGGAACGCCTCGCGCAGCACCTGCTGCTTGTCGGCCGACAGGTTGATCACGCAGTTCGAGATGATCACGTCGACGGAGCGGTCGGGCAGCGGGATGCGCTCGATCTCGCCCTTCAGGAACTCGACGTTCGTGAGCCCCGCCTTCGCCTGGTTCTCGCGCGCCAGCGCCAGCATCTCGTCGGTCATGTCGAGGCCGTAGACCTTGCCGGCCGGGCCCACGCGCCGCGCCGACAGCAGCACGTCGATGCCGCCTCCGGAGCCGAGGTCGAGCACCGTCTCGCCGGGATGAAGCTCTGCAAGCGCCGTGGGATTGCCGCACCCGAGCGAGGCATTCACGGCCTCCTTCGGCAGCGTCGCCGTGTCTCCCGCCTCGTAGAGGCCGCTCGTGATCGGGTCGGGGCCGCAGGCCGACGATGTGCCGCACCCGCAGCTCGAAGGCCCCGACCGGGCGCGCAAGGCCGCCTGGCCATACTTGTCCTGGACGATCTCCTTCACATGATCCATTCGTGCCGCTCCTGTATATTCGGACAACCGAATATAAGCCGGGCATGATATATTCGTCAAGACGAATATGAAACGACGCGCTCCGGCGCTCCAGGACGTCCTGAAAGCGCTGGCCGACCCGACTCGTATGCGCATCCTGGCGCTCCTCGGGGCTGGTCAGGTCTGCGTCTGCCACATCCACGCCTCGCTCGACATCCCGCAGCCCACGGCCTCGCGCCATCTGGCCCATCTCAAGCAGGCCGGGCTCGTGCGAAGCCGCAAGATCGGCCAATGGGTCCACTATTCCCTGCAGCCGCTGCCCGACGCGCGCCTCCAGGCCATCGTCGATGCGGCGCGAGGCGCCGCCGAAGGCACCACGGCGGTCTCGCGCGACTGCTGCCGGCTCACCCAGGCCATCAAGATGATCCGCTCGCCATTCCAGGATCACGGCCAGCACGCCAACGCCGGCTGAGCGCTCGTCCCCTCGTCATCGACGACCGCGCGTCATTGTTTTGCCGGCTCCCGGCGGAGGGCCGTAGGTTCCCGAGGCCGATCGAAGCATCTTGACGAACGCGTCCGTGTTCTCGTACACGCCCGTGAACTGCCATGCGCCGGGACCGCTCGCCGACAGCGGCACGTCCGACGCCGTATGCCCTGTGATCGTCTGCGGGTCGGACGCCGTGTCTCCGGCGCACTCGCCCGGACAGGGTGTCGCGCCGTTCTCGATGCTCCCCTCGATCAGGCGTCCCGCGATCGGCTCCCGCGCATCACGCGCGGGATTCGCGACGGCCACGCCTTTCTCGACGACGGCCGCCTCGGTTTGAAGGCGATCGGCCAGCCAGTTGTCGTAGCGATCGGGGCTCGACCCCCATCCGACGAGGAGCTTCTTCGTGGGATCGGGATCGGTCGGAAACCCGCGCTCGTCGACGGTGTAGTTCGTGTAGAAGTCGAGGAGCTGCTGCGGCTCGAAGCGAAAGACGGCCGCGTAGTCCCGCACGGGCTTTCCGATCGCGCGCGGCGCGTAACGCTCGTTGCCGATGCCGATCAGGCCCATGGCGCCGGTCTCGTGATCGGCGGTGACGATGACAAGCGTGTCGTTCGACGGATCGCGGTCGGTGTTGGTCGTTCTCGCGAAGTCGAGCGCCACCTGCACCGCCCGGTCGAGCTCGTGTCCCAGATGGTGCGCTCCGCGTCGGCGGCGTGGGCGCGCTTGTCGATCGACGCCCCTTCGATCATCAGGTAGAAGCCGGCTGGCGAGTGCGCCGCGAGCGAGCGCAGCGCCAGCCTCGCGAGGTCCTCGAGCATCGGCGTATCACGATAGGCGGCGTTGCGCGGCTCGGCGAGCTCGTCACTGTACCGCCCCGCGCCCACCTTGTCGAAGGCGACCACCATGTGCGACGGGTGGAAGAGGCCGAGCACCTGCCTCGGCGGCGCGGGCGACGCCAGGAGCGCCTGCACCTCCCGTCCGTTCGACACCCGTGCGTAGCCGGCCTTCTCGAACTCCTCGGCGAGCCGCCGCCCGTCCGGGCGCGTGCCGCCGGCGTCCTTGGGCAGGAAGTGTCGCGAGCCGCCGCCAAGCAGCACGGCAATGCCATTGCGGTGCCGCTCGTCGAAGAACTGGGCTGCGATGCCCGCGCCCGCATAGCGATCGGAGGTGTGCGCCGCATTGGCTCCGGGCGTCGAGTCCGTCACGTCGGCCGTCGTCACGATCCCCACGTTGAATCCCTGGCCCCGCGTGCGCCTCAGCAGTTCACCGATGTACTCGATGCGCGGGTTGTCGAAGGCGTCGGGCGTGTTGTCGGGAAACACCCCCGCCTGGTTGTTGTTGTTCTTCTGCCCGGTCGAGTAGGCAGCCATGGCGGGCGAGGAGTCGGTGATGATGGCGTTGAGCGACGCCGTCATCACCATGCCCGTAACCTCGAGCGTGTCCATCGCCAGGCGGCCAACGGCCTTGCCGTCGCGTACGCCGCGCGAGACGATGCGCGCGGCGGTCCGGTGCGCCGCGCCCATGCCGTCGCCGACGAGCAGGATGATGTTCTTCGCCCGGCCGCCCGACGCGCGGCCCTGCCAGGCTTCAATCGTCAAGCCAACCTCGGCTGCCGCCCCGTCGGTCGTTCGGGCCTGAATGCGCACGGGTCCGGGTCGCGCGACGCTGTGCCCCCGCAGCAGAAAGTTCCGCGTGTTCGCCGGAGCGCCTCGATCGGCGGACGGATCGTTCCGTGACGTGATGTCCCTGCCGTTGACGAGCACCGTGAGCTGGCCCGGCCGCTGGCCCGTGTCGCCCGTGGCCTCCACGCGGATGTCGAACAGTTGGCCCGCCGCGATGACGCCCCGGTCCGGGGGCATGATGCGGATGGCGGTCGCGGCGAGCGCGGCTCGACCCGGAGTCAGCAGGCCGACGAGCACGAGGATGGCAGGAGGGAATCGATACATGGCTTTAGAGTCTATCCGCAGGGCAACCGGCTGCTCACCGGCGGCACCTCAGGTTCTGCCCCGACTGCACCTGCCGTCTTCGAGCCGCGATTTTTCCGAAGAAAACGCGCCCCCGGCACCTGGCCGTCAATTTGATGTATCCGCGACGTTACAGCCCAGCTGCGGCGCCGCGTTTGCACGTGCAGCTGCGTCAGGAGGCCACTGCATGTACGATCGGGCGGCTTGCCGCGTTGGTGTCATCGTCCCCGTTTATCGGGCCGCCTTCCTCGGCGAAGCGCTCGAGTCGGTGTTTGCGCAATCCCATCCAGCGGATGAGGTTGTCGTAATCGATGACGGCTCGCCCGACCGGGAGTTGCTGAACCGGGCCGTCGCGCGGTTCGCCGATCGCGTGACACTCATCAGGCAGGCCAATGCCGGCGCCGGCGCGGCGCGCAATGCCGGCCTCGCGGTCGCCACAGCCGACTTCGTGGCGTTCCTGGACGCCGACGACCGCTGGCAGCCGACCTTCCTCGCGTCGCAGATGGCCTTCCTCGCCAGGAGTGCCGCCGACATGGTCTATGCCGACGCCACGGTCATGGGCGACACGCCGGCGGCGGGACGCACGTTCATGGCGATGTGCCCGTCGCGTGGGGCGGTGACGCTCGAAAGCCTGCTGGCCCAGGAGTGCAACGTGCTGACCTCGACCGTGGTGGTCCGCCGTTCGCTTGTCATGGATGCGGGCCTCTTCGACGCCGATCTGCGGCGTGGGCAGGATTTCGATCTCTGGCTCCGCCTCGTCGCGCGGGGCGCGCAGGTCCGCTACCAGCCGGACGTGCTCGCCGTCCGGCGGCTGCATGGCGACAACCTGTCGGGGACACGCTTCAACGAGCTCGAGCGGGCGCTGCACGTGTTCGGCAAGGCGATCCGCACGCTGCCGCTGTCGGCGCGCGAGCGCCGGGCGGCCGAGCACCGGGTGCGCGAGCTCGAGGGCGACCTGGCGCGCGAGCAAGGCAAGGAACGGCTCGCGGTGGGCGACTTCACCGGCGCGCGGCGCTCCCTCGAGGAGGCGTCGCGCGTGGTCCCGTCGTGGAAGCTGAAGGCCGCGCGCCTTGGCCTCATCCTCGCGC
>JBOGIW010000250.1:0-6499 GCA_050748045.1 Vicinamibacterales bacterium | reverse complement strand
GCCGCGGAGCGGGCGGCGCACAACAGCATGAGCGCGACGAGGCCGATGGCGCGCCACGGCGCGCGGCATGCGAGTGACATGGCTGACGAGAGTCGCCAGCATCGTAGCAGACTCACCGGGCGCCCGGAATTGTTGGAGAGCGCTGCCCCGCGGCACGCCGACCCGCGCGTGAGCCACGCGCCGGCATCATCGGTCCGAGATCTGTCAACTGCGCGACGGGGGCGCGGCGGCACTTTGCCCGAAAGTGATCCTCCGCGTGACGGCATCGAGTCCGAGTCGCGCGCGAAGGCTGACGAAAGGCCGCAGTTGACAGGGATCTGAGTCGGGGGTACGGTTCCTGACATGGGATCCCTTCGTCCATCAGTCGACCCGCGCGAAGGCGCTCCCGACGTCAGTCCGCTCGCGCCGCGCTGGCTCCCTCGCGCCTTCAGGAATCTCGGTCGCGGCGTCTTCTGACGGAGCATCCGCGTCCGCGCCACCCATCACCCGATCCCGCGTTCACTCCATCACCGGGAATTCTCCGCACGCAGAAGCGCTCGCGTGCGGCCCTGCGCCCGCGTCAGGTGGGCACGCCAGGAAGCGAGCGGCACCACCGCGCGGGCGGTCTCGCTCCATGTTTCACGAGGAGCCTTTATGGACAGAGATGAGAGATACGACAGATATGTAGCCGAGATGGAGCAGTGGCGGATGCGCGCCGCGCGCTCAGGAGGTGCGCTCATGCGCTCGGGCCGCACGATCATCGGGATCGTCGCGGGGGTGCTGGTCCTGGTGATGCTCTTCAGCACACTCTACCAGGTGCAGCCGGAGGAGGTCGGCGTGGTGCTCCGCTTCGGCCGGTACGTTCGAACCACCGAGCCCGGCTTGCGGATGAAGATTCCGTTCGTCGAAGAGGTCCGGAAGGTCCAGGTGCAACGGCAGCTCAAGGAGGAGTTCGGGTTCCGTACCGAGGAGCCGGCCGTGCGCTCGAGCTTCAGCAACGCCGACTTCGCCGCGGAGGCCGTGATGCTGACAGGCGACCTCAACGTCGCCGTCGTGGAGTGGATCGTTCAGTACCGCGTCTCGGATCCGTACCAGTATCTGTTCAAGGTGCGCAACCTGACAGACACGTTCCGGGCGATGAACGAGTCGGTCATGCGGGAAGTCGTCGGCGATCGCACCGTCACGGAAGTGCTGACGATCGGGCGCCAGGACATCGAGACGCGCGTCGAAGAGCGCCTGCGGGAGCTCACGCAGCAGTACGAGATGGGAATCACGATCGAGCAGGTCGTACTGCAGGACGTGAATCCGCCCGATCCGGTGAAGCCGTCGTGGGACGAGGTCAACCAGGCGCAGCAGCAGCGCGATCGGATGATCAACGACGCACGCGCGGAGTACAACAAGGTGGTTCCCCGTGCGAGCGGCGAAGCGCAGCAGGCGATCCTCGAGGCCGAGGGCTACGCGCTCAACCGCGTGAACCGTGCACAGGGGGAGAGCACGCGCTTCCGGGCGGTGCATCAGGCCTATAGCCGGGCGCCCGAGGTGACACGGCGGCGCCTCTACTTGGAAACGATGGAACGCGTCATTCCCGCGACGGGAGGCAGGCTGTTCCTTGACAAGAGCGCCACGGGCGTCCTCCCGTTGCTGCCCCTCGACCAATTCAGGGCGGCGATGGCGCCGGCGACCCCGCTGAAGCCCACCGCGGCGATTGGAAAGAGCCAATGAACGTCAGATACATGATTCCCCTCGGCGTGCTGCTGGCCGCGCTCGTCGTGGCGTCCAGCGCGACGTACCGCGTGAGCGAAAGCGAGCAGGCGATCATCACGCAGTTCGGCGATCCGGTCGGCGATCCGGTGACCGAGCCCGGGCTGCACTTCAAGGTGCCCTTCGTTCAAAGGGTCAACTCGTTCGAGAAGCGCTACCTCGAATGGGACGGCAGCCCCAATCAGGTCCCCACCAGGGACAAGCGCTTCATCTGGGTCGATACCTACGCCCGGTGGCGGATCGTCAATCCGCTCTTGTTCTTCCAGCGCCTGCGCGACGAGCGTGGCGCACAGTCGAGGCTCGACGACATCCTCGACGGCGAGACAAGGAACGCCGTGGCCCGCTACGACCTGATCGAGCTGGTGCGCAGCAGCAATCGCAATCCGGACGATGTGCTCGTGGAGGGGGAGGAGGAGGAGGTGATCCTCAAAGTCATCGAGAAGGGGCGTGAGCAGATCTCCGGCGAGATCCTCGCGCGGGCTTCCACCCGGACGGCCGACCTGGGGATCGAGCTCCTCGACCTGCGCATCAAACGCATCAACTACGTGGACGAGGTCCAACAGGACGTCTTCGCGCGGATGATTGCCGAGCGACGGCGAATCGCCGAGCTGTTCCGATCCGAAGGTGAGGGAGAGGCGGCGCGCATTCAGGGTGAACGCGAGCGGGAGCTCCAGCGGATCCAGTCCGAGGCGTTCAGAACGGCCGAAGAGCTGCGGGGCAAGGCGGACGCGGAGGCGACCAGCATCTATGCGGGCGCCTACGGCCGCGATGCGGACTTCTACGCCTTCACCAGGTCGCTCGAGAGCTACGAGAAGGTGATGAACGCGGACACGATGTTCATTCTCGGCACCGACAGCGAGTTCCTGAAATACCTCGAGAGAGTGCGCTGAGCGGGGGGACGCACGGGCGTCCCCCCGGCTCCCGGCACGGACGATCGCGCCTGGCGTGTGGTCGAGGTCCTCGATGTCGGCCGGAGGCTGCGCTCGAACCCGCGTGTAGACGGTCGAGCAACGTGTCGGCGTCATCGGGGTGAGATTCTGTCTAAAGACCAGCCTCCTCAGCGTGCGGGCATCAGCGGCTACGGTGACCCCTCTCGATGCTCAGCGAGACCTGCCGCTGCCACAGGCATGCCGCCTGCCAGGCTGGCGCCGAGCACGATCGTCACCTCGTGCACCGCGCCATCGTCCTGCAGCGGGATCGCGCGCGCATCGACCGCGAAGCCATCGACCTCCGCCGACCCGATTCCCTGAGACCGGTGCTCGGGATTCGACACGCTGAAGCGATACCGCGTGCGACCGATCGTCCACTCCAGCGAGAAGTGCGGCCATACCGCTGGAATGCGGGGGTTCACGCTCATCGTCGTCCCGTTCCGCCGGAGCCCGAGAAGTCCCTGAATGGCTGCCTGGTACATCCACCCCGCCGAGCCCGTGTACCACGTCCAGCCGCCGCGGCCGACGTGCATCGGGTGAGCGTACACGTCGGCGGCCACGGCGTACGGTTCCGCACGGTATCGCTCGGTATCCTCCATCGTGCGCATGTGATTGATCGGATTGATCATGTGGAACAATTCCATCGCCTCGTCACCCATACCGAGGCGCGCCAGCGCGATCACCGTCCAGACCGCGGCGTGGGTATACTGGCCGCCGTTCTCTCGAACACCAGGCAGATACCCTTTGATGTAGCCGGGATCGTGCGCCATGCGATCGAACGGCGGCGTGAGCAGCAGCACAATCTGGGCGTCGCGCCGCACCAGATGCGCGCGGACGGCGTTCATGGCGCGCTCGGCGCGGCGGGGTTGCGCCGCCCCCGAGAGCACGGCCCATGACTGCGTCAGTGAGTCGAGCTTGCATTCCTCGTTCTGCACGGAACCGAGGGGCGTTCCATCGTCGAAGTACGCGCGGCGGTACCAGTCGTCGTCCCAGGCCAGTTCCAGCATGCCGGTCAGCCATCGCGCCTCCTCCCGATAGATCTGGGCAAGGTCGCCTCGCCCGCGCCGGTCGCAGATCGGGGCGAAATCGTTCAGCACGGTCACGAGAAACCAGCCGAGCCACACGCTCTCGCCCCGGCCGGCGTGTCCGACGCGATTCATCCCGTCGTTCCAGTCTCCCGAGCCGATGAGCGGAAGTCCGTGGGCGCCGTATTTCATCGCATGTCCGATGGCGCGCACTGAGTGCTCGAAGAGCGAAGCCGTCTCCGAGGACGCGCGTGGCAGCAGGTACGTCTCCGCCTGATCGGGCTCGAGCGGCGGTGCCTCGAGGAACCCGACGACTTCATCCAGCACCGACTCGTCGCCGCTCTGCGAGACGTAGCTGGCGACGGCGTACGGGAGCCAGAGCAGATCGTCGGAGCAGCGCGTTCTGGTTCCGTGCCCGCTCGGCGGGTGCCACCAGTGTTGCACGTCCCCCTCGAGGAACTGCCGCGAGGCCGCGTGCAGCAGGTGCGCGCGACAGAGGTCCGGCCGCGCGTACATCAGCGCGAGCACGTCCTGGAGCTGATCGCGAAACCCGAAGGCGCCGCCGGGCTGGTAGGGGCCGCTGCGCGCCCATATGCGACAGCTCAAGGTCTGATAGAGCAGCCAGCGATTCACGATGAGATCGAACGAATCGTCCGGCGTGCGGATCTGGATGGCGCCGAGCACCTCATTCCACGTGCGCTCGACCGCCGCGAGCGTCGCCTCCGCCTGCGCCAGGGACGAATAGCGTGCCGCCAGCTCGATCGCGTGGGACCGGTCGCGCCCCTGGCCGAGGACGAACGCCACGCTGCGGGATTCGCCGGGCTCGATCTCGAGGGCGATCTGCAGGGCTCCGCACGGGTCGAGCCCGGCGCCGGTGCGCCCGGCAAGCCGCTCGCGGAAGAGCGCCGCCGGCGCGCTCAACGCGCGGTGGCGTCCGATGAACTCGGCGCGATCGCCCGTGTGCGATCGCGGCGTCGCCGTGGCGCGCCAGAACGCCACGTTGTTGCCGAAGTCCGCGTTGTAGCCGTTGCGCGAGAGCATGACTCCGGTCTCGTCGTCCATCCCGGTGACCACGAAGCGCCGCTCGCCGGTGCGCGGCGGCCCCAGGCACCACTCGACGTACCCGAACAGGCTGAGGCGCCGCCTGAGCGCGGTGGTGTTGGTCAGTGTCAGTACCGCCAGCTTCACGGGATCCTCGGGCGCCACGAAGACCGCCAGTTCCTGCTGCATGCCGGCCACGGCATGCTGAAAGCGCGTGACCCCGGCGGCGTGACGGATGACCCATCGGCCGCCATCGGCCAGCCGAGGCAGCGGTCCCGGCGTGGCTCCCCACACCTCGCCGGAGTCGTCGTCCCGCAGGTAGACGGCTTCCCCCGTCGGGTCGGTCAGCGGATCGTTGGCGAACGGCGTCAGCCTGTTCTCGCGGCTGTTTCCAGCCCAGGTGTAGGCGGACCCCGAGCTGCTCACGATGGTGCCGAACGCGGGATTCGCCAGCACGTTCGACCATGGCAGCGGCGTCTCGCGTTCGCCGTCGAGCACGACGACGTACTCGCGGCCGTCGCGCGTGAAGCCGCCAAGCCCGTTCTCCATGACGAGCGGCGGGACCCCCACCGGCAGGGAGGCGGGCTCCGGCGCGCGGAGGTCGGCTGAACGCGGAACGTCATGCCCGTCGTACAGCCATGGCGCCGGGCGCTCCAGTTGCGGCTCCAGATCTCCCAGGTCCCCGGAGAGGACGACCCGGGCCACCGCGGAGAGGAGGCGGCGGTCCGCCTCGGGCATCCCGTCGGCACGCAGCAGGAACATCCCTCCCGGCTTCCCGAACCAGCCTGCCCAGGGCGGCTCCTGCACGAGCCTGGACAGAAGGTGGTGTATCTCGTCGAGATAGTCCGCCGGATGCTCGTTCAGGAGGACGAGGTCAGCCCGCAGCCCCTTGACACGCCAGTACTCCTGTGCGGTGAGCAGTTGGCGTGCGAGCGGCAGCGACGCCACGTTGGCGACGCGAAGGAGCACGATCGGCAGGTCCCCGGACATGCCGTAGCCCCACAGGTTCTGCTGACCGAGCGTGTTGCCGGCGAGGGCGGCCGGGCTGATACAGGACGCGTCGGATCCAAAGACGCGCGACGCGAGGCGATCGAGGAGCATCGCATGCTCATCGCTGAGTCCCAGTTGCTGCAGGGCGATGTGCACGTGGGTGAACGCCATCGAGAAGGCGCGCGCGGCGGCGCTCCCGTCACGATACTTTCGCGCCAGCGCCAGCGCGGCGGCTCGATCCGGCGCCACACCGGTGGCAAAGGCCACGCGGACGATGGCGCCTGGTGCGAGCCGTATGCGCTCTCGCAGCGCGCCGATCGGATCGAGCACTGCGCCCGTCGTGCCCGACAACGCGCGGCCATCGAGGACGATCGGTGTGGCGGGCGAGCGACCGCGGCCGATGAAGCGCGTCCGGTCCGTCTCCCATTCGACCGCACCGCCGAGGCGAGGACCGTCCACGCCGAGCACGTGGAAGCCGACGACCGGCGATTCATCGGCCGCACGCGGCCGGCGGCTGAACAGGAGGCCGGCGCTTTGCGGATCGAACTCGGTCTCGACGAACAGCTTCCCGAACGCCGGATGCGCGAGGTCGTCCTCCGGACGAGCCAGAACGATCTCCGCGTAGCTGGTGATCTCGATCTCGCGCGTCTGCGAGCCGCGGTTGGTGATGGTCAGGCGCCGCACTTCCACGTCGTCTTCCGACGACACGGTGATCTCGAGCTGCGTCTCGATGTCGGTATCGCGGCGACGGAAGGTGATCTTGTCGAGATCGAA